>JBHHZI010000209.1:0-4692 GCA_046757965.1 Acidobacteriota bacterium | reverse complement strand
TGCTCGCTCTCGCCTCCCTGGGCGACGACATCGCAAGGCCAACACCGACTTTCCGGTGCGGACCACCGTCTACCCGCGGTCGATTCATCACCTGCTCGCCTTCCGTGTCAACACCGAGCGGGCCGGCACCTGGCAGGCGGCCGTGCATGCCCGCAGTCTCGACACGGACGTCACGGAGGCGCCTTTCACCCGCACCGGCGTGCATGACGACAGCTTCGACTTCTCGTCCGGATGGCAGCGACGCGTCGTCATTTCCGACGCGCTGACCTCGCGCGTCGGCATCGATCTGTTTGGCCGGCGGGGTGTCGATGCACGACAGACACGCCTCGACCTCGATCCGAACTCGACGGCGCCGACCACACGAACCACCTCTCTCGCCGGTGCCCACGAGACCGAGGTCGGCGCCTTCGCCACCCTGGGCGGCGCCGGACCGCGCAGCCGCTTCGAGATCGGCGCCCGCGCCAAATCGTTCTCCCAGGGCAACCGGGCGGCATCGGGACGGCATGACCGGGCAGCCAGTGGCCACGCCTCGCTGGTCACGTCGATGGCGCCGCAGGTGTTGCTGGCGTTTCACGTCGGCACCGGCCTGCGATTTCCCAGCCTGACCGAGCGCTTCTTCTCCGGCACCACCGGCCGGGGGCAGATCGCCGGCAACCCGGCCCTCGATGCGGAACGCTCGTTCGACACCCAGATCGAGCTGCGCAAGGTAAGCACGAGATGGCTGCTGACCAGCTCGGTGTTCCGCACCCGGATAGACGATTTCATCGAGCGGGTCGAGGTCGCGCCGGACGATCTCACCTTCATCAATCTCACCAGCGGCACCCTGACCGGCCTCGATCTTCATGCTGTCTGGCACGCGTCGACCGCATGGCGAGTGGGCTTCGGCGGCAACGTCATCGACGGCGAGACGGCCGCCGGTGCCAACCTGTCCGACGTGACCCCTGCCTCGCTGTTTGCGTCACTCCATCACCGCGGCGGCCGGTGGTCGACCGCCGCCCGCTGGACGGTCCGGGCCCGCAAGGCCGACCCGGGAAGCGGCGAGAAATCGATCTCCGGCGCCCACCTGCTGTCTGCCTCGCTGACCTTCCAGGCGACCCCGGACTGGCGCGTGGCGATGACGGCGACCAACCTCCTGGATGACGCGTTCTTCCCGGCGGCCGACCGCAAGGCCTCTCTGGCGCCCGGCCGCTCGGTGGGCCTGTCTCTGACCTGGGCCGACCGCTGACACGGGCGACAACCTGCCGCGGACGTCCGCCGGCCCGACTCCGGGTAGCGCTGCGTCCGCAACCGGGCGGCCTGGAACAGACGATTCTGCTTGCGAGAGGGCACGGCTCTGGTTATGCTGTCGCCTGATTCCTGCGTCGACAATCTGCTGCCGGAGGCCCCATGAACCGTCGTCTCGTCCTGACGTGTGCTGCCCTCGTCCTGCTTCTGGCGCCTGCCGCCGCCCCTCGAGCCCGCATCGACGCCGACCTGCTGGCCGGCATGAAGGCCCGCTCCATCGGTCCTGCAGGCATGAGCGGCCGCATCGTGGCCATCTCCGCCCTCGACTCCGACCCGGACACCATCTATGTCGGGGCCGCCACCGGCGGCCTGTGGAAATCGATCAACGGTGGCCTGACGTGGGAACCTCTTTTTGACGATCAGCCGGTCGCCTCCATCGGCGCCATCGCCATCAACCAGAACGCCCCGGACATCGTCTGGGTCGGCACCGGCGAGGCGAACCCCCGCAACAGTGTGTCGGTGGGGAACGGCGTCTACAGGTCACTCGACGGCGGCGAGACCTGGACCCATCTGGGACTCGACGCGACCGAGCACATTCACCGCATCGTTCTCCACCCGACCGACCCGGAGGTTGCCTGGGTGGCTGCGCTGGGGCGCGAGTGGGGAGAGAACGAGGAGCGCGGCATCTTCAAGACCGTGGACGGCGGCAAGACCTGGAAGAAGGTCCTCTATGTCGACCCGCGCTCCGGGGGTTCGGACCTGGTGATGGATCCGTCCAGCCCGAACAAGCTGTTCGCCACCCTGTGGGATTTCCGCCGCTGGCCTTGGTCGTTTCGCTCCGGCGGGCCGGGGTCGGGCCTGTACGTTACGCACGATGGCGGCGAGACCTGGACGAAGCTGACGCCCGAGGATGGCCTTCCTGAAGGAGACCTCGGACGCATCGGCGTCGCCATCGCTCCCTCCGACCCGCGCGTGGTCTACGCCCTGGTCGAGGCGAAGAAGAACGCCCTCTACGGCTCTCACGACGGCGGCAAGAGCTGGGAGAAGGTGGGGGAAGGACGCCGGACCGGCAACCGGCCGTTCTACTTCGGCGATATCCGCGTGGATCCCGCCTGGCCGGACCGCATCTACAGCATGTGGTCGATGATCAGCGTCTCCGATGACGGAGGCAAGACCTTCCGCATCCTCGTGCCGTTTCGCGACATCCACCCGGATCACCACGCCATGTGGATCAACCCACGTGATCCGGAGCAGATCTACATCGGCAACGACGGTGGCATGGCCATGAGCCGCGACCGCGGCAAGACCTGGCGCTTCGTCGAGAACCTGCCCCTCGCCCAGTACTACCACGTCCGCGTCGACCTGGACACGCCGTACCACGTTTATGGCGGCATGCAGGACAACGGCTCGTGGCGGGGACCCGCGACCGTCTGGGAGAACGGCGGCATCCGCAACCATCAGTGGGAAGAGGTCGGCTTCGGGGACGGGTTCGACACGGTGCCATCGCCGATCGATTCGATGATCGGCTACGCCATGAGCCAGGAAGGCTACCTGCTCCGCTGGAATCTCCGCACCGGCGAGCGCAAGGACATCCGGCCGCCGGCGCCGGACGGGGTCAAGCTGCGGTTCAACTGGAATGCGGCCATCGCCATCGATCCGTTCGACAACAACACACTCTACCTCGGCAGCCAGTTCGTACACCGCTCGCGGGACCGCGGGGAGACCTGGACGATCCTCAGTGACGACCTGACCACCGACAATCCGGACTGGCAGAAGCAGGATGAGAGCGGGGGCCTGACACCCGATGCCACCGGCGCGGAGAACTTCACGACCATCATCTCCCTGGCTCCCAGCCCGGTGCAGGCAGGTGTTCTCTGGGCCGGTACCGATGATGGCCGCCTGCACGTCACGCAGGACGGTGGGGAGACCTGGACGAGCGTGGAAAAGAATGTGCTGAAGGTGCCGGCCCATAGCTGGATCCCGCATATCTTTCCCTCTGCCAGCAACTCGGCAACCGCCTTCGTGGTGTTCGACAATCACCGGCGCTCCGACTGGACGCCGTACGTGTTTCGCACCGACAACTTCGGGCGCACCTGGACCGATCTCGCCACCCGCGACGTGCGGGGGTACTGCCTGTCCATCGTCCAGGATGCCGTGGACGACGACCTGCTGTTCCTCGGCACGGAGTTCGGGCTCTATGTCAGCCTCGACGCCGGCGAGAACTGGTTCAAATGGACCCACGGGTTCCCCACGGTGGCCGTGCGTGACATGGTCATCCACCCCCGGGAGCAGGATCTCGTCATTGGCACACACGGACGGGCCGCGTATGTTCTCGACGATATCCGTCCCCTGCGGGAGATCTCCGAGGCGGTGCTCGACGAGCCACTCCACCTGTTCGAGGTTCCCGACGCCCAGCAGTACCGGGTCAAGCAGACCGGTGAATCGCGCTTCCCGGGCCACGGCGAGTTCCGCGGTGAGAATCGAGCCTACGGCGCCCTGATCACGTTCGCGCTGCACGGTGAGGAGCTGCCTCATCCGGATCCCGACAAGGAAAAGGCGCGCAAGGCCGCCGAGCGGGCCAGGAAGCAGGCCGGCGAGGAAGAAGAGGAGACGGCGGAGGTCGAGGGAACGAAGGGCGAGACCGGGGAGCAGCATGGACACGATGAGAAGGGCCCGAAGGGCCCGCAGGTCGACATCACCATCACCGATGCCGGCGGCAAGAAGATCCGCACCTTCAAGGCCCCGGCCCATCTGGGAGTGAACCGCGCCGTCTGGAATCTGCGCCGGGACGCGTTCAAGGAGCCGCCTCGCGAGGAACCCCGGTTCTTCGAGCCGTCGGGCCCAGAGGTCCTGCCGGGCCGCTACACTGTCGCCGTCAAGTACAGGGACCACGAGGCGAGCCGTGACGTGCGCGTCCTTGCCGACCCGCGCTTCGATATCCGCCTGGAGGATCGCCAGGCCAAGTGGGCAGCCCTGGAGGCCGCCGGGCAGTTGCAGGAGACCGTGGCCACGGCCATCGAACGACTGCACACCACGGGCAGCGACATCGACGTCGTGCTGGCAAAGATCAGGGGGATGGAGGACGCAAGCAAGGCCGCCAGTGAGGCCGACGGCGCGGTGGCCGGCGACCGTGGCGAACCGGACGAGGAGCGTGAGGCCCGCAAGGCGCTGCGCGAGACGGGCGAGAAGCTCAAGAAGCAGCTCACCGGGCTCGAGAAAAGGCTCTGGACCCTCCCCGACACCAAGGGCATCATCGCCGAGACCGACGCCCTGTCGAAGGTTTCCTACGCTTTCCGCAATCTGGGATCATCCTGGGATCCGCCCACCGGGGCCCAGCTGACCTACCTGCGCCAGGCAGGCGACCTTCTGGACACGGTGCTCACGGATCTGAACGCATTCTACGATGAAGACGTTCGTTCCTTCCGGCGAGACGTGAAGGATGCGGGGATCCAGCTCCTCGCCCCCGAG
>JBHHZI010000208.1:0-4801 GCA_046757965.1 Acidobacteriota bacterium | reverse complement strand
CGCGCCGCGGTCGAGGACCGCCTCCTCGATGCCGCTGGTAAACGGTGGCATCCCACCGGCAGGATCTTCCGCAGCTCGCCCTGGTGGGCCGGGTCGCCGCTCATGGGCAGAACGAGCAGATTCTCCTGGCTGTCGTCGAGAACGCAGAGCGAGACGGCGTCGACATGCAGCCCGGCGCCGAGCCGGCGGGCCATGTCCATCAGCGCCTGGCGCGCCGCGCGCGAGCCCGGGTCGCCTTTTTCCGGAGGGGTCATGCCGGCTCTCCCGGCCGCGGACCTGCCGACAGGAGACGCCGGATCTCTCCCAGCAGATGCTCCGGGCGAAACGGTTTCGCGATCAGCACGTCGGCGCCGGCCGCATAGATTGCCTCCACGGGTTCGGCGGCAAAAGCGCCCGTGATCGCGATCACCGGGACAGACCCGAGCAACGGGTCGGCGCGCAGGGACCGGGTGAGGCCGGCGCCGCCGCCGTCCGGCAACGCCACGTCGGTGATCACCAGGTCAGGAGCCACCTCCGCCACGATCTCCCGGGCCACGGCCGGCCCCTCGGCGGACGTGACCGCATACCCTTCCCCCTCGAGCAGCTCACGCAGCAGATCGAGAAGGCACGGCTCGTCGTCGACGACGAGAATGCGAGGCGTCTCATGGCGAGCCGGGGTCGTGAACCGACGCCGGCTTCGACCCAGGAACGTGGCCAGGTCGTCGCGCCGGACCCGGTAGTGCCCGCCGGGAGTGCGTGAGGCCGCCAGTTTTCCGGAGCGAATCCAGTGCACCACGCCGTCTCGCGTCACGCCACAGACCCGGGCCACGGAGCCGGTGCTGAGCAGGTCTCCATCGTCGTGCCGCCGCCGGGGCGGCACTTTTGGCGTTTTCCGCGTTTTTGCCATTTGCACCCAATATGGGTTCCGGCAGGGCGCGGTGGCAACGACGAAATCGTCACCCCGGTGCTTTGCACTGCCCGGGCCGATCTCCTAACATGAGGCCCTCCCGGCAAGGGATCCCCGCATGCGTGTGCGCCCATAGCTCAGCTGGATAGAGCGTCTGACTACGAATCAGAAGGTCGCAGGTTCGAATCCTGCTGGGCGTACCATCTCAGTCACGCCCCAGGTCTGCCCGGACCATGAACGCGGCGCTCGGTTGCTCGGGCCAGCCCTCCAGGCGGTGTCCTCCATCTCATCCAGCTCGTCATCCGCGTGGACATCGTCCAGATCAGCCTTCAGAACCGAATGAGTGGGCATCGGGTCGAGGTCGGCGCCGGCCGCGCCTATGAAACAAACCCGCCCGGAGCTCCGCTCGAAGGGACTCAGGCCTGGAGCAGGAAGATCTCGCGACGGCCGCCCTCTGTTCCGACGTGCGTGGCGCGGGTGAGACTCGAGTGTTCGAGGAGGAAGGCCACCATCTCGTCCGGTGCGTAGTTCCGGTAGGCCGTCTGCATGGCGGGCTGATCCTCGTTGTGGCATCCGAGGACGAGGGCCCGCATGCGAACGCGGCCGAGGAATTCCACCAGGTGCCGGTAGGTTGCTGCGGACTTCAGAAAGTGATGGAAGATGTACAGGGCGAGAACCAGGTCGAACTCATTGCGATCCCGGTAGGAGAAGATCGACTTGCGAACGATGTCAAAGCGGCTGCGTTCCGATCGCCGCAGCCTTGACAGGAAGTAGGCGTGCATCGGCTCCACCTCCACGCCGACACAGTCGAATCCGATCCGTTCGAGCTGCGTGCAGTAGTAACCCCAGTGACAGCCAACGTCGAGAACAGATCCGCTGGCGAACGGCAGACAGTCCCGGACCATCTTGAACCGCTCATGCCCGTGTGTGGCCGGCACGTTCGCCAGGTCGGGATGGCTGATCACGTTGTAGACCTGCCCGTCGTGCGTCCGCGCGTATTCCCACACCTCGGCGACGAAACGGTGCCAGTTGCTGTGGCGGCGCGTGATGGTGACCGGAACGCGGCTCAGCCCCAGGACCCGGGCGGCGCAGGCCTGCGCGATGCCGCCATGGATCAGCAAATCTCCATGCCGGCCGATCCCGGCAGTGATCGGCCGGGCAAGGCGCTCCACAGCGGTTGATCGCTGCGCATTTCCACCACTCCGGTCGCATGCACGCAGGTCAGCAATCGCCTCATCCAGGGCACGCAAGTGCTCGCCGCTCGGGACGCCGGGAGTTCCGTCCGACACGCCGCTCCACAGGGGCGTCTTCTCCCACGAGACGTTGTGCATCAGGTGGGCCTCGATGCCGGCAAAGACCGGCATCTCCTCCAGGCTGCACATCGCCAGGTCCCACCGCCCACCCTGGACCTGCGAGTTCCCGTCGGATGTCTTCTCGCCCGCTTGCAATCCTGCTGCCCCGCCCGCGATCCCGACCAGTGCCTCGGGTCTCACCCACAATCGACCGGCCAGGGGCAGGTCCGCGCCACCCGTCTGTCTGTAGCGACGACGCGCGTGCCGGAGCCAGGAATGGAACCGAAGTTGCCGTGACAGGGGTCGCAGCCCCGGGGCCACACGCCGGCCAACTGCCCTGAGGGCTCTCATGCGTCGTGACATCGACCGTCCTCTCCCGGGTCAAGACGATGGATCGAACCAGGGCCGGCGGTGCCTCCGGCACCCGTGCCGCGCCGGTGAACCCGCTGGCAGGATCTCCCGGGGCGGGCCGCCGCGCCATCCCGGCACCCGGTCACGCCACGACGCCAGCATAGCGCCCCTGTAACGTGGCGATCATGCGCTCGATGGAGAACTCCTCGACCGCCCGGTCCCGCGCCGCCTGCCCCATCGGCGCCGCGAGCGCCGCGCTGCCCACCAGCGGGTCGAGGGCCGCGGCAAGGGCCCGCGGGTCGCGCACCGGGACCACCCGGCCGGTTTCTCCGTCCACCACCAGGCGCGCGTTGGAGCCGGCATCGGTGACCACCGCCGGCAGGCCGGCGGCCATCGCCTCGAGCAAGGCGTTGGACATGCCCTCGACCAGAGACGTCAGGCAGAAGATGTCGGTGGCGTTGAGCAGGCGCCGCACGTCGCGGACGTGACCGAGCAGCCGCACGTGGTCCTCCAGCCGGAGTGCCTTCACCTGCTGCTCCACCTCGGCCTGCATCGGGCCGGTGCCGGCCAGGGCGAAGAAGGCCGACGGGTGGCGCACGATGACCGAGCGGGCGGCCTGCAGGAGCGTGGCGTGGTCCTTCTCGGGGCCAAGATTGGCGACGCTGGTGATGATCCGGCCGCTTGCCGGCAGGTCGAAGTACCTCCGGCTCTCCGCCTGCGTCTCGCCCGCCTCGACCACCTCGACACCATTCTCGATGACCGTGATCTTGTCCGGGTCGATACCTCGGCCTGCGTAGGTCCGGCGCGCCTCGGCCGACACCGCCACGACGCCGCGTGCACGCCGCAGGGCCCAGAGATGAGCCCGGAGCAGTCTCGGTGACTCGCGCGAGTTGGCGCTGCGCAGGGAGGCGATGTGTGGAACGCGGGCGAGCCATGCGGCGACGGCGGCGAAGATGTTGGCGGCCACCAGGTAAGAATGCAGGATGTCGATGCGGCGGCGGCGGACGAGAGCGGCGAGGCGCAGCAGCGGACCCAGGTTCCGCACGCCGACCAGCGGCGCGCGCACCCCGAGCACATGAACCGGCACGCCGAGCCGCTCCACCACCGGGACGTACGCCCCGCCGGCCTCGAAGCACGCGACCTCCGGGGCGATGCAGGTCGCATCGGCATGCGACAGGATCTGGGTGATGTTCTTCTCGGCCCCGCCCTGCCGGAAGCTGCCGATGAGATAGAGAACCTTCAGCGGCGTTCCACTCACAGGTCGGGACCTCGATGCGGATCTCGCCACCATCCGCGCGCCGGCGGGCATCGGTCAGGGCCGGCGCGCCCGGGACGGGCTGCCGGACACCGCCGGGCGCGAAGGGTACCACCGGCAGGATCCGTGTCAAGCGAGACGTGATCCGTGGCATAATCGGTCCCGGAGGCACTCATGGACTGGTGGATCTGGTTGCTCGTCGGGCTGGCCTGTCTGGCCCTGGAGGTGATGACGCCGGGCGGCATCATCATGCTGTTCTTCGGGGTCGCCGCCGGCGTCGTCGGCGTGCTCACGGCGGCCGGCCTCGGCGGTCCGCTGTGGTTCCAGGTTCTGCTGTTCTCGGTGATCGCGATCGTGTCGCTTCTGACCCTGCGTGGCCCGATCATCCGGCGGATGCAGAGCACGGAGGTGGCCAGCGCCGCCGTGGACAACTTCGTCGGCGAGACCGCCGTCGTCCTCGAACCGATCTCCCCCGGGGCCATCGGCAAGGCCGAGCTGCGCGGCACCGGGTGGAGCGCGCGCAACGTCGGCAGCAGCCGGCTGTCGAAGGGCCAGCGCTGCACTGTCTGGGAGGTCGATGGCCTCCAGCTCTCGATCGGACCCGCGGAGGGAGACTGAACATGACCGCCACCGTCATCGTCCTCATCGTTCTGGCCGCCGTGGTGATCGTCGTCATCGCCAAGACCGCCCTGGTCGTGCCGCAGCAGAATGCCTATGTCGTCGAGCGCCTCGGCCGGTACCACAAGTCCCTCGAGGCCGGCTTTCACATCCTCATGCCGTTCTTCGACGTCGTGCGCTACCGGCACTCCCTCAAGGAGAGGGCGGCCGACATCCCGGAGCAGATCTGCATCACGCGGGACAACGTGCAGGTCGGCGTGGACGGAGTGCTCTACCTCAAGGTGATGGACCCGCGCCGCGCCTCCTACGGCGTCGCCAACTATCTCTTCGCCATCAGCCAGCTTGCCCAGACCACGCTGCGCAGCGAGATCGGCAAGATCGATCTGGACCGCACCTTCG
>JBHHZI010000207.1:0-4841 GCA_046757965.1 Acidobacteriota bacterium | reverse complement strand
CCGGCTGCCCACGGGCACCGGAAACCTCACCGGCGGCAGTGGCGCCCGGTGGACCGTTGGTGGCAATATGGCGGACGTGAGCCCGACATCGCTTACCTGTCGGCCCTCGGGCCTCATCGACGCGCTGCGGGACGCGCGGCGACGGACGCTGGCGCTGGTCGATGATCTCTCCGACGAGCAGCTCATCGGCCCGGTGCTGGACATCATCAATCCCCTCCTCTGGGAGATCGGCCACGTCGGCTGGTTCCAGGAGCGCTGGGCCCTGCGTGAGCTGCTCGGCCGCCGCCCCCTGCACGCCGACGGCGACAGTCTGTACGACTCATCGACCGTTCCGCACGACAGGCGATGGCACCTTCCCCTGCCGTCCCGGCAGCAGACGCTCGACTACATGCAGGACGTCCTCGACGCGGTCTGCCATCACCTGGCGGACCTGCCTGACGAGCCGGTCGCCCCGCGCGTGCGCTACTTCCACCTGCTGGCGCTGGCGCACGAGGACATGCATGGCGAGGCCTTCGCCTACGCCCGGCAGACGCTGGCCTACCCCGCGCCGCCGGCCACCGGCCGGGCCGGCGACGCCCCGGCGGGCGACGGCCCGGCCGCCGGCAGCCCGGAGACCGAACCAGGCGAGGACGACATCGCCATCGCCGGCGGCGCTTTTCTCCTGGGGTCGTCGAGGGAGGCTCCCTTCCTGTTCGACAACGAGAAATGGGCCCACGAGGTCGAGGTGGCGCCCTTTTCCATCGCCAGGACAGCGGTCACGGTGGGCCAGTTCCGGGCCTTCGTCGACGACGGCGGCTACCAGCGGGAGAACCTGTGGAGCCGGCCGGGCCGGCGCTGGCTGGCCACCGCCACGCCGCGCCATCCTCTTTACTGGCGGCGAGACCGCGGCGGCTGGATCCAGCGCCGCTTCGACCAGCGCCGGCCCCTCGTCGACGAGGAGCCGATGATGCACGTCAACGCCTTCGAGGCCGGCGCGTACTGCCGCTGGGTGAACCGCCGCCTGCCGACAGAGCCCGAATGGGAGTGGTGTGCCACCGGCGCCCCGGGCCCAGATCGCGCCGTCGCGCCGCCGGCGCACAAGACGACCTATCCGTGGGGCGATGAGCCGCCGGCCTCATCGCGCGCACATCTGGACGGCGCCGGCGCCGGGCCCGCCGCGGTCTCCGCCTGCCCGGCCGGCGACAGTCCGGCCGGCTGCCGGCAGCTCATCGGCAACGTCTGGGAGTGGACCGCCACACCGTTTCGCCCCTACCCCGGGTTCTCGCCCGACCCGTATGTCGACTATTCCCGGCCCTGGTTCGACACACACACCGTGGTGCGGGGCGGGTCGTGGATGACCCCCGCGCGCCTCATCCGGAGCGCAGTCCGCAGCTACTACACGCCGGACCGCCGCGATGTGTTCACGGGCTTTCGCACCTGCGCCGCCGACACCACCGGACCCGGCCGCTGATGCGCATCACGCTGGTCACACCGGCGCCGCGGGCCTCGCGGCACGGCAACCGCATCACCGCCCGGCGCTGGGCCCGTATCCTGCGCGACCTCGGACACCGTGTCCTCGTGGCAGGAAGCTGGGACGGCGGCAGCGCGGATCTGCTCATCGCCCTGCACGCCCGCCGCAGCCGTCGATCCGTCCTGCGCTTCGCGCACCACCATCCGGAACGGCCGGTGATCATCGCCCTCACCGGCACCGACCTCCACGTCGACCTTCCCCGGACCCCGGACCTGCGCGACGTGCTGCGCGCCGCGTGGCGCCTGGTGGTCCTCCACGAGCGCGCTCCCGATGCGCTTCCCGCCGCCTTCCGTGAGCGGACACGGATCCTCTACCAGTCCGTGGCGGGACGCGCCGGCCCATCGGTCCGCGGCACACGGTCGCGCCGCGGGACGCCGTCCCACCGGACCTTCGACGTGGCCGTCGTCGCCCACCTGCGTCCGGTCAAGGATCCCTTCCGCACAGCCATCGCGTCGCGAAGTTTGCCCGCTGATTCGCGCGTGCGCATCGTGCAGATGGGCGCGGCCATGAGCGATGCCATGGCGCGCCGGGCGCGAGCCGAGAGCGCCCGGAATCCCCGCTACCTGTGGCTTGGCGATCTGCCGCGCTGGCAGGCCCTGGCCAGGCTGCGGCGCTGCCGGCTGGCGGTCAACTCGTCTCGCGCCGAGGGTGGCGCCAACGCCGTGTCGGAGGCCATCGCGAACGGCGTGCCGGTCGTCGCGTCGCGCATTCCCGGCAACGTCGGCCTGCTCGGCGCCGGACATCCCGGATACTTCCCCGCCGGCGACACGCAGCGCCTGGCCGCGCTCCTTCGCCGCGCGGAGACCTCGCCGGATTTTCTGCGGCGGTTGCAGGCGGTGGGCGAGCAACGCCGCGCCCTGTTCGATCCGGCGCGGGAGCGACGGGAGTGGCGCCGCCTGCTGGCGGAATGTTCGGCGGACCGGCCATCGGTACGGATCGGCTCCCGGACCGCGCCCGTTGCCTCCCCCGCGCCGGCCGTGAGCGGCACCGCAACGCGCCGGCGCCACTGACCTCGTCACCGGTCAGGACGCCGGTGCCGCGTGATCCGCCTCCGCGATCGGTCCGGCGCTTGGCGGTTCACACGATCTGCACGACGTCTCCGCCTCCGGCCGCGAGGGCGGCCGCGCGTCGCGCCGTCCGCCACGTGCTGAGAGAGTAGATGGCCAGTGCCGTCCAGATGGTCCCGAAGGTGACGGCGTGCGCTGTCGTGAACGGCTCGCGGTAGAGAAAAACACCCAGGAGAAACTGCAACGACGGTGCGAGGTACTGGATGATGCCGAGTGTGGAGAGGCGCAACCGGCGGGCCCCCTCGGCAAACCAGAGCAGCGGCAGGACCGTCACCACACCGGTGGCGACGAAGGCGACATCTCGCAACCCGATCGCACCGAAATGCCCGGAACCGGTGACCAGGCCGTAGGCCACGATGGCGACACCCGCCGGCGCCATCGCCAGGGTCTCCACCGACAGTCCCACCCGCGCCCCGGCCTGCACGGTCTTGCGCGCCAGGCCGTACAGGCCGAAGCTGAACGCCAGCATCAGCGCGATCCACGGCCACGTGCCCAGCGACCAGATGAAGTTGGCCACGCCGGCGGCGGCCAGGACAAGAGCCACCACCTGCCAGCGGTTGAACCGCTCCTTGAGGAACAGGAACCCCAGGGCGACATTGACCAGGGGATTGATGAAGTAGCCGAGACTGGTCTCGACAATGCGACCGGTGTTGACCCCGTAGATATAGATCCCCCAGTTGACGGAGAGCAACGCGGCGGTGCCGGTGAGCAGCGCCACCTGCCGCGGGCTGCGCAACACGCGGGCCAGGGCCGCAAGATGCCGCCGCGCCATCACCAGGAGCAGGGCGAATGGCAGCGACCACAGCATCCGGTGCGCCACGATCTCCACCGGCGAGATGCCGGCAAACATCTTCCAGTACAACGGTAGCACGCCCCACATCGCATACGCCAGCACCGAGTAGATCGCACCGACCGTGCCGGAAGACAGCGACGCACGTGGCGAGGCCGACGTGCTGGACCGCACTTCCCCGGTTGCGTTCACTGCCTGCTCCCCATGCCCGCTGCACGCTCACTGTAAGCCGTCACAGAACGACGTTCTTCCGCCCGCTTTCACTGCCCGCACGAGCCGACACGACACCTCGGCGTTCCGATCCCGTCACGCGCCCGCGTGTTCACGCCGGCCGCAGGCACCGACCCTCCACGCGTCTACTGGTCGCGATCTCGTGGGCCACGCCTCTCTCGTCACGACCTAGCGCTGTGTCCGTACAGGGGCGCTCAGGGCGTCACACGATTTGAATCGACGTGGTCTCAAACGGTCCCGGGAAATCCCAGGCGATCAGAGGGCGAAGAAGACAGGCTTGCGTTTTCAATGGTTTACATGGTGAGCCGTCCGGGACTCGAACCCGGGACCCTCTGCTTAAAAGGCAGATGCTCTAACCAGCTGAGCTAACGGCCCACAGAGACGGATTCTACTGAGGGGCAAGGAGTTGCTGCAAGCACCTGAGCGACCGGAGGACACCTTGAGCAGCGGCGACTGCCGCGTCTCGTCGAGCGAAAGAAGCTGCCGCATCTGTGCGTGCAGGCGCTCGTCGGCGAAGGGATAGGCGGTGAGCTGGTAGCGCAGGAAGCTGCGCACCACCTTTTCGGTATAGACGATCGGATTGAGGGCCATGGTTCAGGACGCTCCCTTGCGGTGCCGGCGGACGTTTTGGGCTTTCCAGAGCAGCATCGGCTGAGTCTGAATCCGCTGCTGGACCTGGGGATCGGAATGCAGGATCGATGCGTCCACCTTGCCTTCGTCGTGCAGGCGGTCCAGGAACGCGATTTCTTCGGAAGACCAGTCGAACAGCTTGGTGGCAACACCCTGCAAACACCGGTGCAGATGCGTCCGAAGCTCCTCGGGGTCGGTCCCGGGAGCATCCTCGCTCTGTTGCAGCACGGGAAGAAGCTGTTGCCTGATGTCCAGCTCGCTCGGCGCGGGGTCCATGGGCTGCATCTCTCGGGGATCGTGACGGCCGCCTGCCATGGAACAAACAAAGGCCAGACGAAACTCCGCGTCTTCCAGCAGGTCCGGCATGGATTGAAGCAGGTTGGCCGCGTCGAAGGCATCACGCGCCACGGTACGCTGCATCAGCGCCGTGAACTTGCCCGCCGCCAGCTCCAAGAGCGGCAGGGTGGTCACCTCCACCGGATCATCCTGCGGAAATCTGGTCGGCATCCTCACGGTTCCCAGGACCGGCACCCGCGCCACGTAGCTGACATCCACCTCGAGGTTCTGCGAGCCGCCGACGGCACTGGCGAAGCGCAGGCGGAACTTGCCGCCC
>JBHHZI010000206.1:0-4861 GCA_046757965.1 Acidobacteriota bacterium | reverse complement strand
GCCCAGACCACGCTGCGCAGCGAGATCGGCAAGATCGATCTGGACCGCACCTTCGAGGAACGCACCCACATCAATCTCTCGGTGGTCAGCGAGCTGGACAAGGCGTCGGACCCGTGGGGCATCAAGGTGCTGCGCTACGAGATCAAGAACATCAACCCACCGGCCGACGTGCTGGCGGCGATGGAGAAGCAGATGCGCGCCGAGCGGGAGAAGCGCGCCGTCATCCTCACCTCCGAGGGCGAGCGGGATGCGGCCATCAACCAGGCCGAAGGGGAAAAGCAACACACCATCAAGGAGTCCGAGGCGACCAAGCAGAAGCAGATCAACGAGGCCGAGGGCGAGGCGGAAGCCATCCTCGCCGTGGCACGGGCCACCGCGGAAGGGTTGCGTGAGGTGGCGGCGGCCACGCAATCACCCGGCGGTCTCGAGGCGATGCAGCTCCGCGTCGCCGAGGACTACATCGCGCAATTCGGCGAGCTGGCGAGAGAGAGCACCACGCTCGTGCTGCCGGCCAGTCTCTCGGACGCCGGCTCGATGATCGCCACGGCGATGAAGATCATCCAGCGCATTCCGGGCAACCCGGCAAGTCCGGCGGTCTGACACGCGCCTCGCCATGTCCACGGACGAGACGTTCATGGACCGCGCCCTGGCTCTCGGGCGTGAGGCAGCCGATGGCGGCGAGGTGCCGGTGGGCGCCGTCGCCGTCCTCGACGGCGAGATGATCGGCGAGGGAACCAATCGATCGATCCGGACCTGCGACCCGAGCGCCCACGCGGAGATCGTGGCGCTGCGCGCGGCCGCCCGGCACACGGGCAACTATCGCCTGCCGGGCCTGACGCTCTACGTGGTGGTCGAGCCGTGCCTGATGTGTGTCGGCGCCCTGCTGCACGCCCGCATCCGCCGCCTGGTCTACGGGGCCACCGATCCGAAGGTGGGCAGCATCGCGCTGGCGAGGGAACTGGCGGCGCGCCATGCGGTCAATCACAGCTTCGAGGTGACCGCCGGCGTGCGCGCGGCCGGGTGCCGGCAACTGCTCACCGGCTATTTCCACACTCGCCGCCGAGCCGACATCGACGTCTGACCCCCGGGCCAGGGCTCCGGGACGCCTTCAGGCCCACCGGTCCGGATGGACCGACCGGCCTGACCCGCAGGCCCTACTCGGCCGCGGCGTCCGCCTGATGGCTGGTGACGAGACGGCCCAGGGCACCGAACATCAGGTGCAGCAGGCTCTTCGTGAAGACGACGGAGACGAACAGGGCCACCACCACGGCCCCGGCGACAGGCAGGCTCTGCAGGACGGACGACATGCGTCAGGTTCCTCCACGCTCTCGGGTCACGGCGGTCGCATGGGGTCAACGCCGCAGGCGAGGGTTATCTTAGTGTCCCGATTCGTAAATACAAGACCTGTAACGAGTTTTTTCGCCCCCTGTGACTGCTTGACGCCCCCCGTCCCCATCGCCATAATCGAACCGTGGTTCAAAGATTGAACAGATGTTCGATCCCCACCGGGGCCGGCCGGGCCAGACGCCGCATGGATGCTCGGCGCCTGGCCATCCTGCGCGCCGCCGGCCGGGCCTTCCGGCGATCCGGCTTCGCCGCCGCGGGGATGCGCGACATCGCCGCCGAGGCGGATCTGTCGCCCGGCAATCTCTACCACTACTTCAAGGGCAAGGACGAGATCCTGTTCTTCTGCCAGGATCAGTTCCTCGATCGCATGCTCGCCGTCCTCGACCGCGCGCGCCGGGAGGGCGGGCCGGTGGAAGAGCGCCTCCGGCAGGTGCTGATCGCCCATGTCCTGGGCATCCTCGACGAGGTCAACGGCACCGCGGCCCACCTGGAGGTCGACGGCCTGCCCGAGCCCCTGCGCACCCGTCTGGTGGCGAAGCGCGACCGGTACGAGACCGGCATCCGGCGGCTGGTGGCGGCGGGACGACGCGAGGGCGCGTTTCGCCGCGTGAACGCCAGGCTGGTCACTCGTGCGATGCTCGGCGCGTTGAACTGGACGGTCCGGTGGTTCCACCCCGAGGGTCGCGACCCGGCGCGGACGGTGGCCGCGGGCGTGGCGGATTTCCTGCTCGCCGGCCTGGCCGCACCGGCCGGCACCCGGGTGCCGGAACGATGACGCCGGGCAGACCGCACCCGCAGGTCGCCTTCTCACCGGCGGCGTCACAGGGAGGACCGATCCGATGAGCGATGAGGGAAACGCGAAGCAGCCGGCGACCATCGCCCTGCGCGTCAACGGGGAGACCCACGACGTGACCTTCGCCGCCTACAAGACGCTGCTCGAGCTGCTGAGAGAGGACCTGGGCCTCACCGGCACCAAGCACGGCTGCGAACTGGGTGAATGCGGGGCCTGCGCCGTCCTCCTCGACGGCGAGCCGGTGCTCTCCTGCCTGGTCCTCGGCCTCGAGTGCGAGGACCGCTCGGTCACCACCGTCGAGGGGCTGGCGGTCCGCAACCGGCTGCATCCGCTCCAGGAAGCGTTCGCGGACCTGGGCGCCGCCCAGTGCGGCTACTGCACGCCCGGCATGCTGGTCACCGCCAGCGCCCTGCTCGACCGCCACCCGGACGCCGACCGCGCGGACATCGCCCGCGAGCTGTCCGGCGTGCTGTGCCGGTGCACCGGCTACCTGCAGATCCTCGACGCCGTGGAGGCGGCGCGCGACCGGGCCGATGCGGCCGACCCGGAGACGGGTCGATGAGCCCCCGGCTCATCGGCACGCCGCGCCGGCGGGTCGACGCCCGCGCCAAGGTGACCGGCCAGACCCGGTTCGCCGACGACATCGTGCTGCCGCGCATGCTCCACTGCAAGCTGCTGCGTTCTCCCCTGCCCCACGCCCGTATCGTCTCCCTCGACACGCAACGTGCCGCAAGCAGCGACGGCGTCCATCTGGTGCTCACCGGCCGCGACCTGCCCATCGAGTACGGCATCCTGCCGGTCAGCCAGGACGAGCAGGCGCTGTGCTCCGAGCACGTCCGCTTCGTGGGCGATCCGGTGGCGGCCGTGGTGGCCCGCGACGAGGCCGCCGCGGCAGCCGCCGCCGAGCTCATCGACGTGCGATACGAGCCCCTGGCCACCATCTCGGGGCCCGAAGAGGCGCTCGCCACGCCCCGGCCGCGCCTGCACGAGTATGGCGAGGAGGGGAACATCCACAAGCGTGTGTCGCTGGCCTTCGGCGACGTGGAGGAGGGCTTCGCCGCCGCCCACCGGGTCTTCGAGGACACCTTCTTCTACCAGGGGAACACCCACCTGCCCATCGAGCAGCACGCCACGGTGGCCGCCATCGATCCGGACGGCAAGCTGGTGCTGTGGAGTTCCACCCAGACCCCGCACTACGTGCACCGGGCCCTGAGCCGGGTTCTCGAGCTGCCCGCCGCCCACATCCGCGTCATCGCCACACCCAACGGCGGCGGCTTCGGCGGCAAGAGCGACCCATTCTCGCACGAGATGGTCGTGGCGAAGGCGGCCCTCGTCCTCGATCGCCCGGTGAAGATCTGCCTGACCCGCGAGGAGGTGTTCTACTGCCACCGGGGGCGCCATCCCGTTCTGATGTCGTTTGCGACCGGCGTCGACAAGCAGGGGCGCATCACCGCGATGAAGCTGCGCACTCTCATCGACGGCGGCGCCTACGGCAGCTACGGAGTCGCCAGCACCTTCTACACGGGCGCCCTGCAGACCGTCACCTACCACGTGCCACGCTACGCCTTCCAGGGCTGCCGGGTCTTCACCAACAAGCCGCCGTGCGGCCCGAAGCGCGGTCATGGCACGCCGCAGCCGCGCTTCGGCCAGGAGGTGCAGCTCGACAAGATCGCCGAGGCCCTCGACCGCGACCCCGCCGAGCTGCGCCTGTCGATCGTCGAGCAGCCCGGGACGGTCACCGCCAATTATATGCGCATCGAGACCATCGGCCTGGCCGAATGTCTGCGCCGCGTCGTCGAACTCTCCGGCTGGAAGCGGAAGTTCCGCCGGCTCGCCGGCGGCCACGGCGTCGGCCTGGCCTGCTCGTCGTACCTGTCAGGGGCCGGGTTGCCGATCTACTGGAACCGCATGCCCCATTCCGGTGTGCAGCTCAAGCTGGATCGCAGCGGCGGCGTGACGGCCTTCTGCGGCGCCACGGAGATCGGCCAGGGCTCCGACGACGTGCTGGTCGGCTGTGTCGCCGAGATCCTGGGGATCGACCCGTTCGACGTGCGCGCCGTCACCGGCGACACCGATCTGACCCCGGTGGATCTGGGCAGTTACTCCAGCCGGGTGACCCTGATGATGGGCAACGCGGCGATCGAGGCCGCCGAGCGCGCCCGCGAGATCCTGGCCTCGGCCATGGCCCGCCATCTCGAGATCCCGCGCCACCGGATCGGCTTCGCCGGGGGTCGCGTGTTCGACGTCGAGGACCCCGACACCGGCAGATCGTTCGCCGAGGCGGTCGGCATCGCCGAGGCCGCCTTCGGCACCGTCGGCACCGTCGGGTCGTACACGCCGCCGCACTCGCCGGCCCGCTACCGTGGCGGCGGCGTCGGACCGTCGCCGACGTACTCGTACACGGCCGCGGTGGTGGAGGTGGAGGTCGAGCCGGACACCGGCTGGGTGCACGTGCACAAGATCTGGATGGTGCACGACATCGGCCGGGCCCTCAATCCCGTGCTGGCCCGCGGCCAGGTGGAGGGGGGGATCTACATGGCGCTGGGCGAGGCCCTGATGGAGGAGCAGACCTTCCGCCGCCTGCCGCCGGCGCGCTCGGCTGCCCTGGTGCACAAGTTTCCCTCCCTGCTGGAGTACAAGAGCCCGACCAGCCTCGACATGCCCGACATCGTCACCGAGTTCGTGGAGAACCCGGACCCGCGGGGTCCGTTCGGTGCCAAG
>JBHHZI010000205.1:0-4871 GCA_046757965.1 Acidobacteriota bacterium | reverse complement strand
TCGCCGGGAGGAGCCGGCGCGGCTACAGCCGGCAGCCGGGAACCTGGCCGCGTTTCTCGTAGTACCGCTGATGATGCTCGTCGGCCTTCCAGAACGGTCCGGCCGGCTCGATGGCCGTGATCACCGGCCCATCGACCGAGTCACCGGCTTCGAGCGCGGCCCTGGAAGCCCGGGCCGCCTTCTCCTGCTCTGGCGTGTGGAAGAAGATCACCGAGCGGTACTGGGTTCCCACGTCGGCGCCCTGTCGGTTCATCTGGGTGGGGTCATGATTGGTCCAGAACACCGCGAGGAGTTGATCGTAGGTGACCTTGTCCGGATCGTATTCCAGATGGACGACCTCGGCGTGGCCGGTGGTCCCGGTGCAGACCTGCTCATAGGACGGGCTCTCGACGTCTCCTCCCATGAAACCGACGGTGGTCTTGCTGACCCCGTCGACCTGGGCGAACACCGCCTCCACACCCCAGAAACAGCCGGCACCGAACGTTGCCTTCTCCATCGTGTCTGACTCCTCACCATGCCGGCAACGCTGACGTTGCCATCTCGTTGCTCATCGCCCGGGGGCGAGCCGGTCGCCACATCATCCGGTCCGAGTGTGGACGCGGTTGTCGGACAGGCCGCTCACTATACAGGATGCCTGATGCCGAGATCCCAGTCGCGCGCGGGCGCGGGACGCCGGCAGAGTTCCCGTTGCTCGTTGCTTGATGCACGTCCATCCCGGTCGCAGACAGGCGCGGGACGCGAGACACTGCAACGTGCTTGACGCATCATCTCTCCGATCCACTCCCATCCCGGAACGCGTCGGTGGCGCGAAGCAGCGCATCGCGCAGAGCCGGTTCCGATGCCGAGTGACCTGCCGTGGCCACGAACTCCAGTCGCGAGGCAGGCCAGGCCCGGTGCAGATTCCACGCGGCGGCCGGTGGACACACCAGATCATAACGCCCCTGAACAATGATTCCAGGAATGCCGGCCAGACGAGGCACGTGATCGAGCAGGTGATTCACCTTAAGGAAGCAGTGGTTCATGAAGTAATGACTCTCCACCCGCGCCACGGAGATCGACAGCTCCGGAGCACACATCGCCTCGATCTCGTCCATGTCCGGTACCAGGCGACACAGGCTCGCCTCCCACATCGACCAGGCCCGGGCGCAGCGGGCACGCGCCGCCTCGTCGTCGCCGAACAGGCGCCGGTGATAGGCCGCGACGAGGTCTTCGCGTTCATCCTCGGGAATCGGTTCGACGAATCGCCGCCAGAGTTCGGGATAGAAGCGGGCCACGCCGTCCGCCCGGGAGACCCAGTCGACCTCGGCACGACTCCCGAGAAAGACCCCTCGCAGGATCAGGCCGGTCACCCGGCCGGGATGCTCCTCGGCATAGGCCAGGGCGAGCGTCGACCCCCACGACCCGCCGAAGACCAGCCAGCGATCGATCCCCAGATGCGTGCGCAGCCGCTCGATGTCGGCGATGAGATGTTGCGTGGTGTTGTGCGCCACACAGCCTGCGGGTGTGCTGCGCCCGGCGCCGCGCTGGTCGAAGAGCACGATGCGATAGGCGTCCGGATCGAAGTAGCAGCGGTTGTTCCCGTCGCATCCTCCGCCGGGACCACCGTGCAGGAAGAGGACGGGGTGGCCGGTGCCGGTTCCGCACTGCTCCCAGTACATTTCATGCCCGTCCCCGACCTCGAGACGGCCATGATCATCCGGTTCGATCGGTGGGTACAGTCGCCGGTACATGAGCCCTCGCATCGCCTCGCGAGCCGGGCGGCGCACCCTGCCGCCGCCGCTCACCATCACCATGACACCGGATCGCCTGCGGCGGCAAGCCCGTCGCCCGGATTTTCGGTGACCTGCCGGCTCCAGGGTTCGAGGACGGAGAACGACCGGGGAGCCCGGACGGCGGCGCGGACACCGGCGCCGCCGCAGCACGACATATCCGCGGCAGGCGCCGTACCCCCAGACACCACCCGGTGCCGTGGCCGCCTCAGCCGAACCGGCCGGTGATGTAGTCCTCGGTCGCCTTCAGGCGCGGGTTCGTGAAGATGTCCCGCGTGGCGCCATGCTCGACGAGTCGCCCCAGGTACATGAAGGCGGTGAAATCGCTGGTGCGGGAGGCCTGCTGCATGTTGTGGGTGACGATGAGCACGGTGTAGTCGCCGCGGAGCCGGTCGATCAGATCCTCGATCTTGCCGGTGGCCATCGGGTCCAGGGCCGAGCACGGCTCGTCCATGAGCAGAACCTCCGGTTCGGAGACGATGGCACGCGCAATGCACAGCCGCTGCTGTTGCCCGCCGGAGAGCCCCAGGGCGCTCTCCCGGAGACGATCCTTGACCTCGTCCCAGAGCGCGGCGCCCTGCAGGCTCCTCTCGCACGCCTCGTCGAGGACGCCACGGCGGTTCTCGCCGTCGATGCGCAGGGGGTAGACAACATTCTCGTAGATGCTCATCGGGAACGGATTCGACCTCTGGAACACCATGCCCATGCGCTTGCGCAGCTCGATGACATCGACGTGCGCCCCGTAGATGGCATCACCGTTGAGGCGCATCGACCCGCGGACGGAGACGGTGTCGATGAGGTCATTGAGGCGATTCACACAGCGCAGGAGCGTGGACTTGCCACATCCCGAGGGCCCGATGAGCGCGGTCACCCGTCCCCTTGGAACCGGCATGTCGACGTCGTGGAGCGCACGGGTCTCCCCGTACCAGAGACTGAAGGCGTCGATCTCGAGAACCGGATCCGGCGAGATCACACTCTCGTGCAGCGCGGTGCGCACCGCGTCACCGCGGTCGATCGCCTCGCGGACATCGCCATCCGCACGAGAACGCGGCACACTCACCTCGTCGTCGGTCACCGCTGACTCGCTGCGCACGATACAGGACATCGTGTCATGCGCCACCATGCCGGGCAACCCTCGTGCCCTGGTCATCGTCACCACGCTGGCATCGTCTCATGTCTGCCTCGACCTCGCTCAGAAACCGGCCACGAAGAAACGCTTCCTCAGCCGGCTTCGCAGCCAGATTGCCGCCAGGTTCAGCACCGTCACGATGGCCAGGAGAAGCAACGTCGTCGTGAAGACCATCGGCCTCGCCGCCTCCGAATTCTGGCTCTGGAATCCGACGTCGAAGATATGAAAACCGAGGTGCATGAAGCTCCGCTGAGGATGCAAGAAGGGATACGTGGCATCCACCGGAAGGCGCGGGGCAAGTTTCACCGCACCGACCAGCATCAGAGGAGCCACCTCGCCGGCGCCACGGGCCACCGCCAGGATCATGCCCGTGATGATGCCCGGCGCCGCCCGGGGCAGCACGATCCGCCGGATCGTCTGCCACTTGCTCGCGCCGCACGCCAGTGACCCCTCGCGCATGGAGTTCGGCACGGCCGCCAGGGCCTCCTCCGTCGACACGATGACCACCGGCAACGTCAGCAGGGCCAGGGTCAGCGAGGCCCAGAGGAGTCCTCCCTTGCCGAAGGTCGGGTCGGGCAACCGGGCCACGAAGAGAAGCTGGTCGATGGACGCGCCGATCACATAGCAGAAGAACCCCAGACCGAAGACGCCGAAGACGATGCTGGGCACGCCGGCGAGATTGTTCACGGCAATCCTCACGGTGCTGACGACCAGCCCGGAGCGAGCGTATTCGCGCAGGTACAGGGCCGCCAGCACGCCGAAGGGAACCACCAGGATCGACATGGCCAGGGTCATGACGACCGTGCCGAAGATGGCCGGGAAGACACCTCCCTCGCTGTTGGCCTCGCGGGGATCATCGGTGAGGAACTCCGCCCATCGCGACAGGTACACACGCAGGCGTCCCGCGGCACCCAGGCGGTTGGCCGGATAGGCGCGGACGATCTCGTCGAGGGGGAGGAAAACCGTCCGCGGCGGCTGCTCCCCCTCGCCGGCGGTCCGCATGACGAGCTGGTAGCGGGCGTTGTCCGCATCGATCGCCGCGATCCGCCGGCGGAGGAGGGAGAACCGCTGCGCCTCCTCGGCGCGCACGGTCTCGGCGCGTACGGCGGCCGCGGCCGCCGCCGTCCTTGCCCGGGCGGCGGCTTCCGACCCGGGCCCGGAGCGGGCGACCGCCGCCTCGACACGAAGCTCGGCCGCGCGAGCCGCCAGCCGGGCGGATTCCTGCCGGGCATTGACGCGGCCGATGTCGTCCTTCTCCAGCCGGCGCCGCCGGTGCCAGCGCTCCCGGACCGCCGGGTGGAGCGTGCGAAATCGATCCCAGGCCGCCCGGGGCCCCGCATACCAGAGCGCCACGCCAAGAATATCGCCGGCAGGTGGACCGGCTTCAGCCGGCAGCAGGGTCGGGCTCCCGTCCGCTCCCCGGACCACGATGCGCAGGGTCGCTCCGGCGGAGCGGGCCTCGGGCTCGAGTCGCTCCAGCAGGTCATCGACGGTCTCACCGGAGGTCATCGGCTCGATGCGGGCCAGCCCCTGCGGCGTGCCGTAGAACACGCCCCATTCCAGCCGTTCGACCACGACCGCCCAGGGAGGACGCGCATCGCCGGCCACCTCGAGGTCGCTCACCCACTGGAAATGTGTGCGGGTCAGGTGGAAGTTGCCGGTGCGGACGAGGTGCCGCCGGGACCGGCCCTCCGCCGTCGCGAGCCGGGCCTCGGCGACCTCGCGCACGCCGGCAGGCAGCGCGGCGATCTGCCCGGCCGCCGGCCTGTAGGTCTCCTCGCGCGTGACCTCGCCCATGTACACCCGGCCGTCGACGGTGGTCAGCCGCACCACCCGTCGGGGCCAGAAGGTGGCCCCTCCGAGGAAGATGACGAGGGCGAACAGGCCGGCGATCATGACGAGGCAGACCGCCAGCGCGCCGCCGGTCAACCAGATCATCGGTTCCCCGGCGGCGAACAGCGATGACGCCCGGC
>JBHHZI010000204.1:0-4914 GCA_046757965.1 Acidobacteriota bacterium | reverse complement strand
TCAGCCCATCGCAGACCTGCGGCGCGGCGGGAAAGATGGCGGCGTTGGTGTCGTCACAGTCCCCCGTGCAGGCGCTGAACGCGTCCCCGTCGGCATCGGCCTCGTTGGTGCCGGTCAGCGCCGGCCAGGCCGGGTCGTTGCAGTCGTTGTTCAGCCCATCGCAGACCTGCGGCGCGGCGGGAAAGATGGCGGCGTTGGTGTCGTCGCAATCGCCCGCACAGATCGGCCACCCGTCGACGTCGACGTCCGTGCAGGTCGTGGTGCATGCCGCGAACTGGTCATTGCAGTCCTTGCAGGCCGAGATGCCATCCATGTCGGCGTCCTCGCAACTGCAATCGACCCGGGACAGATTCACCTCGATGTCCTGCCAGACGACCGCATGCCGGGTGCCGCTCCAGACGAGATCCGGCGCCCGGGACACCAGGCCGAGATCGTTGCTGATGCGCAGCGTCGCGCCCTGCTGACTCCCCGACGGATCGACACGCGCCAGGAAGATCTCGCCATTGATGGCGCGTGTGTCGCGCCAGGCCACGCCATATTCCTGGCCGGTCCAGTCGAGGGACGGTTGCTCGGAGACGGCGAGATCCACCGTCAGACGGGTCTCCGGAGCCTGCTTCGCGCCGGCGGCATCGAGCCCGGCGAAGTAGATCTCCCGGTTGCCATCCCGCTCGTCGACCCAGGCGACGCCATACGCACTGCCCGACCAGGCCAGCGAGGGTTGCGCGGAGACCGCCGCATCGGCCGTCAACCGGATGTCGGCACCGGCGGTGGTCCCCGTGCTCCCGAGGAGGTTGAAATAGATCTCCCGGTTTCCATCCCGCTCGTCCGTCCACACCAGACCGTAGCCGGCGCCGTTCCACACCAGGGCCGGTTGCTCGGAGACCGCGGCGTCGTTCGTCACACGCACATCGCTCCCGAGGACCGCCCCGGTCTCGTCGAGCCGGTTGAAGGTGATCTCCCGGTTGCCGTTCCGATCATCGGTCCAGGCCACACCGTACTCGGCGCCGGTCCAGACGAGCGACGGCTGGATCGACGTCCCCGCATCCGCTGTCAGGCGCACGTCGGCACCTGCGGTCAGGCCGGCGGCATCGAGGCGATTGAAATAGATCTCCTTGTTGCCGTTCCGGTTGTCCACCCAGGCCACGCCGAACTCGGTGCCGGTCCAGACCAGCGCGGGAGCAAACGACGACGCGGCATCGTTCGTGATCCTGAGATCGCCCGTCAGCTTGACCCCATCGGCGCTCACCAGGGCGAAGTAGATCTCCATGTTGAGGTCGCGCTCGTCTCTCCAGGCCACCCCGTACTCGTTGCCCGTCCAGGCCACAGAGGGCTGGACCGACTTCGCGGCATCCCCGGAGACCAGCAGATCGAATCCCGCCTTGGCCAGATTCACGCAGGTGCCGGTGCAGAACAGGCTGTCATCCACCAGGCCGTTGCAATCGTCATCGAGGCCGTCGCACACCTCGGCCGCGCCCGGATGGATGGCCGGGTCGGCATCGTTGCAATCGGCGGGGAACGTCACCCCGTCGGCGTCGCAGTCGGTGCAAACCGCCTGCGCCGGACCGATGCCGGCCGCCCCGGCGAGAAGCGCCAGCAGGAGCAACCCGGGCCCGCCGCCCGGCCACTTGCCTGTGTCTCGCCCTCCGACCCCCAAGGCGAACCCCCACTCCCTTACACGTGTGAACACAGCATGTTAGGGACGTTCCGGAGTCTTACCGCCGACCACGGCCGGTGGTCCGGCCCCGGACGGATATTTCCCCCTCGGCGTGCTTGCCGTCCGAAGAATACGACGAAGTCACGGCGACGCACGCGAAAAGAGGGCTCGCCGCCTTCCGCGGGCCGACGCCGCCAGCGACACGGGCCGAGGCCGCTCAGTCGCCGGCGCCCCAGCGGCGGATGAACGATTCCGGTTCGACCCCCAGGGCGTCCGCCACCCGGGTGATGTAGTTGAAGTAGCCCACCACCTGCGCGGCATCGTGCACGGCCCGGTCGTCGAGCCCATGCGCTCGCAGCCGGTCCAGATCCGCGGGACTCATGTGGTCCTGATGGTGCGTGAGCTGCGCGGCGAAGGTGCAGAGGGCGAGATCCACAGGTTCCAGAGGCGCGCTCTTCCAGTCACGCACCAGGGCGTGGACATAGGCGTCGGCCTCCTCGCTGCTTGCCATCCTGTCGGCGACCTCGGCCCGGAGGTCGTGGGCGTGGGCCTGCGTTCAGTAGTGGCAGGCGAGCTCGATCGCCACGACCGTTGCCAGCATCTCCCGCTGCGCCCGGGTCAGCGGGGAGCGCCCCTTCATCAGCACGCCGTAGAAGTGCATGCTCGACGCCAGCGCCGCCGGGTGGACGCTCATGACCCGGATGATGTTCCAGACCCGCCCGGCCCGCTTCAGCGCGGCGTCGAACTGGCGCTTCAGCACTCCCGTGGCAGCCGCCACATCGATCTGCTCGATCCACGCCATGAGACCTCCTCTGCCCTGAGCCTCATCTTATGCCCCGGGTCCGTTCCGCGTCACGGGGAGGGCGGCTCGCCCGCCTCCTCATCCACGTCGGGCATGCTCCCTGGAGTTCCGGCCGGACCGACCGGCGCGAGGGTCTGCCTCGCACCCAGCGGCGCCAGCAGCCCCTCTTCCATGATCCGCCGGGACGTCTCCGGCGCCGGCTGGCGTGGGAAACCAGCCGGCGCCGTGTAGCGCTGCTCGTCATCCACGCTGAAGCGCACCGCCGTCAGCGGGGCTCGCCGCACCCGCCGTGCTCCGGCACGCCGCGACAGCGGCTCGACCGTGATGGCGCCAGCCGGCTCGACGCGGACACGAAAGAACAGCAGCTCGCCCGCGGCGGCGCCGATCTCGAGATCGAGCACCTGCGTCTTCACGCCGCGCTTCTGGTAGGCCAGGATGACGGTCTCGGTGCGGGCGTCGGCGGCCAGGTCTTCGGGCACCTGCCACAGGAGACGCTGCGCCTCCCAGTTGAGCACCGACAGCCGCTGATGCCGGCGCGTCAGCTCGTGCATCAGCGCCCGGGGACAGCACGGACCGGGCAGCCCCGGATCCGGCGATGCCATCGGCGTGGACGTGCCGTGGTCCCTGGTGAAGGTGATGGCCTGGACATAGCCCCAGAGACTGCGCGCATGGATGACCGCCGTGTCCGGTCGCTCGTCGTGAGACACGAACGCCCCCGGCGCCAGGAACGCCGACGACCCGTCACTGAAGCGCAGTTCGATGCCCAGGGCCGGCGCGATCGAGCGCGGCGGGCGCACGAAGAACAGCCGCGCCAACCCTGCCGGAGCCTCCACCTGCCGGAAGGGATCCGCCACCGCGCGTGCCTCGGCCGCCGTCACCAGCCGCTGGCGGTCGTGCTGCGCGACCGCGGGCGAGGCCGCGCCGACGGCGGCCAGCAGGCCAACGGCACCGACCAGGCATGAACGGCGGGACGTCATGGAAGAAGTGTACGCCCGCGACGCCGATGATGCCGGACTGACGCGCTACCATCTCGTGCGCGCGAACCACGCGCCCGGAGAATGGGATGTTTCTGCCCATCGGCGACAGCCCGAACCCCCCCGGGACCCCCTGGGTGACCTACCTGCTCATCGGGGCCAACGTCCTCGTCTACCTGGCCCTGCTGCCGCTGTCGACCCGGCCGCCCGACCCGGCGGACCCGGCCTTCCGCGACTACGTCCAGGTCATCGCCCAGGAGCGACATCTCTCGCTCCCCGAGCTGAGAACGCTGGCTCGCCAGGTCTCGGCCTACGACCTGTTCACCTTCGAGCACGGCCTCAAGCCGGCGGCCCCCGAGTTCTCCGACCTCTTGATGTCCATGTTCCTGCACGGCGGGTTCCTGCACCTGTTCGGCAACATGCTCTTCCTCTGGATCTACGGCGACAACGTGGAGCACCGCCTGGGACGTGCCGGTTTTCTGCTGGCCTATCTGGCCACCGGGGTGGCCGCCTCCGGCGGCGACGGTCTGCTGCGCATGGGCTCCGCCATCCCGTCGGTCGGCGCGTCCGGCGCCATCTCCGGCGTGCTCGGCTTCTACTTCCTGTGGTTTCCGCGCAACCGCGTGCGCGTCTGGGTGTTCCTGTTTCCGTTCATCGCCAACGTGGTCGAACTCCCCGCCCGCCTGGTCCTCGGCTTCTTCATCATCATCGAGAACTTCCTGCCGCTGGTGCTGACCGCCGGCGCAGGCGGCGTCTCCTACGGCGCCCACCTGGGCGGTTTCGTCGCCGGGGGCGCCGCGGCCTGGCTGCTCGACCGTCTCTCCCAGGCCCGTCCCGAGAGAGTCCTGCGTCCGGCGGCGGTCGCCGGAACTCCCCCACCGGCCGCCGGCGCCGTGCAGCGATTCCGGGATGCGCTCGACACCGGCGGCTGGGAGGCGGCCGCCGGGTGGTACTTCGCCGCACCCCATGCCGCCACGCGCCACGCGGTCTCCCCCCTGGAGAAGATCCGCCTGGGCCACGCGCTGGTGACCCACGGGCATCCCCGGGCGGCTCTCGCCGCGTATCAGCGCGCCCTGGCCGACCACCCCACAGGACCCGGGCGAGCCGCCGCCCATCTCGGTGCCGCCCGGGTACTCATGGAAGCGCTGGGGAATCCCACCGGCGCCTACCAGCACCTCTATGCCGCCCTCGAGGAGCACCCGTCGCCCGCCGAGGCCGCCGAGGCCCGGGAACTCCTCGCCGCTCTCGCCGGCCTGCTCGGCGCCCTGCCGCGCAACCTGCCGAACTGATCGCGCGTGGGATCACTCCGGATGGCCCGCCGAACATCGGACCCGACCAGCCTCTGCCCGGCCCGTCAGCACTCGCACCCACGATGAGAAGGATTGGTACGCCAGGAGGGATTCGAACCCACGGCCTCTTGCTCCGGAGGCAAGCGCTCTATCCAGCTGAGCTACTGGCGCATCGACGGCTCGGGAGAAGCATGC
>JBHHZI010000203.1:0-5022 GCA_046757965.1 Acidobacteriota bacterium | reverse complement strand
TGCGCTCACGTCGGTACCCCCGCCGAGAGCGTCGCGCGGTGTCCGCCAGCCGAAACTCAGCGCCGCGACACCGAGCTCTACCCGTTCGTCGGCGGCGTTGAGCGTGCTGGTGACAACGGTGCCGTTCTGGGTCTCGGTGCGTGTGGCACCCCGGGGGCTGTACGATAGCTCGACCTTGTTTACGCCGCCGGCTCCTCCGTCGAACGACTCGGCGAGCGTGAGGCGATTGAGATCGTCGTACTCGAAGCTGTGGAGCAGGAGGACGGCCCGGACGAACGCGTTCTGGGCCCCCCGTGCGCCCGAATTCGGAAAATCGATCGTGCCGAGATTCGATCCGGACGCCTGGGCGCCGACCGAGAGCATGGTGAACACGACGACGAGCGCCAACCGCATCTTCATCTGGTCTCCCTTTTCGATGGTCGCTTCAGAGTACCACCTCGGACCTTCCGGCCAGTGCGGCCAGGCGCTCCCGGCCCCCGCGCGCCATGCGGTGGGGCCCCTCCTGTGGTCCCGCGGCACCCCGATCGTCTCGCCGGGCACGTCCGGCGGCGTCCCCCTCGCAGCCCAGACCGCGACACCACCCGGGTCGCTCGTCTCGTGCGGCCAATGGGGTCATGTGGCCGATCAATCAGGGAAAGAGTTACACTGCGGGTCAAAGACCTGTGGAGAGAGGCCGGGACAATCCGGCTCGACCCGGTGCAGGAGTGACCATGACCGAGGAAAGGCGGCAGGCCCGCAAGATCCGCTGGAGCGATCTTGAAACCGATCACCCCATGCCCCTTCTGGATCGCCAGCGCATCCACGGTGAGAAGATGACCGTCGCGCGCGTGCGGCTCGAGAAAGGCTTCAAGATCGATCCGCACGCCCACGACGAGGAACAGATCTCCCTCGTCGTGTCGGGACAGATCCGTTTTCTCGTCGGCGCCCCACCGGACCAGGAGGAGATCATCGCCACGGCGAACGAGGCGCTCGTGCTGCCCCCGAATGTTCCCCACGGCGCCGAGGCCCTGGAGGATTCGCTGGCCATCGACCTGTTCAGCCCGCCGGCGCAACAGACCGGCATCGACCGCGCCGGCGACTGAGTCGCTCACGAGCCGGCGCTGCCGCGTGGCGTGATGTCAGGTTCCAGCGCCGCAGCATCCGAAGGACACCCTTCCGACCAACGGCTCCGGGGTGTCGACGGCGGGCATTCGCACGGCACGACGGTCGAGCTCTTGTGGCGTACTGTGTCGACAATTGACGCTCGATCCGGAATCGTGTCCCCCGTCGAGCCTCGGTGCGTCACCGAGGCCCCGATAGAATGGTCCCGCTTCGCGAACACCTCGGCGCCTTCCTGCATCCATACAGGTGAAAGGGGACGATCGTGGGGCTGAGTGAGCGACACCTGGTCCGGCGCCTGCGGCGGGGAGAACGCGAAGCCTGCCGCGAGCTGATTGCCCGCCATCATCGGGACGTCTACGGCTTCCTGAGACATCTCGGCGCAGTTCCGGATCTGGCCGAGGACCTGACCCAGGAGACGTATGGCAAGGCCTGGCGGCATATCACCACGCTGCGCCAGTCCACGTCGCTCCGCTCCTGGCTGCTTGCGATCGCCCGCAACGAGTTTCTCCAGTGGGTACGCGGGGACCACCCCGAGCGCGAGTCAACCGGGATCCTGCCGGACAGAGAGGACATCACTCCCGATCCGCAGGCTGTCGCCCTGCGCTCCGAACGCCGGAGGGTGCTGCGCCGGGCCGTTCACCAGCTCCAGCCGGAGCTTCGCGAGACGGTGGCGCTGCATTACTTCCACGATCTGAGCCTCAGGGAGTGCGGCAGATTGCTCGGCCTCCCGGCCGGCACCGTCAAGTCGCGGCTCCATCGCGCCCTGGAATGTCTGCGCGCACTGCTGGAAAGAAAGGAGGCGGACCATGCATCTCGACGAACTGGAAAGGCGCTTGCGCACGATGCCTGACCCCACCCCGCGTCCCGGTCTTGCGGCCCGCCTCGAGCAGGGCATCCCCGACTCCTTCGGGCAGCCGGAGCCGCGGTGGAGCCCGAGGAGATGGACGATGGTGACAAGACTGGCAACCGTGGCCACCATGCTGGCCGCAGCAGGATGGCTCCTGTTCTCTCTGCTCCTGGGACCCGGCTCGACACCGGCCTACGCCGCCATGCTCCAGCCGGTGCTCGCGGCGACAGATCAGGTCGGCGCCGTGCACGTGGTCCTGCGCATGCTGGCCCGGCCAGGCGAGGATTTCAGCTACGTCAATCTGGAAGGCGATCTCACCGATGTGGAAGCCTGGATCGAGATCCCGCGCTCGCCGGGCGAGCCCGGGCGCGCCCGCATCGACCGGCCGGACCGGATCCGCATCTTCGACGGCGTGCAGGTGACCGAGTACCACCCCGCCAGCCGTGAGGCCTTCCGCGGCGAGGGAGGACCGATCGACACCAGCCTCTTCTGGCCCGCGTCCTGGCTCGAGCAACTCCTCAACGCCCCGGCGGCGGGAGTCGAGATCGTGAGCCAGGAGGAGACCGACGGCATCGGCCGTCTCGTCCTGCGCGAGAAGGGAGCCCCGACCGGGCCGCGCCCACCGGCGTTCCTCGGCGAATACGACCGTGAGACCGAGGTCAAGTGGGACCTCTCCACCCGCCTCCTGTCCGACCTGCGACGCTGGGTCGAGGTGAACGGCACGCGCCGCCTGTTCGCCGAGGTGGTGACCATCGACTATCGCCCGTCCATCGATGACGCGATCTTCGAGCTGGAGATCCCGCCGGATGTGCGCTGGGGTGGTGTGGCGGACGCTCCCATGGCCTTCCTCGAACTGGGACCGCGCGGCGTGGCCCACGCCCTGTTCGAGGCGGCGCGAGCGGGTGACCGCAAGACGCTGGAGATCCTCTGCCCCTCGCCCGCCACGGTCGATTTCCTGATGGAACCCCGGCACCGGCCGGACAGGCTCCTGTTCCTCGGCGATCCGTTCCGCTCCGGCAACTACCCCGGCGTCTATGTCCCCTACAAGGTGAGCTTCCCCGGCGGCATCAAGACCCACAACCTCGCCGTGAGAAACGACAACCCCCAGCACCGCTGGGTCTTTGACGGCGGCATCTGACCCCCCCGACCCGGTCCCGCGGCGGACAACGGTCTGCCGCGGGACCCGTCACGTTCGGGCCCTCGCCACGCCGCCGGCCGCGCGATGGCGGGTGTGGGGATCTCGGTGCGCCGCGGAAGCGCTACACTCGGCACTGCCATGCCTGCTGTCGGAGACAGTCCACGACTGCCGGGGACACCTTCCCGGCGTGCCGTATCGGTGGATGTCATGCGCCGCCTGCGGCGGGACGGCAGGCGCATCGCGCGGCAGTTCGGACTGCCCGAGACCGCGATCCGGGCCGAGCGGGCCGGGGTGAACGGCCACTACGGCATCTGCTATCGAGATGGGCGCATCCACATCCGGTTGCGCCACGCGACCTCCGGGCGCCTGCTGCGCTATTCCAGCCTGGTGAACACCCTCTGTCACGAGCTGGCGCACCTGCGCCACTTCAATCATGGTGAGGAGTTCAAGGCGTTCTATTTCCGTCTTCTGCGCTGGGCCCGGGAGAAGGCCATCTACCAGCCGCGCCACGCCGCTTCCTCCCCGCCCTCCGTTCCACCGGCGGGAACTCGCCGCGTCCCTGCGGCGGCTCGACCCCGCGTTGCGGAAACGGTGGAGGCGGCCCGCACAGCGCACGCCCCGGACACGAGCCGCCCACCTGCCATCCAGACGCCGTCCCAGGCCCCTCGGCAACTTGACCTGTTCGCCTCGCCGTCCGCGCCACGGCCCGGCCGGTCCGCCACCGCCAGACGGGCATCCCGCACCGTACGCGGTGGCATGCCCGGTGCGGGTTCTCATCCCCACGGCCACGCGACGGCATCGCCGACACCCCTGGAGACACCCGCCCGATGAGCAGCGGCATCTCGAGCGCCGGTCCGGGACCATGAGCGGCGGCGACCGGAAGCGGATCGCCGTGTTCGGCTGCGGTCTGGTCGGCTCGGTGCTGGCCCAGGATCTGGCCGCCGGCGATGAATTCATCGTCACGGCCTTCGACGGCAGCGAGGCCGCCCTCGATCGCCTGCCGGCGATGAACAATCTCGTGCGCCGGCAGGCCGACCTGTCCGACCGCTCCACCGTCGTCTCGCTCCTGGATGGGATGGACCTGGCAGCCGGCGCGGTGCCCGGGTTTCTCGGCGCCACGCTGATGGCCGCCGCCCTCGAGGCGCGCTGCGCGCTGGCCGACATCTCGTTCACTCCGGAGGATGCCACCGACCTGGACACGGCCGCCCGCGAGCGGGGCGTGTCGATCGTGGTCGATTGTGGTGTGGCGCCCGGGCTGTCCAACCTGCTCGCCGGGCGCGAAGCCGCCGCCCTGACGGAGGTCACCTGCGTCGAGGTCTTCGTCGGAGGACTGCCGGTGCAGCGGGACTGGCCCTACGAGTACCGGTTCCTCTTCTCCCCCACCGACGTCATCGAGGAATACACTCGCCCCTGCCACATGCGCGAGAACGGCATGGAGCGTGTCGTGCCCGCGCTTTCGGGTCTCGAGATGATGGAGTTTCCCGGTGTGGGCACTCTCGAGGCGTTCTACACCGACGGGCTGCGCACGCTGCTGCGCACCATCACGGCCTCCACGCTGCGGGAGAAGACCCTGCGCTTCCCCGGACACGCGGAGAAGATGCGTCTGCTGCGCGACACCGGCTTCTTCGACACCACATCGGTGGAGCTTGCCCATGGCACCCGGGTGTCGCCCCGCCAGGTCAGCGAACACCTGCTCGGACGGCTGCTGAAACGCGAGCCGGGCCACGATGAGATGACCCTGCTGCGCGTCATCGTCGAGGGAAATGCCGGCACCGTGCGGCGACGCACGGTGTGGGATCTCATCGACCAGACCGACCCGGAGACCGGCTGGACGTCCATGGCACGGACCACCGCCTTCCCCTGCGCGCAGGTCGCCCGCCTGCTCGCCGACGGAACATGGGACCGGCCCGGTATCTGCGCGCCCGAGACCCTGGGC
>JBHHZI010000202.1:0-5088 GCA_046757965.1 Acidobacteriota bacterium | reverse complement strand
AGGTGACGACCGCCTCCAGGATGTCCGCCTTGGTGATCTTCTCTCCGGCACCGTGAGCATCGAGGATCGATCCCGGGCCGAACAGCAGCGGCGTCCCGAAGCACGGCAGCGACGGGATGTCGGTGTTGAACGCCACCACCGTCTCATCACTGCCAGGCGGCACGTACAGTTCCTGTGGGTCGTTCGCATGAGTCACGCGCATCTCCGCGCGGCCGGCGACGAGCGCTGCCAGACGCGCCTGGGTCTCGGCCGCCGAGTCGACGACCCGGACCAGGACCGACGCGACCGCCTCCCCCGGAATGATGTTGGCGCGCACGCCGGCGTGGAGTTCCCCGATGTTGAAGGTGCCCGGGCCATACACGTCGTGGGTGCCCCAGTCCGCCGCCAGCAGATCGTCGAGCACCGGCAGCATCTTCAGAACAGCCGACTCCCCCCGCTCGGGGTAGGCCGAGTGCGCGGCCCGCCCCTGGACGGTCAGATCGGCTTTGAAGGCGCCCTTCTGGCCGCGCGCGAAGCGCGACCCGGTCGGCTCTCCCACCACGATGAAGCGGCTCGACCCGTCCGCCCTCTCGTTGGCGGCGCGCGCCCCGGCGCTGTCGACCTCCTCCCCCACCACCAGCAGCAGGCCGAAGTGGTCCACCCCGGCATCCACCAGGTCGGCCGCCGCCGCCAGCATGGCCGCCAGGATGCCCTTGGTGTCGCAGGCGCCGCGCCCGTACAGGTGCGTCTCGTCCTCCCGCAGCGGCAGGTGAGGCGGCACCACGTCGATATGGGTGCAGAGGGTGACCTCGGGCGCCTCCGACGCCACCGCCAGCAGGTTGAATCGATCCGGCCCGACCGGCTGCACCGTCACGGCCAGACCGATCTCCTCCAGGACCGGCACCAGGAAGCGGCCGATCTCGCCCTCCGCCCCGGTGGGCGAGGGCACCTCGATGAGACGCCGGGTCAGCTCGATCGGATCCAGACGGGACATGGGCGCTGCGCCTTGCCTGACCTCCCGGGTGTGGCGACGACGACTGCCCATCATGATGACTCTCCCGCCGACCACACTGCCAGCTTGTCCGGGTAGCCGTCAACTCGGGGAAAGATCGAAGCGCGACCCGGACGGGCCGGCGACCTTGACAGGGACCGCTTCCCGCCCCCAGACTGTGCCTGGCAGGCAGGAAGACTTGACGCGTGGCCCGCGCCTGCAGGAGCTGCGCCGACGCCCCCCTTCACTCCGATGACGACCCCTCTGCACCGGACACGCCGCGCGCTTCCTGCACGCGCCTTCGCGATCACTCTGGCTCTTCTTCTCGGCGTCGTCTCATCCGCCTGCGACCATCCGCCAGCGCCGGAGGCTGCCCTGGCCAGAGCGCACGACCTGCTCGCGGAGCACCGGCCGGACGCTGCGGCAGAGGTGCTGAAGGCGGCCCTCGATGCCGGTGCGATGAACGGGGATCTCTGCCTGCAGCTTGCCGGGTTGCAGATGAGACGGGGAGACGCCGATGCGGCCATCGGCACGCTGGAGGCGGGTGTCGAGCAGTTGCCGGAAGACCTCGACCTCGCCACCCAGCTCGGTGTCTATCTGGTGGAGAACGGCCAGTTCGCACGCGCGGACGCCCTGCTGACGCCGGTGCTGGAGCATCGTCCGGACGCCCAGGCCCGTTTCTACAGAGGGTGGGCCCGGGAGCAACTCGACAGGCCGACCGGCGCCCTGGATGATTACCGCGCCGCCGTCGAGCTGGACCCCGGGTGGTACAGCCCCCACTACCGTCTCGCACGGCTCCTGGAGGCCGGCGGTCAGACCGACGCCGCGGCTGTCCACCGCTCGGAGTTCGATCGCCTCCGCAGGATCGAGAACGAGATCGAGAGTCTCGAGGGAGAGCTCACCACCACCAGAGGGGATCCGGCGCTGTGGGTGCGGCTCGCCCAGGCGTACGCGCGTCAGGGTCGCATGCAGCAAGCGGCCGATGCGCTCGCTTCGGCCCTCGCGCACAACCCCGCATCGGCCGACCTCAACGAATACTCCGGAGATCTCCTGCTCTCCCTGGGTCGCGACGCAGAGGCGAGAACGGCATATGAGCGCGCTCTCCGTCTCGATGATCGCCGGGCGCTGACCTGGTTGAAGCTCGGCGACCTGGACTACGCTCACCGGGAGATGGCGTCGGCAGCCACCTCGTACAGACGCGCCCTGGCGGTGGCGCCGGACTTCTGGCCTGCCATGAACAACCTCGCGTGGCTGCTGCTGGACCAGGAGCAGCCGGGCGACGAGGCCATCACCCTCGCTACCCGGGCCGCCGAGATCCACCCGGCGGATATCACACTGGACACACTGGCCATGGCTCATCTGGCGCATGGCCACCTGCAACTGAGCCGGGAGATCATCGACCGGGTGATCGAGATGTCACCGGATGATCCGGAGTTCCAGGCGCACCGGGACATGATTCACGAACGGGCCACCGGGCCGTGAACGGGCTCTCACGCCGGACGGCGGCCCTCGCGGCGCTGGTGATGACGGCGTCCGGTTGCGACGTCCCCGGGGAGTCGCCCCCGCCGGCGAGTTCCCTGGCGCCCTTCGAGGAGGTCTCCTCGGCCTGGGGCCTCGAGTTCCGGCACCGGGCCGGCCGCACCGACGACTGGAACATCATGGAGATCATGGGTTCCGGACTTGCTCTGCTCGACTGGGACAACGATGGCGACCTCGACGTCTTCGCGCTGAGTCGCAGAAGCCCCAGCGTCCTGTTCGAGAACCAGGGAGACGGCCGCTTCATCACACGCCTGAGTCTCGACCTCGATGGGGCCATGGGCTGCGCGGTCGGGGACTATGACGGGGATGGGTTCCGGGACATCTTCGTCACCTGCGACGGCAAGAACCGCCTGCTTCACAACAACGGCGGATCCGACCTCGAGGATCGCACGGAGGCGGCGGGTGTCGGCCACCCGGGGACGGGGACCAGCAGCGTCTTCGCCGATCTGGATGCGGACGCAGACCTCGATCTCTACGTGGCCAACTACGTCGATCCGTCCTCGAGCCGCGGCTCCTGCCCCTCGCTGTCGCTGGGCCCGGAGGTGCCGGATTACTGCCATCCCGGTGTCTACGACCCGCAACCGGATCTGCACTACCGGAACAACGGGGACGGCACCTTCACCGACGCCACCGTGGAGGCCGGCCTCGACGTCGCCCCCGGATACGGTCTCGGGGTCGCCGCCTTCGATGCTGACGGCGACGGAGATCTCGACCTCTACGTGGCCAACGACTCGACGGGGAATTTCCTGTTCATCAATGCCGGAGACGGGACCTTCCGCGAGACCGGCCTGACGTCCGGCACGGCCTACAACGAGTACGGCAAGGCCGAGAGCGGCATGGGCATCGGACTTCTGCAGCAGAAGAGCGGCGGCGTGCCGGCCATTCTCGCCACCAACCTCCTGAATGAGACCAACACCCTCTATGTCCCGGACGGGGAACACGGCTACCGCGAAGAGACAGCCATCCGCCGACTCGGCGCGAGCAGCCTGCCGTTCACCGGCTTCGGGCTCAGCTTCCTCGACGTGGACAACGACGGTCTCGACGACCTCTACATCGCCAACGGCAGCGTCGCACGGCTCGGGAACTCGACGACCACGACGACCTTCGCCGACCGGTACGGGCAGCAGGACCTCCTCTATCGGGGAGACCGGGACGGCGACTTCTCCGCCTTCCCGGGCGCCGTTCCGGCGATCGGGCCCCGCACCGTGGCGCGCGGTGTCGCGGCCGGTGACCTGGATGGCGACGGCCGGCTCGACCTCGTCGTCACCGCATGTGACGGGCCGCTGCGAGTGCTCCGGAACGTGAGCGCCGCGCCCGGCAACTGGCTGGCCGTCGAGTTGCTCGATGCACGCAACGTGCCGGTCGGCGCGGGGGCCAGGGTCCGGCTCGAGTTCCCGGGAGGGGCCGCCGAGAAGATCACCACTGCCGGCGAGGGCTACCTCACGGCACCCCCGGACCGGCTCCACTTCGGGCTGGGAGCGATCTCCACCGTGCAACGCCTGATCGTCACGTGGCCCTCCGGCGCGACGCAGGTGATGCCGGACGTGACGGTCAATCGCCGTCTCGTCATCCGCCAGGAAGCGGCCGGTGGGCCCACGGCGGCTCTTCTCCCGGACCGGAACAAACCCGGACACTGACCCGGCGCACGACGCCTCCGCCCGCCAAAAAACCCCTCAGGCGCTGTGGTAGCCTCTCGCCGGAAGCGCTTCGTGGCTGGTGCTGCGCCCGGACTTCAAATCCGGTGGTGGTTGGCGAGAGTCAGACACGGTGGGTTCGATTCCCACACGCTTCCGCCATGCCGGTTGCTACCGGTCGGTGACGGAGGTCTTCGACAGGGTGGTGACCGTGGTCTCGAAGCCGGCCTCGATGAAGGCCTCATCGCCCTTCTTCGACGCCAGCGCCGTGCCGACCGCTCCGCCGAGCGCCGCGCCGGTCCGCGTGTCCTTGCCGCCCTTGCCCAGGACCTTGCCGAGGAACGCCCCCGCTGCCGCGCCGCCGCCGATCTTGGCGGCGTCCTTGCCGGCTTCCTTGCGGGCCTGGGCGATGATCTGGCCGTCCACGTCGACACTGCGGCCATGGGGGAGCAGCACGCGCTCGAACTGCACGACGAGGGTGGCCTGACCGCCGAAGCGCTTCGCAGGCTTCACCTCCACCACCGAGCCCTCGACACGAGCACCCGAGGGGATGATGGTCTGGCCGTTGACGCGCACCGACTCGGACACCACGGCGGCAACCGGCTGGCCGACCGTGGCGACCTCACTGCTGAGCTCCTCCTCGAAACGCACGGCCAGCGTGGTCCCGGCCTGCAACGTGTAGGTGCGTGGCGCCGGCGGAGCCGGGCGTGGCTTCGGCGCCGGAGCGGGCGCAGGCGCTGTCTCGGCAACGGGGGCCGGGGCGGCGACCGGTTCGGTGGTGGTCGTCGCCGCCGCTGTTTCGTCGGAGGCGCCGGCGTCGGACGCCGGGCCACATCCGGAGATGAAGACAAGACCGAGGGCGAGGCACAGGCCTCCCATCACAGGCAGGTTCATTCGACGCATGTCGGAATCTCCTCTCACGCAAAGCCTCGGTTCATCTTTGGC
>JBHHZI010000201.1:0-5094 GCA_046757965.1 Acidobacteriota bacterium | reverse complement strand
GACCACCAGACCGGTCCGGCGGGCCAGCCGCGTGTCGGCCTTGCGCGCGCAATCCACGCAGTCCGCGAACGCCTCCCCGAGCGTCTTGTACGCACGCGAGCCCGGTGCATACAGACGGAAGCGCAGCAGCGGCCCACCCTGTCCGATCTCGATCACGTCGCCGCTGGCCAGCACCATGTCGGTGGCCCGCTCGCCGTTGACCCAGATCGCCGTCCCCGGGGTTGCCGCCATGCGGTACGAGGCGCCCCGTCGCTGCAGCGTCGCAACCACGTCGAACCTCGACGACGGCCCTTCCGCACCTTCCCCGCAACAGGTGATCTCACACCGGTCCAGCCGGACCTGTGCCTGCTCCCCGGCGCCGATACGCAGCGTGTCGCCACCCAGACGCTGTGTCCGGCCGCGCATGCGACCGGACAGGTGAACGATCACCGGAACCGGAGGCCGCGCCGGAGTGGCCGCGTCGGAGGGGGTGCTGGATGTCGTCACACTCCCTGGCATGATCCATCGGCCGTGTGCGGCGGCCCTCCGTATGGGTCACAACGTAGGGCGACAACCTGCGTATTCCACCGGTGCATGCAGCTCGCCGTCATGCCACGGGAGACTCAGGCCGGCGGTCGCAGGGGGAACAGCGCCGCCAGCATCTCGTCGGTGTGGGCTCGCCAGCACGCCCAGCCCTGTCCCTCGGGCACCTCGCCGCCCGCCGGCCGGTAGCCGGCCGACCGCAAGAATTCCCAGGCCTGGCGATTCTCGCGCACCATGTCCCAGGCCTCGTGAGGAGACCGCATGTCGTACGTTCCCCATTCCATGAAGATGGACAGCGGCGGCGGCACATCATGCTCGGCCAGCATCTTGTCCATCGGCATGTCGAAGAGGAACGCCGACTGGCTGCCGAGCCGCCCGAACACCTCGGGGTGCTGGAAAGCACTGACCACCGCCGCGGCACCGCCGTTACCCGTCCCGAAGGTGGCTCGACCGCGCGCATCGCGCACCGTGGGATAGCGTGAGTCGATGAGTGGCACCAGGTCGTTCGCCAGCATCTCGGCGTAGGGCCCGGCCGGACCCATGGCACCGAACGGAGAATCGGTCGCCGGCGGCAACACGAACACCGCGATGAGAGGCTCGACCGCCGAGCCGATCAGGTTGTCCAGCGACTGGCGCATCATGCCCTTGTCCAGTGCCTCTCCGCCGTCGTGGACATAGAGCGTGGGATACCGGCGGGAGGATGTCGGGTCGAACCCGGCCGGCAGGTAGACCTGCGCGGTCCATTCCTGCTTGACCGTCTTCTCGTCATCACCGAGACGGGAGGCGACCTCCCGCTCCCATGTCACACTCTCCAGGCGCCCTTGCGTCCCCTCTGCCGCCTCACCGATGAACCCGGGCGGCTGCCACGCGGGCATGGCGAGCCACGACACCTTGCCGAACAGACCGTCAGCGCCGATCGGATTGCGCGGGTCCGGGATCGGTTCGCCGTAATCCTTGATGAAGCCATAGGTGACCGCGGCGTCCGGCTCGAGTCGGATGGAGTAGTAGAACAGGTCGGTCCCGGCCACGCGCTGCATCGGGTCCTCGCGCCGAAAACCGATCATGTCGCCGACGATGCCCATGTCCTCCGCCTCGCCACGGTAGATGAAGTGCACGACATCGCTACCCTCGACGATGGGGAAGGTCTTCTGCCGGGCGAGGTACGCGTCGATGCGCTCCGCCTGGTCTTCGCCGGCCGACAGACTCGTCAGAAAGCGACCGAAATCGGTCGACGCCAGCCAGGTGCCGGCAGCCTCGGCCCTCCTGCCCGACGAGGTCACGTCCACCCGGGCCAGGTGGCCCATGCTGCGGGCGAACAGATGTCCTGACGCGATCGCCACCTCGGACCACGAGTGCTCGTCGAACAGGTCAATCCTCGACATCTCGTGATAGCCGTCCGGCGATATCGTCGCCAGGTGGAGGCTGCCGGGCTTGGTCATGACGATGAGCTGCTGGCCGACCATGGTCAGGAACCCATCGCCTGGCGGACGGGAACGCCACTTCATCTCACCAGTGGCCGCATCGACGCAGGTCAAGATGCGGCCGCTGATGCCGTAGAGAAAGCCACCGTGATAGACCGGCGGCACATAGCTGCGACTGATGGCACGGTTCGCCCACAACGAGGCCACCTCGTAGCCTCCCTCGGCAGCGGCTGTGACCTGGAACATCGTCGATGAGTCGATGCGGTTCATCAGAAAGAAACGCCCCTCGCCGGCCGGCACCGGCACGATCGTGCCTCCACCCATGGCCCTCGCATCGCCGCCGTGTTCGGTGCTCCACAGCGTCTCCCCCGTGCGAGCGTCGATGCCATACAGCCGGTTGTCGGTGACGGCCACCACCTGCCTCCTCCCGGCGATGGTGCCGGCGATGGGAGACTGGTAGTTCACTCCGTCGTCGCCGACGGTCCACTTCACTGCACCATTCTCGGGATCGAGCCCGACGATGGCCTTGCCCTCCGGCGCGCCGACCTCCACGACCAGCACGCCGTCCACCAGGATCGGCGCGGTGGCAAACCCATAGAACGGCGCCTTCGCCGAGAAGTCCTCCACGGCGTGCTTGGCCCAGACCGGTTTTCCGGTCGCGGCATCGACCGCGAAGAGGTCGCCCCAGGCCCCCAGCCCGAACACGCGCCCTGCGGCCAGCAGCGGTGTCGAGATCGGGCCGTCGTGAGAACCGCTGTGCCCGGCGTGCGTCTTGCCGACCCGGTAGCGCCACAGTTCGTCGCCACTGTTCACATCGAATGCCGCCAGCACATCGTCCTCGCCGGCCGCGAACATGGCCATCACCCGACCGGCGCCCACCACCGGCGCCGAGTAGCCTGCCCCCAGATCCCGCTTCCAGGCGACGGACAGCCCGGCCGTATCTCCATCGATGAGCCGGCCGTTGACCGCGCCGGTCTTGTCGGGCCCTCGCAGGCCGGGCCATCCGGCGTCCCCCCGGGCGACGGAATGGCTCGCCGCCGCCGCGAACAGGATCAGAAGACAGCTGTTCAGACGTCGTGGCAGCATGCGTGCTCTCCTGCGGTCAGTGAGTGACGGGTGTGTGGTCGCGATGGCTCAGCTGCGGCTCCGGATGGTGTGCTTGTGCCAGGCACACAGCATCTGCAGCTTGCGCCGCTGCGTCGCGCCGCGAAACACCTGTCCGGGATAACCGCACAGGGCCGCATGGGGCCGTTCCTCGAGCATGAGGTCCCATAGATCTTCGAGGCGGGCGGCGCCGACCAGATCATGGCGCTCGGCGAACAGGCCCACGACCTCGCCATAAAGGCTCACCGGCCGCGTGGCCCACCGGGCCCGGTCGAGGATGTCTCGCACGATCGATGCCGCGCGCTCCTCGTCGAGAACGCCGTGCGTCGTGAACCGCTCGTACAGGGCTACCGCATCCAGCACGAAGTACCGCTCCTCGCGTCGCAAGGCGGTCAGGTCGAGACCCCGCCCGGCCAGCTCCCGCGCCAGGCCATCCAGGTGGAGGCCGGTGGCGATGGCAATCGCCGCCCCGCCACGGGCCAGGGCAGCGTACAGGAACGTGCCCACGTTGCTGACGAGAAAGCCGTCGCTTCTGTAAACGATGTTGATGTGGTAGGGACAGTCCTCCGCCAGGAGGACATCGTCAGCCCTAGAGAGTGTCATGGATGTGCAAATCCCCCGCCCCCGGATGGTTCGGCGGAGGATATCACCCCCCGCCGCGCTGGCAAGGAGGTCAGGGCTTCCGTGCCGCGAAGAGTGCCTTGTAGCGCGGGTGCTCGCGCACGGGGTCGAAGTACGGGTCGTTCCGGATCCAGCTCAGGGACTGCTCTCCCTGCGCACTTCCCACCGAACGCTCCAGGCAGTCCAGCGACTCGTCGCACTCGCCCAGCTGCGAGTGGATACAGGCCACGTTGTACAGCACCAGGGCATCATCGGGGTCGATCTCCAGCGCCCGGGCCATCCACTGCTTCGCCAGTTCCAGCTCTCCCAGCTCCACCAGACCGCCGGCCCCCAGGTAGAGGGCGCGGGCATCATCGGCGTTGAACGACAGATGTTTCTTGGCCGCCTCGACAGCCTTGCGGAGGTTGGCGGCGGCATAGGCGCGCCTCCCGAGCTTCAGGTAGGTCTGTGCCAGATGAATGGGCGCCTGATAGTCCTCCGGGTTCACCTTGCAGGCCTCCTCGAACTGCGCGGCGGCCCGCTCATGCTCGCCCTGGGAGAACAGGGCCCGTCCGTAGAAATAGTGCGCCTCGTACAGCTTCGGGTTGAGCTCGATGGCCCTCGTGAACTCCGCCTCGGCGTCCTCGTAGCGGCTCTGCAGGGAAAGAGCCAGACCGCGCGAGGCGTGGGCCTCGGCATCGGTCGGATCGATCTCCACCGCCTTGCGCGAGGCCGTGTCCGCCTCCTGCAGGTTGGCGTCGCTGGAGTCGAAGTACGCGTAGAGAATGGAGCAGCAGTCCGCCACGCCCGCGTAGGCCCGGGAGTAGCGATCGTCGATGACGATGGCCCGCGCAAACATCTGCCGGGCCAGCTCGAAACCCTTCGCGCGGAACTCGTAGAAATACTTCCGTCCCTTCAGATAGTAGTCATACGCCTGCACATCCGCCGGCGCTTCCTTGGCGACCTTCTTCTTGACCTTCGGCGTCAATGTGCCCTGTAATGCCTCGACGATGTTCTGGGCGATCTCGTCCTGAATGGCGAAGACATCCTTCAGCTCGCGGTCGTAGCGGTTCGACCAGAGATGGTACCCATCCTCGATGTTGACGAGCTGGACACCGATCCGCACCTGGTTGCCCGCCTTGCGCACGCTGCCTTCCAGCACCGTGCCCACCCCGAGACGGCGGCCGATCTCACGAATGTCCGACTGGGCGCCCTTGAACCGGAACGCCGACGTGCGCGACGCCACCGAGAGCCCGTCGACCCCGGCCAGGGCGTTGATGAGTTCCTCGGCCAGTCCCTCGCAGAAGTAGTCGTGATCCTTCTCGGAACTCATGTCGACGAACGGCAGGACGGCCACGGAGGGCTGACTGTCTCCTCGGGGAACCTCGACCGTCTCACCGACCTTCGCCAGCGCCGTCTGGATGTCCTCGGCCGACTGGTAGCGCAG
>JBHHZI010000200.1:0-5095 GCA_046757965.1 Acidobacteriota bacterium | reverse complement strand
CACAGACAGCAGGCGGCTGAACCAGTGCCGGCCATCGCCCACCGGCGGGAGCCGGACGCCGGCCAGGCGCAGGGAGCCCACGTACGGAAACAGCACCGTCGCCAGGCCGTGAACGGCGGCGGGGAGCAGCCAGAGACAGAACACGGCGGCGCGAGCGGGCCAGACGAGAAGTCCGCGCAGGGCGCCTGCCGAGCCGCCGGCTCCTGCCCGGATGAAGCGTCCGGCGGCGGCCAGCAGGCGCGGCTCGGTCGGCACGCGTTCGTGGCCCACCGCCCGATCCCATGGAAACAACGTCTCGAAGGCGCCACTGCGAACGGCGGTGAAATCGATGGCCGCGAGGGCCGGGATGAGCGTCAGGGCCACGGCCAGCGAGGCCAGGAGCGAGAGACAGACGGTCACCGCCTGGTCATAGAAGAGTTGACCGGCGATGCCACTGACGAAGACGATGGGAAAGAACACCGACACGGTGGTGAGTGTCGAGGCCACCACGGCGCCGGCCACCTCGCTGGCCCCGGCCGCCGCCGCGGCGGCGCGACCCAGCCCGTCCCGGCGGCGCCGATCGATCGCCTCGAGCACCACGATGGAACTGTCCACCAGCATGCCGACCCCCAGGGCCAGGCCACCCAGTGACATGATGTTCAGGGTGACGCCGGCCTGCTGCATCGGCAGGAACGTGGCGATCACCGACACCGGGATGGAGAGTGCGATGATCAGCGTGCTGGGCAGATCGCGGAGAAAGAAGTACAGCACGAGGATGGCCAGGAAGCCGCCGATCAGGGCGGCGCTCCACACCTGATGCACGGCGGCCGAGATGTAGCGCGACTGGTCGGCCATGACCGAGAGGTCGAGATCATCCGCCAGTTCGGTGCGCAGGTGGGCGATCTCCGCCTGGATGTCGGTCGCCACGGCGACCGTGTTGGCCGACCCTTCCCGATGCAGATCGATCTCCACGATCTCCTTCCCGTCCAGCCGCGTGATCTCCTCCCGATCCCGGTGCCCCCGGGTGACGTCGGCCACGTCTTCCACGCGGACCCGGCCCGCGTCTCCCTGGCGCACGACGGTTCGCCGGATCTGGTCCAGGTCGTCGAACTCGTGCAGCGTGCGCACCAGGTAGACGGCGTTGAAATCCTTCAGCGTGCCGCCGGGCTGGTTGACGTTCTCGGCCTGGATCGCCGCGGACAGGTCGTCGAGGGTCAGGTCGTAGGCCGACAGGCGATCCTCCCGGGCAGAGACCACCACCTCCGGTTCCAGGCCGCCGCGCACCCGGGCGGAGGCCACGCCTCGCACCGACTCGAGGCGGGGCTTGAGCCAGCGGTCGGCGACGGTGCGCAGCTCATCGAGGGGACGGGCGCCCGACAGGGCCAGGCGCACGATGGGGTCGAGGGACGGGTCGAAGCGCAGGACCCTGGGAATATCCACATCCTCCGGCAACTGGACCAGGCCGAGTTTCTCGCGCACGTCGAGGGCCGCAAAATCCATCTGCTCGTCCCACTCGAACTCGAGAATGACCTCCGACAGACCGGCGCGCGAGATGGAGCGCATCTCCCGCACACCGGGAATGACCCCCACCGCCTCCTCCACCGGCCGCGTGACGAACTGCTCCACCGACACCGGCGCCGCGTCGTGGTAGACCGTCTGGATGGTGAGCGTCGGGTAGGAGAGATCGGGGAGCAGGTCCACGGGCAGCTCGAGCAGGGCGAGCCAGCCGAAGGTGCAGACGGCGATGGTGGCCATCAGCACCGTGATGGGGCGTCGAACCGAGAGTGCGGGCAACGACACGGCGGAGGCGCCCTCAGGGCTCCATCACACGAACCCGCGCGCCGTCCGACAGGGCCGGGGCGCCGGCGATCACCACCGGCGTGCCGTCGATCAGGGGTGCGGTCTCGCCGACCACCCCGGCGATCTCGACGAGCGGACCTTCCTCGTAGCCGAGACGGACCTCGACCTGCTCCACATGATCGTCATCGGCGAGACGGTACAGGTGCCAGCGGTTGCCTTCGGCCACCAGGGCCGGGCGGGACACCACCAGGGCATCGTCATGAGTATCGGTGACGATGTCGGCGCGCACGAAGGCACCCGGCCGGATGCCTTCGGGATGGGCGACCGAGAGCGTCACCTTCACCGTCCCGGTCGACGGGTCGACCGCCGGTGCGATTCGATCGATGACCGCATCCAGCGAGCGGCCGGCGGCATCGGCCGTCAGGCGGACCGCCTGTCCGGTCCGCAGGGCCAGCACATGTCGTTCGGGGATGGCGACATCGGCATACAGCGGCGTCAAGTCGGCGACATCGAACACTGGCGTGCCACTGGCGATGGAGGCGCCCGTGTCGAGGTGGCGGGCCAGCACCACGCCGGCGAAGGGCGCCCGGATCACCATCCGCGCCAGTTCCAGATCGGCCAGCGCCGCCGCATGATCCGCATCGTCGAACTCCCGTCGTGCGGTGTCGTGGTCCTCGTCGCTGATCAGTCCCTGGCTGTGCAGGACCTCGGCGCGGGCGAATTCCCTCTCCAGGGTGGTCCGCGTGGCCCGCGCGCGGGCCAGATCGATGACCTGTTCGTCGTCTTCGAGGCGCGCCAGCGGCTGGCCGGCGGTCACGTTATCGCCCTCCTCCACGAGGATGGCCTCGATGATGCCGCTGCTGCGCGCCGTCACCGTGGCCCGCTTGTCGGCGCGCAGCGTGGCGCTGGTGGAGTAAAGAGAGGAGACCACCTCGGTGCGCACCGGCTCGACCCGGACGGCGATCGCCTCCTTCTCGGCGGCATCGTTCTGCTCGGAGGTGGCCGCGATGGCGGTGCCGGCCGTTCCCTGGCCCCCGCCGCAGCCGGGCAGCACCACCCATCCTGCCAGCGCGACCGCACAGAGCAGCCGGGTAGACCCGTTCAACCGGCTTCGATCAGACCTCGACACACCGAACCTCCCGGACCTGACTACGTGACAACCCGGACGATAGTTCCCCGCGGCTCGGCGGAGGCGGCGGAAAGACGCGCGAAGGGAACATGATAGAACGAGTTGCAGGCTGGCGTCCATGCAGCGCGGCCGGTTGACAGGCGCGAACCGGCTGGCGTAGTGTCCCGCGCCACGTCCGGACGTCTCTCCACCGCAGGTTCCGCCGCTTCGATCGACGCTCTCGATGCTCACCTCTTTTTTCCGCTGGCCATTGTTCCGGCCCTGCCTGCCGGGCTTGCTGGCGGCGATCGCCGAGCTGTGCCCCGCGCTCGCCGGTGATCCGGCACCGGCCGCCGGTCGGCCGCTCCAGATCCTGGTCGGGGGCGACGTCACTCTCGGCTACCACCTCGACGAGTACTTCGACGAGCTGCGCGCCCGGGGAGACACCTCCGAGGCGGAGATGACCCGGTATCCATTTCGCCGCATCCGGTCGCGTACGCGGGCGGCCGACCTGTTCTGGATCAATCTCGAGGGCACCCTGACGGCGCATGGTGACGCGGTCGAGAAGAATTACAATTTTCGTGCGGACCCGGGCGCAGTGAATGTCCTCGTCGACGCGGGTGTGGACGTGGCCTGCCTCGCCAACAACCACGCCTTCGACTTCGGCGTCGCGGGTGTGGTCGAGACACGCGCCACACTGGATGCCGCGGGCATCGGGGCCTACGGCGCCGGTCGCGATCTCGCCGAGGCGCGGCGACCGCTGATCCTGTCGCGACATGACCGGACATTCGGGTTCATCGGCTATGTGTGGCTGGGAGCATTGACCAGCGAGCCGGAGGAGATGTTCGCCACCGCCACCACGGCCGGCGTCGCCGGCACCCGGGGACAGATCGACCGGCTCGCCCGCTGGGTCGACGAGGATGTGCGGGCCCTGGCCCGGAGCGTCGACACCGTCCTGGTGTCGTTTCACTGGGGCCGGGAGGCCACCCACCTGGTCCTCCCTGGACAGCGGCGGCTGGCGCAGGTGGCCGCGCGGGCCGGTGCCCACCTGGTGGTCGGGCATCATCCACACGCCCTGCAGGGGTTCGAGCGGTTCGGTGAGACGTTCGTGGCGTACTCCCTGGGCAACCTGATGTTCGCCGGCAACTGGAATCCCACCTTCAAGGACGCCGCGCTCCTCGAGGTGCTCGTTCCCCGCACCGGTCGGGGTCTGGCCGACACCCGCTTCCTGCCCATCGGTGTCGACAGCCTGCCCGGCGCGCCGTTTCAGCCGTGGTTCCGGACCGGCGCCGATGCCGACCGGGTGCTGGCCGATCTCGACTGCTTCTCCCACGCGACCACCGAGGACGCGTGCGCCCCGGCAACCCCGACCGCGACCGGCGATGACTGACGGGCTCACGCCGCCGCCGCGCGCCCCGGCGGCGCGGCGCCAGCAGGCCCGCTGGCTGCGACTCCTGCGTCTGGGGCTGGCGGCGGCCGTCCTCTCCTTGACCGGTTTCTTTCTCTGGCGCACTCTCGGACAGGACGGCTTCCGGCGATTGCCCGAGCACCTGCGGCATGCCGACCCGTGGTGGCTCGCCGGGGCAGCGGCGGTCAACCTGGCGCGCTACGGCGTCTGGACGGCTCGTTGGCGGGGCATCCTCTATCCTGTCCGGCGTGCACCCTGGGCCCTCTGCTTCGGAGCCCTGATGAGCAGCGTGTTTCTCAACACCGTGCTGCCCGGCGCACGCCCGCTGGGCGGCATCGTGCGCGCCCGCATCCTGACGCGACGCACCGGCGAGGGCACCGGACCGGTCTACGCGGCGACGCTCATCGATCAGGTCGGCTACAGCCTGGTGAGTGTTGCGATCGGTCTGCTCTTTCTGCCCGGCGCCCTGCTGCCCGCGCAGCAGGGTCACGGTCGCTGGCTGGTCGCCGGTGTCGCGGCCGGCGGTCTGGGCCTGGTGGCCGCCGCATTCCTCTTCCCGGGCGTGCGGCGATGGGGCCGCCAACGTCTGGGTGACCGACTGGTTGGCGCAGCTCGTGCCGTCGAGGGGGCCGTCGCCGCCGTGCCGGGCGTTCTCGGTCGGCCCGCCACCTGGGTCTGGATCGTCAGCGCCGGACCCGCCGTGTGGATGGCGAGCGCCGTCACCATCTGGCTGGCCGGCCACGCCCTGGGCGCCGAGTTCACCCTTGCCACGGCTGCCGCGGCCTGGGCCCTCGGTTCCC
>JBHHZI010000199.1:0-5099 GCA_046757965.1 Acidobacteriota bacterium | reverse complement strand
GCTCATGAAGCTGCCCGGCTCGTACACGGTTCACCCGGGACATGCAGGAGAGACCAGTATCGAGAATGAATGGGAGAACAACCCGTTCATCCGGACGTGGCGCGGCGTGGATGCGGTGTCCGAGCGGCCGTGCCGGGCGCTCGGACAGCCCGCCTCCCTGCTGCTGTCGGCCCGGGACTACGACGGCGGCACCAAGTGCTGGGTTCGCTTCGAGGACGCCGGACAGATGGACATCGTTCCGGGTTCCCGGGTGACGGAGGAGGCGAGATGAGCCGTCGTCACGCAACCTGCCCGCGGTGGCTGCTCCTGCTGGCGTGCTCGGGGCTGGCCGCCGTGGCCCTCGGCGCCGCCGTTCCACCGGCGAAGACTCCCGTCCGCCTGGTCACTCTCGAGGGAGAGGCGGTCGACCCGTTCGCCCAGGATGGAGCGAAGGTTCTCGTGTTCGTCTTCGTCCGCACCGACTGCCCGATCTCCAATCGCTACGCGCCCCGGATGCAGGCCATCCACTCGGCCTACGCGGACGCCGGCGTGCGCTTCTTCCTCGTCTATCCCGACCCGGACGAGAGGCCGGACGACATCCGGACGCACATTCGCGAGTACGGGATGCCCGGCACGCCCCTGCGGGATCCGGATCACGACCTGGTCCGCCGAGCCGGGGCGACCATGACGCCGGAGGCCGCGGTCTTCACCGCTGCGGGAGACCTCATCTACCGCGGGAGGATCGACAACCGCTTCGTCAGCTACGGCAAGGCCCGCCCGCGCGCCACCCGCACCGATCTGCGCGACACCCTGGACGCTCTCCTCGCCGGCAAGACCGTGCCGTTCACGACGACGCCCGCCATCGGCTGCTTCATCCCCGACCTCGAGTGAGAAGGTCGTCTCCGCCCGCCTGCGCCGGATCGAGCCGGACAGGCGCCCGACTCGTTCCGATCCTCGCGGCGGCCATCGGCCTGTGCGTCGCACTCTCCGCTCGCCCACGCGCCAGCCCGGCCGGTCCTGCCGATCCTGTCCGCCCGCAGGTCATGTCGAGCGGCGGCGTCGACCAGCCGGCGCCCGAGCCGCAGGCCCCTCCCACCTTCACGCGGGACATCGCGCCGATCCTGTTCGAGAACTGCGCCATCTGCCACCGCCCGGGCGAGTCGGCTCCTTTCTCGCTGCTGACGTTCACGGACGCCCGCAAGCGCGCCCTGCAGATGGTGATGGTCACCGGGAGCGGATTCATGCCGCCCTGGAAGCCCGAACCCGGATACGGCCGGTTCGAGAATCCTCGCCGGCTGACCGCCGAGCAGATCGCGGCCATCCGGGACTGGGAGGCGTCCGGAACCCCGGAAGGGGACCCGGACGACCTGCCGGCCACACCACGATTCCCCCAGGGCTGGCTCCTCGGCACACCGGACCTAGTGATCGAGATGCCCGAGCCGTTCATCCTGCCCGCCGACGGCTCCGACGTCTACCGCAACTTCGCCCTGCCGATCCCGGTCACGCGCCGTCGATTCGTCCGGGGCGTGGAATTCCGACCGGGGAATCGTCGCATCGTGCACCATGCGCGCATGGCGGTCGACCGGAGCCGGGCGTCTCGCAAGCTCGATGCCAAGGATCCGGCTCCCGGGTGGGAAGAGGGCATGTCGTTCGGGCAGGCCCAGAACCCGGATGGCCACTACCTCGGCTGGACTCCCGGCCGGGTACCACGCCTCTCACCGGACGACATGGCCTGGCGGCTGGACCCGGGTTCGGACCTCGTCGTCCAGGTCCACATGCAGCCCACGGGCAAGCCGGAGCCGCTGCGCTTTCGCGTTGGATTCTTCTTCACCGACACCGTGCCCGTGAAGGTGCCGGCGTTCTTCCGTCTCAGCTCCAAGACCATGGACATCCCGGCCGGCGACAGTCGATACGTGGTTCGCGACAGCTTCGAGCTGCCCGTCGACGTCGATGCGCTCGGCGTCTACCCGCATGCACACTATCTTGGCAAGGATCTGAAGGGCTGGGCGATGCTGCCGGACGGCCACCGGGAGTGGTTGCTCTGGATCCGGGACTGGGACTTCAACTGGCAGGATCAGTACTGGTATGAAGAACCGATCTTCCTTCCCCGGGGCACCGTCCTGCACATGGAGTACGTCTACGACAACTCGGTCAACAACGTCCGCAATCCAAACGATCCGCCCCGGCGCGTCGTGTACGGAGAAAAAGCCACCGATGAGATGGGCGACCTCTTCGTGCAGGTCCTCCCGCATCGCCCCGGCGATCTCGCCGTGCTGAACCGCAGCGCCGCGAGAAAGGAGACCGAACGGAACATCGACCGTCTCGAACAGGTCCTCGCACAGAGCCCGGACGATGCGGACAGCCAGCAGGCGCTGGGGCTGCTCCTGGCGCGCACCGGCCGGGTCGGAGAGGCGCTCGATCATCTGAGGCGTGCCATCACCGTTGCCCCGCAGGATGCCGCCGCACGCAACAACCTCGGGGCCACCCTGCAGAAGGCCGGGAGGATCGAGGACGCAGCGCGGGCGTACCGCGAGGCGATCCGCCTGTCCCCCGACTACGCCGAGGCCCACAACAATCTCGCCCTGGTTCTGCTCCGGCAGGGGCGCCCGGGTGACGCGGAGGCGCAGTTCTCTCGGGCCCTTGAGGCACGACCCGGCTATGCCCAGGCTCATCTGAATCTCGGATTCCTCCTGGCCCGCTTGCGGCGTGTCGACGAGGCCGCCCGGCAGTTCGCCGCGGCGGCCGACGCGGCCCCTGACTCGGCGCGCATGCAGAACAACACGGGCGTGGCGCTGGCTCGCCTCGGGCGGCCGGCGCTGGCCGTGACGTGTTACCGGCGGGCGGTGCAGCTCATGCCACAGTCAGCCGAGGCCCATGACAACCTGGGGGTCGCGCTCCAGCAGCTCGGCCGTCCCCGGGAGGCGGTGCCCCGCTTCCAGGAGGCGTTGAAGCTCCGTCCAGACCTGGCCGCCGCGCACACCCATCTTGGCGCGGCCCTCTCGGACCTGGGCGACCTCGACGGCGCCATCGAGCAGTTCCGGGCCACCGTGGCTCTCACCCCCGGCGACAGCGCCGCGCAGCACAATCTCGACGCGGCCCTGCTGCGCCGCCGGCAGGCCACCACCGGTTCCCCGGGGCCCTGATACTCCCCTGCGCGCGGAACGGCGGCGGTCGGATCGACCCTTCCACCGACCGTGTGCTAGCTTGGGCCTGGTCCGCGCCGGGCCGGCCCGGATGACCCGAGGGCATCGCCTGGCGCTCCCGGAGAGATACCGATCGTCACCCTTGGGAATGACTCATCCGGCCCGGGTCGGGTTGTCCTGCGTCTGCTGCTGGTGGCGGGGTTGCTCTTTCTTTTCCTGGTGGGCATCCGGGGACTCGGTGTCGGGTTCAAGCTGCTCGGCAAGGATCTCCTCCAGGCCTTCTTCTCCTCCACCGAGAACCCGTTCGTCGGCGTGGTCGTCGGCATCCTGGCCACCACACTGGTCCAGAGTTCCTCCGTGACCACGTCGATGATCGTCGGACTGTGTGCCGCGCCGGACAATCCGCTGCCCATCGCCAACGCCGTGCCGATGGTGATGGGCGCCAACATCGGCACCACGGTCACCAACACGCTGGTCTCCCTCGCCCACATGGGCCGGCGCACGGAGTTCCTGCGCGCCTTCTCCACCGCCACCTGTCATGACTTCTTCAACTTCATCGCCGTCGCCGTCCTGCTCCCGGTGGAGTTGCTGACCGGGGCCATCAGCCGGCCTGCCGCCGCCATCGCCCGCCTGCTGCTCGGCTTCGAGGGCGTCGAGTATCACAGCCCGCTGAAAGCGGCCCTGAAGGCGGCCTTCTCGCCGGTCGAATCGGTCGTCGACAACCTCACCACCGCCCACCTCATCCAGGCGGGCCTCATCCTGGCCGTGAGCGCCATCCTCATCGTGACCGCTCTTCTGACCATCGTCCGGCTCATGCGGACCCTGATGCATACACGCCTCGAGAGTTCCCTTCGCCGTGTCGTGGGTCGCAACGCTCTCATCTCGATGGCCCTCGGCGTCGTGATCACCGTCATGGTCCAGTCCAGTTCCATCACCACCTCGCTGCTCGTCCCCCTCGCCGGAGCCGGACTCATCAAGCTCCGCCAGGCCTTCCCCATCACGCTGGGGGCCAACATCGGCACCACGGTCACTGCGTTGCTCGCCTCACTGGCGGTGACCGGAGGCCATGCGGTCCAGGGGATCGAGATCGGCCTGGTGCACCTGATCTTCAACATGGTCGGTATCGCTCTCATCTATCCCTACCCTCCGGTCCGCCGTCTGGCGCTGCGCGCCGCCATGAGTCTCGCCAAGACCGCGGTCCGGTCGCGTGGATGGGCCATCGCCTACGTGCTCGGACTCTTCTACGCCGTGCCGGCCGCCTGCATCGTCATCAGCCGGTTGTTCCGATAGGATCGAGCGCGCCACAGGAGATCTCATGCTCAAGGAACTCATCAGTCTCTTCCGGAGTGACAATCCGCTGGCGGCCATCGCGGAGAAATTCTCCCAGATGCTCTCCCTGGCCTGGGAGAACACCCAGATGGCCGGGCAGATCTATTTCGGCAAGCAGGCCAGCCCCGAGGAACGCAGCGGGATCTACAAGAAGGACATCGAGATCAACAAGCTCGAGCGGGCCATCAGGAAGCGGGTCGTCGCCCACCTCTCCTTTCCGGAGAACATCCCGGACGTCCCGTACGGTCTGCTCATGATGAGCCTGGTCAAGGATGTCGAGCGACTGGGCGATTACGCGAAGAATCTTGTCGAGGTCATGGACCAGCACGGCGGTCGGCTGCCCGGCGGCGAATTGCTGGGGGAATTGAAGGAGATCCGCGCGGATGTGGAGCGGGGTTTCAAGGGAGCCACCGACCTGGCCGGTTCGTCCGACACCGAGCGGGCGCTCGATCTGATCCGAGCCGGCAGAGATATCGCCCAGCGGTGCGATCTGCTCATCACCAAGATCGCGCGCAGCGACACCGATGCCGCCACGACCACCGCCGCCCTCCTGGCCACCCGTTACTACAAGCGCATCAGCGGCCACGTGCTCAACATCCTGTCCAGCATCGTGATGCCGCTTCACAAGCTCGACTACTACGACGAGGA
>JBHHZI010000198.1:0-5275 GCA_046757965.1 Acidobacteriota bacterium | reverse complement strand
CCTTGATGGCCCGCTCCATCCGGATCAGTCCGATCCGGAACTGGTTCTCCAGCAGTTCGCCCACGGACCGGACACGGCGGTTTCCGAGGTGGTCAATATCGTCGACGCCGGTGGCGTTTCGTCGCAGCCGGAGGAAGTACGCGATGACCGCGAAGAAGTCTTCCCGGGAAAGGATGGTCTGGGTCAGGTCGGCATCCGTTCCCAGCTTCGCATTGAACTTGAGACGGCCGACACGGGATAGATCGTAGCGCTGTGAATCGAAGAACATGCTCTCGAACAAATTGCGGGCCGATTCCAGCGTCGGTGGATCGCCGGGGCGCAGCCGGCGGTACAGCTCCAGCAACGCCTCCTCGGTCGAGCGGACGGTGTCCTTGGCCAGAGTGCCGGCCAGCACCGGGCCGAGCTCGTCATCCTCCGGGAAGAACACCTGGATCGGGCCGATCTTCGCGGCGAGGATCGCCTCCCAGTTCTCGGTCGTCAACGCTTCGTTCGCCTCGACCAGCACCTCCCCGGTCTCGGTGTCGAACACATCGCACACGGCCCGTGCCCCGTCGAGCTCCTCGGCTGCGACGTGCACGGACTTGATCCTCGCCTTCTGGAGCGCGGGGAGCGTGTTCTTCCGGATCATCCGGCCCTTCTTGACCAGGGTCTCCTTCCCCCTCTTGGCGGTGATGGCATCCACGCTCCGGTGACCGATCAGACCCGGGCTGAGCTTCCACTGGAAACTCTTTCCGTCGTAGCTGATCTCCTCGCAGTGGTAGAACCTCTGCAAGATCTCTTCATTCGACGACAGGCCGAGCACCCGGAGAAAGACCGACCCGAGAAACTTCCGTTTCCGGTCGATCCGCACGTAGAGCAGGTTCTTTTGGTCGTACTCGAACTCCACCCAGGAACCGCGGTACGGGATCACCTTGGCCATGAACACCGCGCGGTCATCCGTGGACTGGAAGAACACACCCGGCGACCGGTGGAGCTGACTGACGATGACCCGTTCCGTTCCGTTGATGATGAACGTGCCGTTGTCCGTCAGGAGGGGGATCTCTCCGAAGTAGACCTCCTGCTCCTTGATATCCCGGATCGATTTCTCCTTGCCATCGGTCGCCTTGTCGAACACCACGAGGCGCACGGTGACCTTCAGGGGCACGGTGAACGTCATGCCGCGCTCCTGGCACTCGTCGACGTCGTACTTGAACTGCAGGTCGACGGTGTCGCCGCACTCATCACAGATCACCGGGTCATTGGCGTTCTCCGTCCCGCACAGCGGACAGGTGATCTTGCTGTAACGGCGCGCCGTGCCCATGATCAGACCCTTGCACCGGCGACAACTGATGCGGAGCTTGTCGAGCCCTTGCAACCGGCCGCACTTGCACGACCAGGTGCCGATGGAGTAATCGACGAACTCCAGGGAGCAGTTCTCCCGGAAATCCGAGATGGGAAAGATGGACTTGAAGACGGCCTGCAGACCGGTATCCTCCCGGTCCTGGGGCGGCACGTACATCTGGAGGAAACGCTCGTAGGAACGCTTCTGAACCTCGATCAGATTGGGGATCGGGATCGATGTCTGGATCTTGGAGAAAATGACCCGTTTGCGAGCGGGGGGTTCACCGTTGCCATTGGTCGACATGTCAGGACGCACCTCTGGGAGTCAGTTGCGAGAATTCGCCGGTGCCGGTCTCACGATGGACCGGCCCGTTGACGCAGCCTTGAAGTCGAACAATTACTTGATCTCGATCGTGGCGCCCGCTTCCTCGAACTTCTTCTTGAGTTCTTCCGCCTCGTCCTTGCTGACGGCCTCCTTGACCGCCTTCGGGGCCGCCTCCACGAGGTCCTTGGCCTCCTTGAGGCCGAGGCTCGTCACCTCTCGAACCGCCTTGATGACCTGTATCTTCTTCGCGCCGATCTCGGTGATGACCACGTCGAATTCGGTCTGCTCTTCCTCGACCGCGCCGCCCGCCGCCGCGCCGCCCGCGGCGGCCACTGCCACCGGCGCGGCCGCGCTGACACCCCAGCGTTCCTCGAGGGTCTTGACGAGCTCGGCCGCCTCCATGACCGTCAACTCGGACAGGGAGTCCGCCACTGCCTGGATATCCGCCATCTCACTCACTCCTTCGTGAACATTCTCTGCCAGATCGATGGACCGGCGGCGCTGTGTTCTGCCGGATCGATACACCGGCATCACCGTGGGCCCGCATCATTTCTCGTCGTTCTCCGCTAGCTTGTCCTGTCGTGCCTGGAGGACCCTCGCGAGCTGCGTTGCCGGGGTGGCCAGCAGCCGGGCAAGCTGGGTCGCCGGCCCCTGGATCGCACGCAGCATCTGTGCCCGCAGTTCAGGCAGCCCCGGCAGCTTCGCCAGCGCCGTCAGGCCTTCCGCGTCGATCACGACATGGCTGTCGATCACGCCTGCCTTCAGCGTCAGCGCCGGGTTCTCCTTCGAGAAGTCCGCCAGGACCTTGGCCATCCCGACGGGCTCATTGTCATTGAACGCCACGGCGGTGGGTCCGGCGAAACCGGCGATGAGCGCCTCGAGGGGCGTCCCCGCTGCCGCCCGGATGGCCAGCCGGTTCTGTACCACGAGGTAAGACGATTCGGCCGTCCGGATCTGGCGGCGCAGGTCATTGGCCTGCTCCACGGCCAGCCCGGAGAACCCGACCAGGATGGCGTTCTTGACCGGCTTCCACCGCTCGTTGAGCTCGGCCACGGCGGCAACTTTGTCGGACCGGTTCACGCTGCCCCCGCTTTCACCTTCTCGACACTGCTGATGTCGATACGGATGCCCGGTCCCATGGTCGATGACAGCGTGCAGGATTTCACGTACCGTCCCTTCGTTGCTGCCGGGCGGGCCCGGATGACGGCCGTGATGAACGTCGTGGCGTTTTCGACCAGCTTGTCCGGGTCGAAACTCAATCGTCCGATTCCGGCATGAACGATCGCCGTCTTGTCCACACGGAACTCGACCTTGCCGGCCTTGATCTCGTTCACCGCCTTCGCGACATCGAACGTGACGGTTCCGGTCTTGGGATTGGGCATCAGTCCTCTCGGGCCGAGGACCCGTCCCAGTTTGCCGACGTCCTTCATCATGTCCGGCGTCGCGACAACGGCATCGAACTCGAGCCAGCCCCCCTGGATCTTCTCGACCAGATCCTTCCCCCCGACGTGATCCGCGCCCGCCGCCTCCGCTTCCTTGTGCTTGTCGCCCGCGGCGAACACGAGGACGCGCTTCGACCGGCCGGTTCCGTGGGGCAGGACCAGCGTCCCGCGGACCATCTGGTCCGCATGTCGGGGATCCACGCCCAGCTGCATCGCGATCTCGAGGCTCTCATCGAAGCGCGCGAACGACACTTCCTTCGCAAGGGCCACGCCCGACTCGACATCGTAGGCGTGGGCCTCGACCTTCGCGGACGCTGCCTGAAATTTCTTGCCGTGTTTCGGCATGGGAACAGTTCTCCTCTTCTCGCTCTTCGGCTACCTACGCTTCGATCTCGATACCCATGCTACGCGCACTGCCCTCGACGATTCGCATCGCGGCCTGGATGTCGTTGGCATTCAGATCGGGCATCTTGGTCTTCGCAATCTCCTCGACCTGGGCCCGCGTGACCTTGCCCACCTTGTTCTTGTTCGGCTCTCCGGAGGCCTTCGCCAGACCTGCGGCCTTCTTCAGCAGCACCGACGCCGGCGGAGTCTTGGTGATGAACGTGAACGACCGGTCTGCAAATACCGTGATCACCACCGGGATGATCAGGCCCTGCTGGCCCTGGGTACGCGCATTGAACGCCTTGCAGAACTCCATGATGTTGACGCCGTGCTGCCCGAGTGCAGGGCCCACCGGCGGCGCCGGCGTGGCCTGCCCGGCCGGACAGTGCAGCTTGACGTAACCGGTGACCTTCTTCGCCATCAGACGACTCCCGTTGCCGATCCGGCCATGCCGGCCTCAGGCCTTTTCCACTTGAAGAAATTCCAGTTCCACCGGAGTGGAGCGGCCGAAGATGGTGACCATCACCTTGAGCGTGTTGCGGTCCGGATTCACCTCGTCAACGGATCCAGTGAAGTTCGAGAACGGACCGTCGATGATCCGGACGGTCTCACCGGCCGAGTACTCGAACTTCGGCTTCGGCTTCTCCGCCGCCTCCGAGACCTGGTTGATGATCCGGTTGACCTCGGACTGGGTGAGAGGGGTTGGCTTGTTGCCGGCGCCGACGAACCCCGTCACCTTCGGCGTATTCTTCACCACGTGCCACGCCTCGTCGGACATGGCCATGTTGACCAGCAGATAGCCCGGGAAGAACTTCTTCTTCGATTCCACCCGCTTGCCGTCCTTCACGGAGACGACCTTCTGGGTGGGAATGAGTACCTCGGCGATCTCGCTGCCCATGTCCATCGCATCGATGCGCTGCCGCAGCGATTCCTGCACCTTGTTCTCGTAGCCCGAATAGGTGTGGACGATGTACCACTTCTTGTTGTCCTCGGGCACGACCGGATCCACCCTGGCCGGTGGATCCGCAGCGGCCGCCGCCGGCTCCCGGGCGTCTCTGTCGGCGCCCTCCTCATCCGGCTGCCCGTTGCCGGCCGGCGGGGGGCTCACCTGCGCCGTGTCCTGCTCGCCGCCCGCGGCAGGAGCGCTCTCGACCACCTCGACGGCAGCCTGAGCGGGCTCCGCGGCCGGGCCGCCTTCCTTCTTCTCCAGATCCGTTTCCATATCCATCCGCCCTACGTGGTGAAGAAGTGCATGATGCCGCCGAGGACCTGCTGAAACACGATGTCCACGACCCACAGGAAGAACGCGAAGATGAACGACGTCACGATCACCACCACGGTCGTGCCCTTGACCTCGTTCCATCCGGGCCACGTGCTCTTCTTCAGTTCCGTCTTGACCTCGGCACTGAAGGTGACCAGCTTTTTCCACCAGTTCACGCTCTCTTACTCCTCCAACCGCGGTCGATTCACCGGCGCGACGACCTGGCAGGCCAGGAGGGATTCGAACCCCCGACCCTCGGTTTTGGAGACCGATGCTCTACCAATTGAGCTACTGGCCTGTCGATCCGCCTCCGTCACACCGGGCAACCTACTTGGTCTCCTTGTGCACCGTATGAGTCCGGCAGAACCGGCAGTACTTGCGGCGTTCCAGCTTGTCCGTCGTCTTCCTCTTGTTCTTGGTGGTGGAATAGTTCCGGCGCTTGCACTCCATACATGACATGTGAATGATGTCTCGCACGGCGATTCCCTACTCGATGACGTCCGTGACACTGCCGGCGCCGACCGTGCGCCCTCCCTCGCGGAT
>JBHHZI010000197.1:0-5344 GCA_046757965.1 Acidobacteriota bacterium | reverse complement strand
GGCTGCCGCCACCGTCTGGACCTGCCCGATGCACCCGGAAGTGAGGCGGGACGCGCCGGGAGACTGCCCGCTCTGTGGCATGGCGCTCGAGGCGGAGCAGGTGGCTGTCTCGGAAGAAGACACCCCGGAGCTGGCGGTGATGCGCCGGCGGCTGGTGCTGGCCGCCGCGATGAGCCTGCCGCTGCTTGCTCTGTCCATGGGCGACCTGCTGCCGGGACATCCGATCTCGACGTGGACGACCGCGCGGACGCGGACCCTGGCCGAGTTCCTCCTGGCGACACCGGTCTGTCTCTGGGCGGCGTGGCCGTTTCACGTGCGGGCCGTGCTGTCGATCCGCAACCGGCACTTCAACATGTTCACGCTGATCGGTCTGGGTGTGAATGCCTCCTATTTCTACAGCGTGGCTGCCACTCTTGCTCCCGGTCTCTTTCCTGCGTCGTTTCGTGACGCCTCGGGAGACGTGGCCGTGTACTTCGAGGCGGCCGCGGTGATCGTGACGCTGGTGCTCGTCGGCCAGGTTCTGGAACTGCGCGCGCGCCAGCGCACGGGTGCTGCCCTTCGCCTGCTCCTCGGTCTGGCACCGGCCACGGCCCGCCGCATCGGGGCGGACGGTGCGGAGCGGGACGTGGACCTCGACCAGGTTCACCCCGGCGATCGCCTGCGAGTGCGTCCGGGAGAGAAGATCCCGGTCGACGGCGTGGTTCTCGAGGGGACCAGCGCCGTGGATGAATCGATGGTGAGCGGTGAGGCGATGCCGGTCTCGAAGGGTCCCGGTGATGCGCTCATCGGGGCGACGGTGAACGGCTCATCAAGCCTCATCATGCGGGCCGAGAAGGTGGGCGCCGACACCTTGCTGGCGCGCATCGTCGACATGGTGGCGTCGGCGCAGCGCAGCCGCGCCCCGATCCAGCGCCTGGCGGATGTCGTCGCCGGGTATTTTGTCCCGGCGGTCGTCGCGGCCGCGCTGATCTCGGCGGTGGTCTGGGCAACGGTGGGCCCCGAACCACGTCTGGCGCATGCTCTGCTCAGCGCCGTGGCTGTTCTGATCGTCGCCTGCCCGTGCGCTCTGGGCCTGGCGACCCCCATGTCGATCATGGTGGCCATGGGCCGGGGAGCCACCCAGGGCGTGCTGTTTCGCGATGCGGAGGCGCTCGAGCGGCTACACCGCGTGGACACCCTGGTGGTGGACAAGACCGGCACGCTCACCGAGGGTCGGCCCCGTCTGGTCACCATCCAGCCGGAGGGAGGCCTGGACGAAGCAGGCCTCCTGAGGCTCGTCGCGGGCCTGGAAAAAGGCAGCGAGCATCCTCTCGCGGCGGCCGTGCTGAGTGGCGCTGCCGAGCGCGGGGTGGAGCCGGCGCCGGTGACGGACTTCGAGGCGCTGCCAGGGTGCGGTGTGACGGCCCGACTCGACGGGAGACCGGTGGCTCTGGGCAACCGCGCTCTGCTCGCCGAGAGGGGTGTCGAGATCGGCCCGGCAGTGAGCGCGGTGGCAGCGGCGGAGGCCGCGGGCCAGACGGTCGCCTTCACCGTCGTCGATGGCCGGCTGGTGGGCTGGGTCGGCATCGCCGACCCGGTCAAGGCGACGACGCCGGCGGCGCTGAGATCCCTGCGAGGCGAAGGGCTTCAGGTCGTCATGTTGACCGGCGACAGTCAAGCCACGGCCACGGCGGTTGCCAGGCAGCTCGGCATCGATCGCGTGGTCGCCGGCGTTCTTCCCGATCAGAAGGCCGACGAGGTGAGGCGGTTACAGGTTGCGGGCCACGTCGTCGCCATGGCCGGGGACGGCATCAATGACGCTCCGGCCCTGGCCCGGGCCGACGTGGGGATCGCCATGGGAACCGGCACCGACGTGGCCATGGAGAGCGCAGGCGTCACCCTCGTGAGAGGAGACCTGCGCGGCATCGTGCGGGCGCGCCGCCTGTCTCGCGCCACGCTCTCCAACATCCGCCAGAATCTGTTCTTCGCGTTCGCCTACAACACCATCGGCGTGCCGCTCGCCGCTGGAGTTCTCTACCCGTTCCTCGGCTGGCTGCTGAGCCCGATGGTGGCCGCGGCGGCGATGAGCCTCAGTTCGGTCTCGGTGATCTCCAACGCGCTGCGCCTGCGCCGTGTGCGCCTGGACGCGTGAGTCATGGACGGCCGGATCTGGTGTGGACATGTGCTCGGGTGACGCGCCGCGGGGCAGGGTGGACCCGGCGCGAGGACGCCTCCCCACCCCGGTCCGTGGCTCGTCTGGCATGCTGGACGATCCCGGCGGCAGGAGAAGAAGCCGATGAGACGGCCCGGTCCTGTTGATGAGGAGAGCGACCGCGGTGCCGGAGTGCAGGCGCTGAAGCGGCACTACGAGGGCCTGGCCGCGGCGGGAGATGCGGCCGGTCTGGCGGCGCTCTACGCGGCGGATGCGGTGCGCCTCCCACCGGCCGGCGAGCCGGTGGTGGGCCGGGACGCCATCCGTGTCGAGTGGCAGCAGCTGTTCGCCACGTTCACGGCCATCTCCGACACAGGCCGCAGCAGCTTCGTGGTCGCCCGTTCGGAGGACGTGGCCTACGAGATCGGCGCGTACCGGTTCTCCGCCAGCCAGGCCGACGGGACGCCCATCGTCCGGGAAGGGCGCTATGTGACCACGTTTCGTCGCTTTGCCGCCGGCTGGCGGATCACGGCCGAGATCTGGCAACCCGAGCCCCCGGCCGGAGGGTGATCTACGCCTCGCCTGCACCTGCGACGCACCCCGTCGATATTCCCGGGCGTCCTGGCCTAAGATGATGCGGTTGCCCGAAGGAGACGGGAGGAATCTCATGCGTGAGATCGAGGGTGAGATCGAGATTGCAGGTGAGCCGGATGCCGTCACGGCCGCGTTCACCGACGTCCAGGCCCTGAAGAAGTGGTGGGGTGTCCGGGAGGGTCTGGTGGATGCACGGCAGGGGGGCGTGTGGTCGTGCACCTGGGATGTTCCGGTGGACGGATTCGGGTTCGTCATCCTTGCCGGCCGGATCCGCTCACTTCGCCCGGGAGAGCACCTGCACATCGAGGACCTCCTCTACTTCAACAGGGAGCGTCCGGTTCTCGGGCCGATGCGCATTCTGCTGGATATCGAGCCCCACGAGAACCTGTCGCGGATCAAGGTTCGCCAGGACGGTTATGGCAAGGACTCGGACTGGGACTGGTATTACGGGCTGGCCGAGGACAACTGGCCCAAAGCCCTCGGCAAGCTGAAGGACTTCCTGGAGGGCTGAGCCCTTCCCGGCGGTGGTTCACGTCTTTGCCGGTCCGGGTCGCCAGAGGACGCCCGGTCCCGCCGGTGCGTTGCCGCCGTCGCGCCGCCCGGAAGACGCTCCCGCGCCTTCCGCCGTGTGGCAGCCGGCGCCGGGATCGACTATTCTCCCGGCGGTCCCCGCCGCTTGCGAACCGGGTCCAGACGTCGGCGCCAGGCGGGCGCATTGACGTTCCGGTCGGGTGTGCGGGCTGCTCGAGGCCGCGCGGAGATGGAGACGGGCGCAGAAGAGGAGAGTGACGCGTCGTCGCGTCCGAGGCGAAGCGTCACCAGCCTCGTGATCGTGGCCGCGCTGCTCTGCTGTGCGGCCTGCGGCGCCGGTGCCGAGCCCGCTGGCGCCGGCCCGACCGAGATCGCCTTCGCCCCCGGCCCGGGCGGCCGGCCACGGCTCATCCTCTTCATTGTGATCGACCAGGGTGGCGCGCGCGATCTGCTCCGCTACCGTTCCCTGTATCACGGCGGCCTGGCGCGCCTGCTGGACACCGGGGCCCTGTTCACCGATGCCCATCACGAGCATGCGGTGACGGTCACGGCGGCCGGCCATGCCGCCCTCGCCACCGGGTCATATCCCTCCCGGTCAGGCATCATAGATAACGAATGGTTCGACCGGACGGCCCGGAAGGAGGTGTACTGCGTCGAGGACGAGACTTATCAGCGGTCGCCGGCAAACCTCCGTGGCACGGCACTGGGGGACTGGCTCAAGGACGCCGATGGGGCCTCCAAGGTGTTTGCTGCCAGCGGCAAGGACCGGGCCGCGGTGCTCATGGGCGGACACACGGCCGACGGAGCTTTCTGGTACGACGTCTACAGCGGCCGGTTCACCTCCAGCGGCTACTATCCCGAAAGTGAGCCAGCCTGGTTGAAGGCGTTCAACGACCGGGAACTCACGGACGTCCACTTCGGCACTCTCTGGAACGCGCTGCCTCTCGACGGTGTCGATCTCGCGGCACTCGATATCCTGGACATTACCGGCGGTCCGGTCCGCAGTGGTTTCCCCCATGCCATCGGCAGTTTCTCCCTGATACCGGATGCCGGCTACCATAACTCGTTCTTCTTCACGCCGTTCGTGGATGACGAACTGGCATCGTTCGCGACGACCCTGATCGACGAGGAGGATCTGGGCGGAGACGAGCATCTGGACCTGCTCGCTCTCGGTTTCTCGGCGCTGGATACTGTCGGGCACACCTGGGGTCCGAATAGCCGCGAGTTCGTCGATACGCTCCTGCACCTCGATCGCAGCCTGGGAGACCTCCTCGACCATCTCGATGCAAAGATCGGCCGGGAGAGACTGCTGGTGACGTTGAGCGCCGACCACGGGGTCCTGCCGCTGCCCGAATACCTGGAATCGGTCGGGCGCCCGGGACGACGCACCGGCCCCGAGGACATCGCGTGCGTCCAGCAGGCCGGCCGCGTGCTCGAGAAATCACTCGGCGCAGGGCAATGGATCCTGAAGTTTCCGTATCTCAATTACTCGCTCATTGCAGAGCGCAATCTGACCAGGCAGCAGGTGGAGGACGAGCTGGTTCGCGCCCTGACCGCGTGCGCAGCCGTCCGGCAGGTCTGGACGCGGACCCAGATGGAATCGAATCATCCTCCCGACGATCCGATCTTTCGCCTGTATACCCACTCGTTCGATCCCGCACGTAGCGGGGATCTCTTCGTGCAGTATCAGGAGGGATTCCTCGCCACGACCCGCCTGGGCACGAACCATGGTTCTCCCTACAGTTATGACACACACGTTCCGGTCCTGATCGCAGGTCCCGGCGTCACGCCGGGGCCGATCGCCCAGCACATCGCCACGGTGGACGTGGCGCCCACCGTGGCGGCACTCATCGGCGTGGCGCCGCCGGGCACCATCGATGGCGTGGACCGCAGCGCCTTGCTCCGGAGACCTGCACCATGAGCCCTGATCCCACTGAACGATTCACCGACCGCGTGGCGGACTACGTTCATGCCCGTCCCTCCTATCCCCGCGCCATCCAAGAGATCCTGGCCGCCGAGCATGGCCTGGCGCCGGATCACGTCGTCACGGACGTCGGCTCGGGAACCGGCAAGCTGGCCAAGGTGTTC
>JBHHZI010000196.1:0-5519 GCA_046757965.1 Acidobacteriota bacterium | reverse complement strand
CCCTCGGCGATGAGAGCAACGTACCGCCCGGCCTCGGTCCCCACCGGGCAGGCGGTGTGGCAGGGGAAGTTGGTCTCCAGCCACTCCTGGTCGACAAGGATGTCACTCATGTCAGGAATCGCTCCCGGTCTTCCCCGGCCGCATCGGTCCAGCGGCCGGCCGATCCTGCCCTGCCGCCCTCCGAGTGCCGGCCACAGGGAGAGAACAGCCCGGAAGCGTCCTCTCCTGCGGCCGACAAACGCCCTGAGGTCGGGAGAACGTCATCTCTTGATCTCGAAGTTCACCTCCGTGTCTCCGGAGACCGTGACCTCGGTCTCGGTTCCCTTGCGCTTCGGATGCCACACCTTCACCGTGTACGTGCCATCCGGCAAGCCGGAGATGGAATAGGCGCCTGACCTGTCGGTCACCGCGAAGTAAGGCGTGGGCACCGCCACCACGAATGCTTCCATCTCCGGATGGACATTGCAGAGGATGGTGGCCGCGCACTCCTCGTCGAACGTATGACTGCGTATCTGGCCCTGTGGCCAGCTCCCCAGATTGAACCCGTCCGCGCACTTGTCCGGCGAGAACACGTTGTGCAGGACCGGGTCGCCGTTCTTGAAATCAACCTGCGTGCCGACAACCACCGGGAGCACGTGGGGAACGAACGTCATGTCACGCTGATCCATCTCCGATGGCTTCTCCGGAGGGGCAAAGGTCTTGCCGGCGATCGTGCTCACGTAGACCACCGCATCGGCGTTGTTGCGCGCCCCGGTCACCGTGACGGTTCCCTCGAGAGTGCCGGCGAGAACCGGACTGATCATGGGCATGGCCACCAGCAACGCAACGAAGATCTTTCTGTTCATCATGGCCGACTCCTCGAGCTGGGGACGAGAGAGAGCCGCGCCCTGCAAGGCCATCTCCAAGGCTGCTCACCGGACAACGCCTCTCTCACGTCTTCCACGGTGTCAAAATCCGAACTTTGCGCCGACAACGATCTCGTCCGTATGGAAGTTACCGCCGTCCTCCTTGATGGCATTCGCCGCCACGAAGGCACGGAGGTTGGCGCGCGCGAGAATGTTGATCGTCACCGAGATCTGCTCCGTTTTGGTGCCCTCGATGCTGGCCGAATCATAGCGCGCCGCGGGAATCAGCCAGGGCAATATCACCCAGTCCACCTCGGCAAATCGGGTCTGGGACTGGATATTCATCATCGTCGGGTCGGAAAGGAAGGGGCTATCGTCCTCACGATTCGCCGCCCCGAGACTGACGCCCAGGTCGAGAAATTTCCAGGAGATATCACCGCCGTAGATATCGAAGATGTCGTCCTGTTCCATGGTCGTCTCCACCGGGGTCACGATGTTGGTGAGGGGATCGTTGACGAGCATGGTGTCGGTGGAGCTCAGGAGCGGCCTCCCACGATATCCGAACGCCGAGATGGTCAGAGACTTCTCGCTCCACGGTTTGGGATTGCTTGCAGCGGGCATGCCACCCGACTCCGGGGTGGTTCCATCGAGACGCAAGCCGCCGAACTTGTACGCCACGCGCGCATAGATGTCCTTGCCGTTGTTGGGCGCATTCCCTGACCCTTCCACGAAGCCGGTGTTGTACAGCAGACGATGCTTCACCACACCGAAGAACTCCACCCCTTGCTGGAACGGTTCAAGGGCAAAGTCATTGTCTCCCACCGTGTGGCCAAGAGCGAAGAACTTGTGATCCGTCAGGCGGCGATGATTGGAGACGAGGAAGACTCCCGGTTCGAAGGCGCCCACCTTGATCTGGAAATTCGGCTGCGTGAACGGCCGGATGATGGTGTTCACTCGTTCCAGCTCGACCTCCGCACCGCCGTCAGCCCGGGCGAACTCCACCTCACCATAGAACGAGATGTGCTCGCCGTAGGTGCCGGCGGTCAGAAGAGCAACCTCTCCTCCCAGGCCGTCGAACGATGTCGTGAAGTCATTCTGGCTTCTGACGATCTCGCTCTCGACGACGACCGAGAGCGGAACCTGACCGGGAATGCTCCCCGGCCAGATGGCCTTTGGCCACATCTTCTTGTACCCCTCTGCTCCCATGGAGACCGGGTTGTCCTTGGACATGCTCTCATCGCCTCCCTCGGGGAAGCGATAGCCGTTCAGCCGGAAGGCCTCTCCGAACGGTGTCAGGTTGGGAAACGCGACGTGACATGTTGCGCAACTGGTCTGGTACTTCCTGGCGAATGCCGGAATGGCCAGCGCAGATGACGTGCACCAGGCCGCGGCGAAGGTCATGACGCCAAGACCGATGAGAAGCCGTCGTGCTCTCATGGTCTTCTTCCCCCAACGGTGTTCACATGCGTGATGGTCATCCCCCACGCTCAGTCGTCTCTTTCTCATGGTCACCTCCTCCTCCATTCGGGCCGGGAGCACGAAGCCTCGAGTGGTGATTCCAAGGCGAAACCCGACATGGAGATCCTATGGACCGACAGGTGACACAAACCATCCTGCAAGTTGACGATTTTGCGTCATGAACTTGCTGTCCAGATCATGTGATTTCATGAGAAAGGCCGGGGCAGGAGACGGATGGGATCAGCAGGCGGCGGGTTCTGGCCGGCGGCGAGCCCTCGAGGAACTGGGGGGCATCTCTTCTCTGCGGCACCTCCGTGAACGGGACTGCAGCAACATCCGGACACGGGCCCGGACCAGCCGGGACACGCCGTCCGTGGACATTCCGGCGAATCGACAGCGGTCATCTGGCGATCCGGTGGACGGAACGCCTCGGGTGTGGCGGCGTGACCGGGCTGGCCGAAGGGTCAGATCAACCGGTTGCGCAGCGCCATCGATACGGCCTGCAACGTGCTGTGCACCTCCAGCTTGCGGAGCATGTTCTGGATGTGGGTCCGTACCGTGGTGACGCTGATGAAGAGAGCGTCCGCGATGTCGTGGGGCGTGGACCCCTCGGAGAGCAGCTTCAGCACCTCGATCTCCCGTGCGGTCAGGGCCGGCTGCGGGGTGGCGGGGCCATCACGACCCCCTGCCGGCGGCGCCGGGGCCGGTTCCCGCGCGGCACCGGCGCCCTGCGACCCGGCGGCGCCGGCCAGCTGCGCCAGCAAGGCATCGGTTCCGTCGCGCTGCACGGCAGGCTGGAAGATGTGGATCAGGTTGAACTGGGACGACCGCGGGCCGCATACCGCCAGGATGGAGAACACGGCCCGGACGAGCGTGCCGGAGGCGGTCTTGACGAACAGGTCGAACGAGCGGATCGGCTCGCGGCGGCGGACCATCTTGCAGAGGTTGCAGTCAGAATCGCAGTACCGGTTCCCGGACGCGTCGAGCCCGCCAAGCACTTCATGACAGGGCTGGCCCAGGACCGCCTCGGCCGGAAACCCGAGAAATCGTGCCGCCGCCCGGTTCCAGATGACGATGCGCCCGTCCTCGTCGGTGGCGAAGGCCGGATCTGCTGTCGTCTCGACGATGTCCAGCGGATTCAGGGTCGCCTTCAAACCGATGCCCCCCGGGGCGCGACAACTGTGTGCTTGTCTGCGATCGGGCCCGCGCGGCCGAGATGGGTCTGCCGGTATCCTTCCCGTGCTTTCCCATCTACAGCGGACAGCTTCTGATGAGCGTATTCAACCATTGTGCGTGAGGACACACAAGGACCCGCCGCCGTGTGGACGCTCAACAGCGGCTGTCACGTTCCGGTGTTTTCTACACCGGTATGGAGCAAGATCCGGGCCAGATCACGCACCAAGAACCCGTATCGCCTCGGGCTGCCCTCTCATCCACCTGTCCCGGGTGGGGCCCCAGGATGCCGGATCCAAGTGTATGCTCCCTGGCTGACGGCGAAAGAGGCGCGGTCTGAGGAGGAGTCCATGAGTCGACGAGGGAAGATGCCGAAACCTCTCGGATGGCATGGGGTCGGGCTCCCGGCTTGCCTGGTTCTGCTGGCCGGGCTGGCAGGGCTGCCCAGCGCGGTGGCGGCCATTTCATCGGCGGTCCCGGCGCAGACCACCGCCAGGAGCAGCGCGGCACAGGCGGCCACGCCAGCAAGGCCCCGCAGGACCGCGCCGGAGGTTGTCCCAGCCGGGGCGCGGGAAAGCTCCGCGCACGAGGCCGACCGACTGCGGGCGGGATTTCTCACCAGGGGTCTGTGCTCGGCGCTGTGGGTGAACCATCGCGACCGCGATGATTTTCTCGCGCACGACATCCTCCTGGCCGCCGAGGGGCTGGCCCGCACGGATCTCGAGGTGGATGCGACGGCGCGCCGCGTGACCGGGCATCTGGCCGGCGGCGGGTCGGTCACCGCCGCCTTTCACCCCACGCATGGCTGCACGTTGCTCCCCCCCGGGATGGACGATGTCGCCTTCGACACCACGCCGGTCCGGCCGGCGCGGCCCGTGGCGAGGGACCGGCGCTGGCCCGCGGGCGATGGTCCGCGGAGCCCACCGCCGGCGGGCGTGGATCCGGCCGCGCTCGAGGCCGCCGTCCGCGCCTTCTTCGTGGAGGATGCGGCCCGGCCCATCCACACGCGTGCCGTGGTTGCCGTCCACGACGGCGCCCTCATCGCCGAACGCTACGCACCGGGCTTCGATCGGCACAGCGTCATGATCGGCTGGTCGATGGGCAAGAGCCTCACCGCCGCTCTCGTCGGCGTGGCCGTCCGCAAGGGCTGGCTGAGCCTGGATGAGCCGGCGCCGCTGGCCGAGTGGCAGCGCGAAGGAGATCCGCGGGCTCGCATCCGCATCCGGGACCTGATGCAGATGAGCAGCGGTCTGGACTTCAAGCGCCTGGCGCTGGATGACCCCGCCTTCTTCAGTGCCGCCAATCATCATTTCCAGGGCTATCTGGCCCCGGTCGATGTGTTCGCCCTGGCCACCGGCCGGCCGGTGGAGTTCGCCCCGCAGCAGGTCGGGCGGTATCGCAACGGCGACCCGCTCTCTCTCGGGCGCATCCTGCGCGAGGCCGTCGAGAAGCATGGCATGAACTACCTGGCCTTTCCCCAGCGCGAGCTGTTCGACCCCATCGGCGCCACCAGCATGGTTCTCGAGCGCGACTATCAAGGCAACATGATCCTCACCGGTCTCGATCACGGCACGCCGCGCGACTGGGCCCGCTTCGGCCTCCTGCATGCACAGGACGGTATCTGGAACGGGAGGCGCCTCCTACCCGCAGGCTGGGTCAGGTTCGTGTCGAGCCCCGCCCCGGCCTGGCCCGAGAGCAACTACGGCGGCCTGTTCTGGCTCAACCGGTCGGGCGCCCTCCCCGGCGCGCCGCGCGATGCTTACTACGCCGCCGGCGCCTTCGGCCAGTTCGTCATCATCGTGCCGTCCGAACACCTCGTCGTGGTCCGCATGGGGTACAGCGCCGAGTCGAAGGCGACGCGCCAGAGCGTGGGAGCCGGCCTCGTCCGCCTCATCGCCGTCCTGCATCCGACCCCACCCCGGAGCGGGCCGGATGGCGAGGTGGAATGATGCCACGGCGTCAACACTCTCGTCCGGTTCCCGTCAGCGACGTCGACCGTCATCATGAACACAGCCTCGGGATTCCGGTGTGAGTCTCATCTCT
>JBHHZI010000195.1:0-5526 GCA_046757965.1 Acidobacteriota bacterium | reverse complement strand
GCGGTGTGAATGACCTTGACCTTGACCTTGTCGGTGGACAGGTCCTCGATGGTCTTCCTGAGGACTTCCGCCGACCCCTGCACATCCGACTTGAGAATGACGGACATCTCCTTGACGTCGCCTTCCTTGATCTGCTGGAAGAGGTGGTCGAGGCTCATCCGGGAGGAACGGAACATCTGGTCCCGACGGACCTTCTCCTGCCGGTAGGCGGCCACCTGCCGCGCGGAGCGTTCCTCGGCGAGCCCCTGGATCTGATCGCCGGCCTCCGGAACTCCCTCGAGCCCCAGCACCTCGACGGCGGACGACGGGCCGGCCTCGGTGGTGCGCCGGCCGCGGTCGTCGATCATCGCGCGGACCTTGCCGAACTCCGAGCCGACCAGAAATGCGTCGCCGACCCGCAGTGTCCCCTGCTGGATCAGGACCGTGGCCACCGGGCCACGGAATCGATCGAGGCGGGCTTCCAGAACCGTTCCGGACGCCCTCCTGAGGGGGTTCGCCTTCAGCTCGAGGATCTCGCTGGTGAGCAGGATCATCTCGATCAACTGACCCAGACCGGTCTTCTGCTTCGCCGAGACCGGGACACACACCACCTCTCCGCCCCAGTCCTCCACGAGGATCTCGTTGTCCGCGAGCCCCTTCTTGACCCGTTCGGGGTTGGCATCCGGCTTGTCGACCTTGTTCATGGCCACCACCACGGGCACCTTCGCCGCCCTGGCGTGGTGGATGGCCTCGACGGTCTGGGGCATGACGCCATCGTCCGCCGCGACCACCAGAACGACGACGTCGGTGACATTGGCCCCCCGGGCACGCATCTTGGTGAACGCCTCGTGACCGGGCGTGTCGAGGAAGACCACCCGCCGGCCGTCGATATCCACGTGATACGCCCCGATGTGCTGGGTGATACCGCCGTGCTCCTTCTCCGCGACGGCGGTCTCCCGGATGGCGTCAAGCAGAGATGTCTTGCCGTGGTCCACGTGCCCCATCATTGTCACCACGGGAGCGCGGGGAACATCATCGTCACCTGATTCGATCTGCTCGATCAGTTCCCTGTCGGCGATGGTCTCCTCCAGCGACACGAGAGTCGGGCGGAAGCCGAACTGATTGCAGATGGTCTCGATGATCTCCTTCTCGAGTGGCTGGTTGATGGTGACGACCAGTCCCTTCATGAGGAGGACCTTGATGATCTCCTTGGACTTGCGTTCGATCTTCTCGGCAAGCTCCTTGATGGTCACCCCTTCGGTGAGCTTGATATCCTTGAAGGTCGACGGATCCGGTGGCGGCTCGGGAGCCTGCACCGGCACCGTGGGACGGGACTTCTTGCGCGCGCCGCGCTTGCCACCCGGACGACGTCCTCCCGGGCGGTAGCCTCCGCCGAACCGTCCCCCCGGACGTCCCCCGGGGCGATAGCCGCCTCCCGGGCGATAACCGCCGCCGGGCTGGCCCCCTGGGCGATAGCCACCGGGGGTGCCGATCGACCGGCCGGCTCCCGAACGCGTGTTGACGCCGGTGGATGTCAGCCGCCGGGCGCCATCCGGCCGCGTGCGGTCGCCGGTCGGCGCGCTTCCCGCCGGTCGGGGCGATGACCCGGGCGTCGGTCGGCCCCTGCCCGGCGCCGGGATGAGGACCGGGCGGCCGGGGGTTCCGGGGCGACGGGCCGTACCGGTGGGCCGTCCCATCCCCGGGCGAACCAGGCGCGGGCCCTGCGTGGCGGCGGGCCGTGCCGCACTCGGCGGCTTCGCGGCGGCGGGCCGGGCCAGTGATGGTTTCCGGGCGGCGGGTCGTGCCGCGGCTTTCGAAGGGGGCCGGTCGACGGCCGCCGTCTTCCCTGGTGCGGCCTTCTTCGCGGTGGTCTTCTTCGCGACGGCCTTCTTGACGGGAGTCTTCTTGCTTTTTCTCGTCGTGGCGGCCCGGCTGGTCGCGGTCTTGCCCGGCGCCGGACGTTTCGACCCCGGCTTCCCGCAGGCCGCCTTGACGGCGGCAACCGTCGCCTCGTCGAGACCGCTGAGGTTCGACTTCACGACGACACCCATCTTCTTCAACTCGGCGCGAATGTCGTCCGCAGGAATACCGGACTCCTTCGCCAGCTGATAGATCCTTACCTTCGCCACGGCCTCACCTCGAGATCAGCTCAACTGCACATCGGTCTTGTCCCCGGGATGCCTGGCGGCGCCCGGCGTTGTCGCGCTTCCTGCCGGGTCCACGGCCGGCGGCTCCACCGCAGCGGCGGGGTCGGCGCCTGTCGCTGTCGGGCCATCGGGGCCGTCGGGACTCCCTTCGACGGGTGTATCCGGGGTCCGGGGCGTATCGCGGGCCGCATCGTCAGTCGACCCGACCGCTGATACCTCCTCTGGTGTTTCCTCCGGCCCCGCAGGCTCCGCGGCGGACTCATCCGCCGGGGACGGCACCTCGCCGGTGACGGTTGCGGCGTTTTCCGCTGCGGCGTCAGGCGCCCGCATTTCTCCGAGCAGGGAGAGGTCGAACCCGACGGCGTCGGCGGCCCGGCGGGCCTCGTCGTCGGCCTGTCTGGCCGCTTCCTGAGCCTCGCGCAGGGCCTGGTCCTCCGCGTCGTAGCGCGCCTGTTCCTCTGCGATCAGGTCATCAAGAGCGGCGCACGCGGTCTCGAGCAACTGGGTCGCGGTCGACTCGCCGACATGGGGTACCTGCATCAGGTCCTCGACGGTCGCACGGGCGACATCGTCGAGGGTGTCGAAGCCAGCCGCGATCAACCGCTGGGCCGTGGCCTCTCCCACCCCGGGAAGTTCGCGCAGTGCGGCACGGGAACGCGCGAGGTGGTCCATCTCCCGCTCGACTTCCCGTACCTTCTCCGCCTCGCTCTTGATGTCGATCTTCCAGCCGGCGAGACGTGATGCCAGGCGGACGTTCTGTCCCTTCTTGCCGATGGCCAGGGAGAGCTGATCCTCGGAGACCACCACCTCGAGCAAACGCTCGTCCTCGTCCACGACCGCCACGCGGTTGATCTTGGCAGGATTGAGCGAGTTCTGCACCAGTTGCAGTGGATCCGGCGACCACTGGACGATGTCGATCTTCTCGCCGCGGAGTTCGCGGATCACCGACTGCACGCGCGACCCCTTCATGCCGACACACGCACCGACGGGATCGATGTCGCGCTCGTTCGACCGCACGGCGATCTTCGACCGATCGCCCGGGTCGCGCACGCAGGTCTCGATCACCACGGTGCCGTCGTAGATTTCCGGAACCTCCATCTCGAACAGCTTCTTGACCAGGAGGGGGTCGTTGCGGGACAGCACCACCTGTGGACCCTTCGCGGCCCGCTCGACAGCGACGATCACGGCGCGAATCCGGTCGCCGGGGTTGTAGTGCTCGCTGCGCGGCTGTTCCCGCCGCGGCATGATGGCCTCGGTACGCCCGAGATCGACGATCATATCGCCGCGCTCGAACCGCTTGACGATGCCGTTGATGATCTCGCCGACGCGATCGATGTACTCGGCGTAGATGTTGTCACGCTCCGCTTCTCGAACCTTCTGGTAGATCACCTGCTTGGCCGCCTGGGCGGCCACGCGCGTCAGTCCCTCGGTGGACCGCGGAAACTCGATGATGGCATCGAGCGTCGCCTCGGCAGCGATCTTCTGGGCTTCCTCGATGGAGATCTCCGTGTCCTCATCCTCGACCTCGGCGACGACGGTCTTCTGGGCGTAGACCTCGAAGAAGCTCGTGTCCCGGTTGAAGCGCGAGACGAGATTCTCCCGGGTCTTGTAGTACTTCTTGGACGCCGCGACGATGGCCTCTTCCATCGCCTCGACGATCACGTCGACATCGATGCTCTTCTCCCGGGCCACCTGTTCGATCGTCTGGATCAACTCATTGCTCATGACATGACCTCGTGGTCCGACTCGATCTCGAGACGGCCGCTGGCGATCCTCTCCAGCGGAATTCGGAGAGACTGTCCATCATCTTTTTCGAGCGTCACCGAGCCATCCGCGCAGCCGCCGAGGATGCCTCGATGGTGGCGGGCTCCATCGATGCGAGCATGAGACACCAGATGAACCCGCCGCCCGACGAGTTTCACGTAGTCGGCCTTCGAGAAGAGCGGGCGGTCGAGTCCCGGCGACGACACCTCGAGGGTGTAGTGCTGTGGGATCAGATCCTGGTTGTCGAGGAGGGCGCCGATCTGCTCGCTGGCGCGGGCACAGTCGTCCAGGGAGACGCCGCCTTCCCGGTCGACGTAGACCCGGACCACCCAGCGAGGCCCCGCCTTGCGATACTCGGCGTGGACAAGCTCGAGGCCGACCGCGCCGGCCGCGCGCGCGGCGAGGACGCACAACGCCTCCTGCATGCCGCCCCCGTGCCGGTCTTCCTCGGCCAGATTCTTCACGCCTCACCACCGATCGAGCATTTCCAACCCTGCCCAAATAAAAAAAGTGGGCACCTGACCCACTTTCCAACCCGAGCGGGCCGGCACGCCGACGATTCCGCTCTCCCGGCCAGAACCGGGTTCCTGAGTGTCGTTCCGCCTGTTCAGGAGAGGGGAGAACACACCTCCAACTCACCCGTCCCCGGGGACCCATCCAGCCACGACCATGTACCTGTCAGAGAAAGAATCCCGGCGCGTTGCCATCGTATCATGGGCCCGAACGTCGAATCAACCCGGTCTACCCGGGCGGCGGCGCTGATTCCCGCCTGGACGTGTCGATGTAACATGTTGATGATAATGGGGTTGTAAATTACACTGTGGATCTGCCTCGACGGGGCGGCCCGGGGCGACCTGGACACGGCGTGTCGCCTCCTCGTCGGAGGAAAAACGGCTGCCGGGGAGAGGGGCGGTACCTGGCCGGTGCCGGGGAAGGGCGGCCAACCTGCCTGCCGGCGGCGCCCCCGGGCCCCCGCGCGATGTCGCCGGCGACCGATGGGCGCGGCTCCTGCCGGCGCCACCTCGGCTCTTGACAGCCGATCCGGCGCCTGCGATAATGCTGCCGCTTCAAGCGACAGGCCACACCACGGGTGTGCCCGGGATACCATGGGCACGAGGCTTGACAGCGTCTCAAGCTGCCGGTTAAAGTGCTGGTTTGCGTCTTTGTTCTTTGAAATCTGAATAGTGCGTGCTTGAAGGGTCCTGACTTTTTCTGTTCAGGAAAAAGCAGTTCCTTTTTTTCTGATCAAACACCCAGTCAACGAACCCCGGCAACGGGGTGCGCGAGTTTAAACTGGAGAGTTTGATCCTGGCTCAGAACGAACGCTGGCGGCGTGCCTAACACATGCAAGTCGCACGAGAAAGGGGGCTTTGGCCCCCGAGTAGAGTGGCAGACGGGTGAGTAACACGTGGGTAACCTGCCCTCGAGTGGGGAATAACTCAGGGAAACCTGGGCTAATACCGCATGAATCCCCGGGCTCTCTGGAGCCTGGGGTGAAAGGTGGGGATCGCAAGACCTACCGCTTGAGGAGGGGCCCGCGCCTGATTAGCTTGTTGGTGAGGTAACGGCTCACCAAGGCGGCGATCAGTAGCCGGCCTGAGAGGGTGATCGGCCACACTGGAACTGAGACACGGTC
>JBHHZI010000194.1:0-5545 GCA_046757965.1 Acidobacteriota bacterium | reverse complement strand
TGGGGGAAGAAGATGGGCAGCAGCACGATCTTCTGGAACAGGCGGCGCCCGCGCTCGACACGGGCGGGCGGCGCACCGCCGGGGAAGATCTCGTCCGGGATGTCGTTGTCCACGTAGACGTTCGCCATGAAGTTCGCCATGAACGCCGCCTCCTCCGTCGGGATCTTCAGGTGCACCATGCGATCGGTCAGCAATGGCCGGATGGTGCTCGGCACCAGCAGGTACTGCGTGAGCCAGTCCTCGTGCACCCTGCTGCCCTCGGCCGTCAGCGGCGCCGTCGAGATGTCGCCGCCGGCGCCTGCGATCTGGTGGCAGGACATGCACCGGTAGCGGTTCAGCAGGCGACCGAAGCGGCCCGGGGGGTCGTACGACGCCTGCCGGGCCTCGACCCGGTAGGCCGGTGGCACCGGCGCATCCGACGTGGCCAGCAGCGCGGTGATCACCGCCTCGACCTGCTCGTCGGTCATCTTCAGGGTCGGCATCTTCAACCCGTCGTGAAACGAACCGGGAGACGTGATCTTGGCGGCCAGCCAGTCCGGCAAGGTGCGCGGCAGATCGTCCCGCTTGCCGAAATCGAGGCGACTCACCGGCTTGTTGCCGATACCGGTCAGCTCCGGCCCGATCCGGGCGGAGTCGTCCCGCCCTGCGATCCGGTGGCAGCCGCCGCAGCCCGACTCCTTGTAGATCTTCTCACCCCTGGCGATGATCTTCAGACCGGTCGCCGGCGGCGGTCCATCGGCATCGGACAGGGAGGGGTCGACAAACTCCTCCATCATGTACTGGGAAATATCGAGAAGATCCTGGCGTGTGAAGTTGTGATACGGCATGGCGATATCCGGCTGGAAGGCATGCGGGTCGCGCAGGAAGGCAACGAGCCAGGGACGATTGACCTTGGACCCGATGCCGACCAGCTCGGGCGCGCTGCCGTTGCCACGACCCTCCACCGTGTGACAGGAGATACAGCGCGATTCCCGGAACACCTTGCGACCCCGGTCGTAACCCCCCGGCGGCAGGTCCGATGGGCGGCCCACCGTCTGCCCGGCGGTCGGCGGCTGTGACCAGAGGAATGCCACCAGCGCCTCGATCTCGTCGTCATCGAGGCGATACTGCGGCATCCAGGTGCCCGGGCGGAGGGCGCGGGGGTCCTTCAACCACGCCCGCAACCAGCTCGCATCGGTCTTCTCGCGCAGCCCGTCGAGATCTGGGGCCACAGTCCGCCAGTTCTCGTGTCCAGCCACGAGGTGACAGCCCAGACAGCCCGCCTGCGATATTAGTTTCCGGCCGGCCGTCAGCAGCGACGCCTCCGGGACCACATCATCGAGATGGCAGGTGCCGCATGACGCCTCGGTGTAGCGCAGGGGAAGCAGAGGCGCATCCCAGTCCTCCGTGTCTCCATGGGCTTCGACCCGCGTGGTCGCCCGCCCCTGGCCCCGATGACAGACCACACAGCCGAAGCGCGGCAGGTCGTCCGGCACATGGGGCACCCGGGGATGAGCACGGAACGGCTCGGGGACCCCCTGCATGCTGCTGTTGGTCACACCCAGGTGACAGGTGACACAGCGGTCGACCTGATTGGATAGTTCGGGGATCCAGATCTGGCGGATGCGCACGGCCATGGACTCGGCGGCGGCGAGTTCCTTGCGGGTTCCGGCGCGGTCGAGCAGCAGTTGCCTGTACTCCTGCTGGTAGGCCCGGTCCTCGCGGAAGTAGTCCTTCAGCGGGGAGATGGCGAGAACGACGAGAAACACCACGCTCGAGATCGCCACCCACAACCACGGCCGGTCGGAAGACAGCTCGGCAGGTTTCATCAGAAGATTCCATCCCGCCAGGGCAGGACCCACGACCAGCCCGGGCCGCGAAAGAGGATGCCGATGAGAGTGAGGATGACCGCCTCGGCAACGAACCAGGTCATGATCCAGTCCGAAAGCGGCACGCCCGACAGCCGCCGGCGCCATCTCGCCGGGCAGAACGGCAACACCGGCAGCAGGACGACAAGGTAGACACAGACCGTCGGCACCACCACCGGCCACGCCTCGAACCATGCGAGCAGGGCACTGATGGCTGCCACGACCACGCCGAGGATCGTCAGCCGCCGACGGACCGGTCCGGTGTGGAACCCTTCCATCTCCCAGTTGACCCGCACGTACGGGATGACGATCAACGCCAGGACGATCACGGTGGGCAGCAGCACGCCCGCCACCACCGGCGGGAAGTAGTGGAGCAGCTCCTGCAGCGCCAGGAAATACCACGCCGCCTTGGCCGGATTCGGCGTCTGCACCGGATTGGCGATCCCTTCGAGGGGAGCATTGAACGCCAGGGCCAGAATGGCCAGGGCGATGACGCAGACCTGGAACACGATGATCTCGCGCAGCAGCAGGTGGGGAGCTGTCGGCACGACCTCGCTGCGATCTTCCAGGAGCCGGGCAGGAGTCTCCCGGCGTAGCAGCGCGATGCGCTTCGGCGTGCGCGTGGCGTCACTGTCGGTGTGCAGTTCGTTCTTCGTCACGGCCTGCTCCCCGGATGACGCGGCTTGCGGCCGGCGGAGCCGATGACCCCCCCATCCTTGCGCACGCGCCACATGTGGACGACGAGACCGAAGACCAGAGCGATCGGCAGCAAGGCGCAGTGCAGCACGTAGAATCGCAGCAGGGCATTCTCGCCGACGATGTTGCCGCCCAGCAGGACGAACCGGGCGGGAGGACCGAGCAACGGCGTCGCCTTGACCATGTTCGTGCCCACCGACACCGCCCAGTAGGCCAGCTGATCCCACGGCAGGAGGTAACCGGTGTAGCTGAGCAACAGGGTGATCAGGAAGAGAACCACTCCCACGACCCAGTTGAACTGCCGTGGTGGCAGATACGCCTTGTGATAGAAGACCCGCAACATGTGCAGGAAGACGATGAGCACCATCGCATGCGCCGCCCAGCGGTGGATGTTGCGCAGGAAGACGCCGTTGCTGACGACGAACTGGAGTTCCTTCATGTCCCAGTACGCCTGCGGGACCGAGGGGTGGTAATAGAGCATCAGCAGCAGGCCGCTGGAGACAAGAACGGCGAACAGCGTGACGGACAGACCGCCCAGGTAGTAGGTGCTGGATATCTCCAGATTGCGGCGGCGGGACTTGGTGGAATGCAGATGGAGAAACACGTTCTCCATCACCATCATGACGCGATTGCGGTTCGTCGGCTCGAGGCCGTGACGGACAACCGAGCGCCAGAGCGCCGTACGCGTGAGCCGGAATCGCTTGCTCATCGACAGGTCCTCACAGCTTGAACAGGGTTCCGGCCGGCACCTCGACGGCGGTGTCGACGGTGATGTCGCCGCGCGGGGAGAGATCCATCTGCAACCAGGGGAGCGGGCGGGGTGCGGGTCCTCCGATCACGTCGCCTTCGAGACTGAACCGGCTGCCATGGCACGGGCAGGCGATGACCTGCTCCTCGGGACGGTAACGGGTCACACACCCCAGGTGAGTGCACACCGCCGACAGGGCCCTGAAACCGGATGGCGTGCGCATGACGAACACCTTGTGCTCCACGTCGACGAGGACGGCGCCGGGCGCGACCGATCCGGGCGGCACCAGGCTGAACCTGGTCGGCGGCTCGAACAGCACCCGGGGGTGCAGGTAGTCCACCGCCAGCACACCCGCGCCGCCACACGCCACGGCGCAGGCGGAGGCTCCGGTGACCTGGCAGAAGCGCCGGCGAGCCAGGCCAGGCGACGAGTCCTTCTTTTCACGCGACATGGGCTCTCTCCTGGAGGGAGAACTCCTCCATCCGGATGGTTCCCGCCGGGCAGCGGGCCGCGCACAGCCCGCACCGGATGCAGATGGTCTCGTCCTTGATCAACGCGATGCCCGCACCGTCCGCCTCGAAGAGAGCGCCCGCGGCGTCTCCGAACTGGGCGCGGGCGTCCATCTCCAGCTCCGGCGAGGCCGCGATCTCCGACACGTCGAGAAACTCGATGCAGTTCTCCGGGCAGACATCCGCACACCCGCCGCACAGGATGCACTCGGTGCCGGCGACAGGGTCCTCGCGGAACGCGGTGTTCACCCAGCAATGCAGGCAACGCGACGCCTCCCTCCTGGCGACGGCTTCCGGAAAGCACTGCTCGATCTCCGCGATGCCGATGCGCCGCTCGATGGGCAGCGACGGGGCCTCCTGCCGCGGCACGCCCTCGAAGTCCGGTGCCCGCGTGTAGTCCGGCAGCGTGCGGAGCGACACCTCCACCGCCCGCTCCGGCCGCGCATCATTGCGCAGGAACGCGTCGATCGACCGGGCCGCCCGCCGGCCGTCTGCAATGGCGGTGATGGCGATGCGGGGGCCGAAGGCCACATCGCCGCCGGCGTAGATGCCCGGCGCGCTCGTGGCCAGGGTGTCCGGGTCCACGGTGATGGTGCCCCGCGGCGACACCTCCACGCCATCTTCCGGGCTCAGAAACGACAGGTCACTCGCCTGCCCGATGGCCAGGATGACGGAATCGGCCGCCATCGCCAGCTCGCTGTCCGGCGCGAAGGTGGGCCGGAAGCGATGCTGATCATCGAAGACCGCCGTGCACTGGACAGTCTCGAGACCGACCACCTTGCCGGCGGCGCCGAGAACACGATGGGGACCGCGCCGCGGATGAAACACGATGCCCTCGGCTCGCGCCTGGGCGATCTCCTCGGCGTCGGCGGGCATCTCGTCGAACGATTCGAGCGAGATGACGTGGACCTCCTTGACGCCGAACCGGATGGCCGACCGTGCCACATCCAGGGCGGTGACGATGTTGATGGCCGGGTTGACGACGGTTTCCGGGACCGCCGTGCGCACCGCCGTGCGGGCCACGTCCAGGGCCACGTTGCCCCCGCCGATGACCACGACCCGCTTCCCCAGGTCGAGCCGGTAACCCATGTTGGCGTTGAGCAGGAAGTCCACGCCCTTGAGGACCCCATCGAGTTCCACCCCCGGGATCTGAAGATCCCGGCTCTTGTGGGCGCCAATGCCGAGGAACACGGCACGAAAACCCTGCGCGCGCAGGTCGGCGAGAGTGAAATCGCGGCCCAGGCGCTGGTTGACGCGCAGGTCGACCCCGAGACTGAGAATGGCGTTGATCTCGAGCTTCACCAGCTCCCGGGGCAGGCGGTACTCGGGAATGCCGAGGGTCAACATGCCGCCCGGAATGGCCTGCGCCTCGAAGATGGTGACCGGATAGCCGTTCAGGGCCAGGTCATGCGCCGCCGCCAGGCCGGCCGGTCCGGCGCCGATGATCGCCACACCGTCCTCCGGGTGGACCACACCGCGCTTGCCGTAGATCTCCCTGAGCATGTCGAGGTCGATCATGCTCTCCACACCGAACCGCTCGGTCACGAAGCGCTTGAGCGCCCGGATGGCCACCGGCGCATCGAGAGCGCCGCGGCGGCACGCATCCTCGCACGGGGCGGCACACACCCGCCCGCAGATCGACGCCAGGGGATTGGACCGGCGGGCCACGGCGTAGGCTTCCCGGTAGCGCCCCTCGGCGATGAGAGCAACGTACCGCCCGGCCTCGGTCCCCACCGGGCAGGCGG
>JBHHZI010000193.1:0-5561 GCA_046757965.1 Acidobacteriota bacterium | reverse complement strand
CCAGCGACACCCGCTCGTCCCGGCGTGACCGCGTCAGTGGGAGGGTGCGGGTCGGGGAGATGGAGACCCCGCGGCGGGTGGATCCGATCGTGCCAGGGCGATCAGGCGGTCGCGATATGGATCTCCCGCGGCCACGGTGGCGAGCAGACGCTGCGCAACCGCGGCGGCCTGCCTGTTCCGGCCCCGAGCATGCAGAGATCGACACAGGATGACCGCCGTCCGTCCGTCGGCGCGGTCGCCGGCTCCTTCGAGGGCGGCGCGAGCCTCGAGTTCGGCGGCGGCCGGCCGACCGGCGGCAAGCAGGGCCTCGGCCAGTCGCGCGTGAACCGCCGGCCGGTCCCCGCCTGCGGCAAGGCTGGCGCGGAAGTGCTGGATCGCATCCGCCGGACGACCGGCGGCGAGCGCGATACTTCCTGACAGGTCCTGCAGCAAGGGGTTGTCCGGTTCGCGGGCCGCCAGCGGCGCCAGCGACATGGCGGCCTCGTCCATGCGGCCGTCCCGGTACGCCGCCAGAACCTCCAGGACCTGGTCATGAAACATCGCCCGATCCCGGGGGTCCGGCCTGCTGGCAGACGGATCTCCGCCGGCGGACGATGGCGTCCCACCGAGGTATCCCAGTGACCTCAGGCGGTCGACAACGTCCGGCATGGTTCCCCCGCCATCGCTCCTCGCCGGCCAGGCCGGCCGGTCCAGCAGGCGGTGCAGGGCGGCGGACAGATGCGCCGCGACGCTCGACCGGTCGAGATCTGTCCGGGTTGCAAGGTCATCTCCGGCCGGGAGACGTGACTGGCCCCGACCGGCCACGCCGGCTGTCGAGGGTTGCGCGACGGTCTCGTCGGCTGGATGACTCCGGTCGCGGGACGGTCCGTCAAGCAGGTCCACCTTCTCCTCCGGGTCGCCCGCAAGATCGAACAGCGACAGGTAGGTTCCCTCGACCAGCTTCCACCGCCCCTCGCGCAGTGCATGCAGGGGGCTCCAGCCGTAATCCGACAGACCGAGCAGGCTCTCGGAGTAAACGACCCCCGTCAGGGCCCGGGGCATCAATGTCTGGTCCCGTCTGGCGGGCGTGCCGTCTCCGGTGATCGATGTACGGTCCGCCACGCCGGTGGCGACCGGAGCACGCTCCACCGGGCGGTCGACGCGCGGCAAGACGTGCCCTGGCGGTCGATCCGGTGTGATGTCGGCCAGCGACAGCAGTGTCGCACTCACGTCGGCGATGCTCACCGGCGTGTCGATCGAGCCGGGCAACAGGCCGGGCGCGATCATCACCAGGGGCACCCGCAGCGTCGACTGGTAGAGCAGCAGGCCGTGCTCCCGCTCGCCGTGGGCGGACAGGCCCTCGCCGTGGTCGCCGACCACGCAGATGACGGAGTGGGCGCCGGCCTTGCTGCCCCCGGCTCTGCCGGCCCGGCCACGGGCCGTCCAGCGGTGGAGGAGGCGGCCCATCTGAGCATCGGCGTATGCCAGCTCGCCGTCGTACGGCCGGCGCTGGAACAGACCTGCGTACGGTTCCGGCGGACGGTAGGGCGCGTGGGCATCGTAGAGGTGGACCCACAGGAATGCCGGTCGGTCTCCGATGGAATCGAGCCACGCGAGGGCCCGGCCGACGGTCTCGCCTGCCCGCCTCTCGCCGGAGGCGTCCCGCGGTGTGTCATACACGTCGAACCCACGATCCAGACCGTGTCGCCGGTCGAGGACCTCGCTGCTGATGAACGCGGCGGTGGCAAGACCCGACGCGTGAAACCGCGTGGCCAGGGTGGGCAGCCCGGCGGCGAGTCGTCCCTGGCCATTGACGCGCAGGCCGTGGATCGGTGGGATCTCACCGGTCAGCAGCGTGGCATGGGCAGGAAGGGTCAGGGGAGACGTGGTCGTTGCCTGGCGGTAGATGATGCCGCGCCGCGCCAGGGCGTCGAACGCGGGGCTCACCGAGGAAGACCCGCCATACGCCCCCAGCCGGTCGGCACGCGTCGTGTCGAGCGTCACGAGAAGCACGGAGAACGCGTCGTCGTGGGTCGCGTCGTTCGCGGCGCCGCCGGGAACGTGGCAGGCCAGCGTGGCGAGCAGGCCCGCGACAAGAAACAAGGCCCGCTGCCCCCCGGTGGAGATGGCGCGACAGGCGCATGCCGGCAGGAGCATCGTCGGGATCGTAGTGCAGTCGTGTGACGATCGGGAAGGTGTCGGGTGGCCTCCGGATCGATGCGGCCGGTCGGCGTGCAAACTGAATCCCATCAGCATCTTAGAGCATGGGGCCGTTGAAGGATCCGGCGGCGGTGTGTTAGCATCCCGGCGTTCACCACGAGGAGTCCGCTGTGTCCGGCCACAACAAGTGGAGCACCATCAAGCACAAGAAGGCCGCTGCCGACGCCAAGCGCGGGCAGAAGTTCACGCGGGTCATCCGCGAGATCGTCGTGGCCGCCCGCGCCGGCGGTGGCGACGAGTCCGCCAATCCCCGTCTGCGCCAGGCCATCGTCTCGGCGCGGGCCGTGAACATGCCGCTCGACAACATGAAGCGGGCCATCCAGCGGGGAACGGGCGAACTTCCCGGCGTGACGTACGAGGAGGTCAACTACGAGGGATATGGTCCGGAAGGCGTGGCTCTGTTCGTCGAGACGATGACCGACAATCCGAACCGCACGACGCCGGAGATCCGGCACCTGTTCACCAAGCACGGCGGCAATCTCGGCGCGCCGAACTCGGTGTCCTGGATGTTCGAACGCAAGGGTCAGTTCCTGGTCCCGAAGGACGCGGCGCCGGAGGATCAGCTCATGGAGGTGGCGCTGGAAGCCGGCGCCGAGGACATCGTCGACGCCGGGGGTGTGTGGGAGGTCACCACCCCTCCGGAGAGCTTCCAGGCGGTGAGCGAGGCGCTGTCGGCAGCGAACATCGCGCCTGAGTCGGCCGAGATTGCGCGCGTGCCCTCCACCACGGTCTCCGTGTCGGGCAAGCGAGCCGGCCAGTTGATGAAGTTCCTCGAGGCCCTGGAGGACCACGATGACGTGCAGAAGGTCTGGGGCAACATGGAGTTCGACGAGGTTCCGCCGGCAGAAGGCTGAGCGGAGGTGGCTGCCTCGCCCGTGACGGTCCTGGGACTCGACCCCGGTTCACGCCGTACCGGCTTCGGTGTCGTGACGGCGGAGGGGCCCCGCCTCGTCCATGTGGCCTCCGGTAGCTTCTCGCCGCCGTCGCGCGACCCCTTCGAGCGCCGCCTGCACCGGATCCAGTCCGCACTGGCCTGTGAGATCGAACGGTTCGCCCCTGATGCCGTGGCAGTGGAGGACCTCTTCCACGCCGTCAACGTGCGCAGTGCCCTCCGGCTGGCTCATGTCCGCGGCGTTCTCCTGGCCGCGGTGGCGGCCGCCGGGCTGACCGTCGTCTCCTATGCTCCCCGCGAGGTGAAGAAGACCGTCGCCGGCACGGGAGCTGCTTCCAAGGGCCAGGTGGCCTGGATGGTGTCGCGGCTCCTGGGCCAGGCGGCACCACTTGCCGACGCGGATGCCGCCGACGCGCTCGCGGTGGCCATCTGCCACACACACCACCTCGGCCCCCTGAGTCGAGGGCGGCACCCTGGCCGCGCGGTCCTCCGGCCGTCTCCGGGGAGCCGCGAATGATCGCCCGACTCGTCGGCACACTGGTCGAGAGGGAGCCCACCCGGCTGGTGATCGATGTCAACGGGGTCGGGTACGAGGTTCAGATCTCCCTGCAGACGTTTGCCGGCCTGCCGGCCGGCGATGACGTGACTCTCTTCGTGCACACGCGGATGCGCGACAGCGGCATTCACCTGTTCGGCTTCTCCACCCGGGCGGAGCGCACCCTGTTCACACGCCTGCAGACGGTCTCGGGAGTGGGGCCCCGGCTGGCCCTCGGCATGCTGTCGGGCAAGCGTTCGGCGGGCATCGCGGCGCTGATCCGCAACCGGGATACCGAGGGGCTCAAGCGGCTCCCCGGAGTCGGCAAGCGGACGGCAGAGCGCCTCGTCGCCGACCTGTGCGAGAAGGTCGATGACCTCTGCATGGCAGCCTCCACCGGTCCAGGAGGCGAGACGGCCGGCGGGAGGTCCGGGGACGGCGACGGTCGCGAGGGCGATCTCCGGGAGGACGCCCGGCTGGCGCTGGCCAATCTCGGCTACAGGGAGCCGGAGGTGGTCAAGGTCCTGGATCGCCTGAGCGTCCCGGACGCCGGTCCGCCGCCACGCCTGCAGGAGCTGCTGCGAGATGCCCTGCGCCTGCTGGCCAGAGGTTAGCCCGGCGAGGCGCAGGGCCTGCCTCATCTCGGCACCACGGCATTGCTGGTATCCTGTCGGCCGGGTCTTTGGCAGCCGGCGGGAGAATCCTTCCGCCCCGGGTGGCCGGTCGACGAGCTGTTCCCGTCTGCAGGCCGTCGCCTGGCCCCGCCGCGTGCCCGCAGGGGAACACCATGACCGAGGAGCATCCCGACGACCTGATCTCGGGGAGGGCGACCGGCGCCGAGGAGAAGGTGGAGGTCGGTCTGAGACCTCGCCGTCTCGACGAGTTCGTCGGCCAGGCGAAGGTCATCGCCAATCTCAAGGTCTTCCTGGCCGCGGCGGGCAGTCGCCACGAGGCCCTCGACCACGTGCTGTTCTCCGGACCGCCCGGACTGGGGAAGACGACGCTGTCCCGGATCATCGCCCGGGAACTGGAGGTGGGTTTTCGCTCGACCTCCGGGCCGGTCATCGAGCGGCCGGGGGATCTGGCCGCCCTGTTGACCAATCTGGAGGAGCGAGATGTCCTGTTCATCGACGAGATTCACCGTCTCAGCCCGGCAGTCGAGGAGATTCTCTACCCGGCGCTGGAGGACTTCGAGCTCGACCTGGTGATCGGACAGGGACCCGCGGCTCGCAGCGTGAAGCTCGATCTGCCGCCGTTCACGCTCGTCGGTGCCACGACCCGGCTTGGCCTCCTCACCTCGCCTCTGAGAGGTCGCTTCGGCATCGTCCACCATCTCGACTTCTATCCGGCCGGAGAGCTCACCGAGATCGTGCGTCGCTCGGCGGCGCGCCTCCAGCTCCCTCTCGACAGCGACGGCGCGGACGAGATCGCCCGGCGGTCACGCGGCACACCGCGCATCGCCAACCGGCTGCTCAGACGTGTGCGTGACTTTGCGGAGGTCGAGGGGGACGGGGCGGTCACCGGAGAGGTCGCCGGGCAGGGCCTGGCGCGCCTGGGCGTGGACCGGTTCGGCCTGGATGACCTCGACCGGCGTATTCTGGAGCTCATCTGGCGGCAGTTCGATGGCGGCCCGGTCGGCGTCGGAACCATCGCGGCCGCGGTGGGTGAGGAGCGCGACACCATCGAGGAGATCCACGAGCCGTATCTGATGCAGCTCGGGTTCATCGAGCGCACCCCCCGGGGCCGGCGCATCACGCCGCGTGCCGTGGAGCATCTCGGCGGCCCGGCCGCGGCCGCCCGCAAGCTGTTCGACTGAAGCCCCGGCGGCGACGGATCGTGACGGAACACGGGGGACAGGTGTGCGCCGATCGGGATAGGGGCGGCCGGAGATTCCCGGGCCGAGCCCCTCCCACACCACCGGACAAGCGGGTCCGC
>JBHHZI010000192.1:0-5605 GCA_046757965.1 Acidobacteriota bacterium | reverse complement strand
AGAGAGCCATCCCCCACCGGAAGACGGCGAGAACCCCGGCCAGGGTGGCGTAAAACCTCCAGGTCGTGTGTTCCACGGAGTGGAACAACGTCGGGTCGCTGTTCGGATCCGGTTCAAACATGAGAATCCCGTCTCTTCAGAAAAATGACCTTCGGCTCCGTTCCCAGGTGCTCCAGGAGACGCTCCGCGCGTTGGCTCACCGCCAGCCGCGCGACAGGAGAGTCCGGATCATCCAGATCGCCGAACGTCATGGCGTCGGCCGGACAGATCTCCACGCAGGCCGGCTGGTAGTCCTCGCTGATCACCGGCCGGCCGCGTTCCCGGGCCGACTCGCGGGCCATCTGCAGCCGGTGGTGGCAGAAGGTGCATTTCTCCACCACGCCCTTGGGACGAAGGGAGACGTCCGGGTTGTGGGAAGGCGGAAGGTTTTCGCCCCTGCGCGCCGCGGTCCAGTTGAAGAACTTGACGGTGTACGGGCAGGCCACCATGCAATAGCGGCATCCGATGCACCGAGGGTAAATCTGTGCCACCAGGCCCCCAACGCCCTTGTACGTGGCATGAACGGGGCAAACCTTGATGCACGGAGGGTCGTCGCACATCATGCAGAGGTTCGGCTGCAACTCGACGTCGACATCCGGGTACTCGCCCGCGGTTCGTGACAGAAGCATGAGCCAGTGCATCTTCCTGCCCCGCTGGGCCTCCTCGAACGGGACGACCTGCACGTTGTTCTCCGTCTTGCAGGCCGCCATGCAGGCGCCGCACCCGGTGCATTGCTCCAGATCGATGACCATGCCCCATCGCGCCATGGCGTTTTCCTATGCCGTCTCCGAGTCCGGTTCGAGAACGGCGTCCCCGTCCAGGACCCAGTGTCCGGAGGCTCCCTCTTCGTCGAGGAGGATGAGCTCCATCGGGTTGCTTGTTCTCATCCGTGGCGAGGTCCCGGGCAAGGTGGCCGACAACCCACGGACAAGTCCGACGTGACCCGGAGGAACGGCGGACGTGATCTTGACGCGGACGCGGAGCCGATGTCCTTTGGTGCTCAGCGTGGCCGGCGCGTTGTCCGATAGCCCGAGGGCGTTTCCCGTGAGCGGGTTCACCTCGCAGATACTCTCCCACCCGTGGGAATGCCTGAAGGAGGCCATCTCGCGCATCAGGGGAGTGGAAGCGGCCCGGCCCTTCCAGAGCGTGTTGCTGTCTCCCACCAGGAGAGAGACCCACGAGGGATCACCTTTCCTCAGGGCACGACTGGCGCGCCCGCCGAGGTCCGGATCGGACAGGGTATCGAGGTGCTTGCGGATCTCGGCCGTGAACAATGTGATCCGGCGGGACGGCCCCAGCGCCTGTTGACGCGACGGGTGATGGGGGGGGCTTGCCGCCCAGACGCCGGCGTTGCAGAACCGTTCCCAGAACGAGGGCCATGATTCGTCCGGGGCGCCGGCGCGCCAGCCGCCGCTTTCCAGGAAGGTCGAGATCCGGATGTCCCCTGGCTCGCCGGGGACGATCCCCATCGGGTTTTCGTGCAGGCCGCGGACCGCCTCCCGGACCCACGTCTCGGTGTTCGCCGGCACCGCGCCGGCGACCTCGGCCCCGCAGCGCGTCGCGAGATCGGCGAGGACCTCACCCACGCCGCGGGACTCGCCGAGCGGGCCCACGATGGGCTGGCGCAGCGCCACGGCCGGAAACGGCAGCATGCCCTCCGAGGTCGTCAGCCCCCATGTCTCGAGGCAGGTCGCAAGGGGCAGGACGAGGTCGGATAGCCGGGCCGTCTCGTCGAATCGTTCGGCGAGGTACGCGATGAACGGCACCTCGTCGAGGGCGCCGGCGACGAAATCCGGATCAGGCAACTCCCGCAGGAGGTTGGTGCCGCAGATGAGCATCGTGTCGATCCGGTAAGGAGAGCCTTGCCTCAACCGGTGCCAGAGCCTGCCGGGCGCCTGGCCGACGCGCAGGAGGCCGCTACTCGAGGCCGCGTCGAGGCGAGGCCGATCCCGGCCGGTCCGGCCGGTGGCGTCCTGGGTCACTGGTGGTAGTTTCCGGAGGGGAACCGCCGGTGAAGCGATCCATCCACCGGCGCGGCCGATGCTTCCCAGAACCGTGTTGAGGATCACGGTCGCCAGCGCAGCCTCCGGACCGGTGGCCCGTTCGAGGGGTGTGTTGCCGATGAGGGCCAGGCCTCGGCTTTGCCCGAGCGCCCGCGCCGCCCGGAAAATACGGTCCGGTGAGACACCCGAGACCTTCTCCACGGCCAGGGGATGGAACCGTCCTCGCAGCCACCGCCGCAGAGCGTCGACCTGATCCTCGGCGTAACGGGAAAGAAAGGCGGCATCGACCAGATCTTCCTGAAACAACGCTCCCGCGATGCCGAGTGCGACCGTCCCTTCGGTGCCCGGTCGGCATGGGAGAAACAGATCAGCCTTCGCCCCCGTCGGTGTGATGCGCGCGCCCGCGTAGATGAAGACCGGCACGCGCAGGGCCTCAGGTCCCCTGAGCCGGCCCCACTCCTTGCTCTGCCAGACGGGCTGCCCATCGGTTTCCAGCAACTCGTGGCCCAGGGAAAGAATGCTTCCGGCACGGCCCAGGTCGGGTGCCAGCGCTGGCCCGTCCGATCCGAGCACAGCTTGAAGGGCAGCTCGCCAGATGCCGTCCGGGTCCTCGGACAGGCAGTGGTTGGGGGATCCGTAGGCGTGGAGGAACCTGTCGATCCCTTCCCGCGCCAGGAAGTCCTGGCCGGTCTCCATGATCAGGAATTGTTCCGGTGAGCCGGCGGATCGCAGACCCTGGAGGCGGGCGGCGAGCATGTCCATGGCGTCATCCCACCCGATGGGATCCCAGTCATCCCGGCTCCGCGGGCCCCGCCGTCTCAGGGGACTCCTGAGCCGGTCATCGCTCAGGAGATTCCAGATGGAGCCGTGGCCCGCGGGACACAATCCGCCCCTGGTCGCCGGATGCAGCGGGTTGCCGGCGAGGCCCACGGGAAGATCGTCGATCAGGCGCACGCGCATCCCACATCCCGCGCTGCACACTCCACAGGCCGTCGGAACCATGCGTTCGATCCCCAGTCCCGGCGGCGCCGGCAAGATCCCCTCATCCACCAGGGCCGACAGGCGGTGACCCAACGTGCCGGCGGCAAGTGAAGCGCCGCCCGCCATCGAGAGGGTCCTGAGAAACGATCGTCGGGAAGGCATCGATTCACCTATCGGTGGCACAGAAGACAGTCGCTCGCATCGGCGATGCTGGTCTCATGACAGGAGATACAGGTCGCCATCCCGGGGCGCCCGGTCAGCCGGATCGCGGCAACGCGGGGAGGATGGTCCCAGCTTTCGACATCTCCATGACATTGCCTGCACCGCAGGCGGCCCAGCCGCACGTGTCTCTTGTGGGAGAAATAGACGTACGGTTGCATGCGAGTCACCTGAAACCAGTTCAGTTCTGTCCCGCTCTGCACGGTGCGCCGGATCTCCGCCTCCTCGGCGGACTCGTACAACACGTCCTCGTGGCACCCCTGGCAGGTCCTGACCGTCGGGAGTCCGGCACGTCTGCCATCCTGTGCCCCCGGGTGACACACGGTGCAAGTCACCCCGTTGTAGATGTGCAGCCGGTGGCTGAAGGCGATGGGCTGCGAGGGAGACGCCGCACCGGCGATCATCGTCAGGGCCGCAAGGGCGGCCACGCTGGCGATACCTCTCCACAGTGCCAGTTTGTGGAGAATCCCGGGCGTGGTGGGACGCTTCATCGCGAGGAGAGCCATCCGGTCCCCCTCGTCCCGCGTGGAACCCCGTTTCTGGCGTGCGATGCGCGTGCGGAAAGCATGACTTTCGACTTCCGGGCGCCGCTCGGCCCGCGTAATCCGGTCAAGGTCCAGGGTCGCGCCCTGTGCGGCGCCGCCACCATCCCGGCTGGCCGATTGGACGGTTCGATCCTCTCGTGTTCCATTTCTCCAGCAAGAGAGGCTGACGAAACAAGAAGCCAAGGCTGGTACCGCCGCACCGCTGCTTCTTTGTCAAGGGTAGGGTCAAATGAACCAGGAAAACCATCCCGCGAAGAGGTGATTTTTCTCATTCATTTGTTATCCCATCTTGCTTGCCCCTGCCTGCCGTCGCATGGCGAATCGCGGAAAGGGCGTCAGTGTCGGAGGGCTTCGGGCGGGCGAGCTGGTCTTGGTTTTCCCGCCGGCGCACCGCGAGGGGCCGGGGTCGTAGCGGGCGCGGTGTACTCGGGGGCCGTCCCGGGTCACGCGCTTCCGCGCCGGCGCAGCAGGGCTGCCCGGCGGTGTCCCTCCAACCCCTCCATCGCCGCCATGGCGGCCGCGTCATCGTAGAGGCCGGCGGCCGATCCCGGATCGTCGATCGCCAGCCAGGTCCTCACGCGCAGGAAGTGAAAGACCGAGAGGCCCCCCGTGAAGCGCGCCCCTTCTCCCGTGGGCAGCGTGTGGTTCGGTCCGGCGCCGTAATCCGCGACGACTTCCGCGCTGTGCGGGCCGATGAAGATGGCGCCGTAATGCCGGCACCGCCGGGCGACCGCAGGGGCTTGACGCGTCACGATCTGGAGATGCTCGGGCGCGAGAGCGTCGCAGGCCGCCACCGCCTTCTCGATGTCTCGTGCGAGGACGGCTGCCCCGTTCGCCAGCGCCCGCCGGGCGACCTCGCGTGTGGGGAGATCGGCGAGGCGCCGCCCCATGGCCTGCTCGACGGATCGGACCAGGTCCGCCTCGGTGGCGACGAGGATGGGCAGCGCCAGCGGATCGTGCTCGGCCTGTGCGAGCAGATCGGCGGCGATGGTCTCCGGGTCAGCGCTGAGATCGGCCAGCACGACGAGCTCCGACGGGCCGGCGATGAAGTCGATGCCGACCGACCCGGCGATCACTCTCTTGGCTGCCGACGCCCACGCGCCGCCCGGCCCCACGACGACGTCGCAAGGCGGGACGGGGCCGGCGCCGACGGCGAGCGCGGCGACGGCCTGCGCGCCGCCGGCGGCGAGCAGCCCGTCCGCCTCCGCCAGCGCCGCCGCGGCCATCGCTTCCGGCGTCGGCCGGGGATTCGCGATCCAGACGGTCCGCACGCCCGCTGCCCGCGCCGTCACGGCTGTCATCAGGACCGAGGAGGGGAGGGGAAACCGCCCTCCGGGCGCGTAACACCCTGCGGTCTCGACGGGTGCAAGCCAGTGGCCCGCGCGGCCGCCGGGAACCGCGACATCGATCTCGCGCAAGGCGTCCCGCTGGGCCCTCGCGAAGCTCTCGATCCTCCCGGCCACCCGCTCGAGCAGGGCGCGCCGCTCCGGCGCCAGGCGGACCAGCGCGGCGTGCAGCTCGGAGGAATCTCGCACCAGCGGCTCCCCGGCCTGAAGATCCCCGAGGCGTCGAGACCAGCGACGCAGGGCGACCTGCCCGCCGCGCCGGATATCCCCGACGATCCTCTCCGCCATCCCCGAGTTGTCGCTCGATGTCGGGCGTTTCAGAGCGTGCAGCGTCTCGGGTGTCAGTCTGCGGAACCGGAAGCTCATCCATCTTCCTCCGGCCCGGGTGTCGCGGGCGGCGCGGCGAAGCGCCGTGTCACCCGCCGGGCTCTCCTGTCGAGCTCCCGGGCCACGTCATCCAGGCGGCTCCCCC
>JBHHZI010000191.1:0-5607 GCA_046757965.1 Acidobacteriota bacterium | reverse complement strand
ACCTGGTCACTCCGCTTCGGCTCTTCAACCGGGCGATAGAATTCCCTATACTTTGGCAGAGTCTCCAGCTGAACCTACCCACTTCTGGCATCAACGACCTGCTGATTCACCATGGTGACGTGATCGTGGCCACCCAGGGACGTGCCCTCTGGGTGCTCGATGCCATCGCCCCTCTGCGCCATCTTGCCGGATCAATCCATCGTGACGGGCCGGTTCTGGTGCCGCCTGGCACGGCGTGGCGGCTCCGTGCCAACCAGAACAAGGACACGCCGCTGCCACCTGAAGAACCCCGCGGTGAGAATCCGCCGGTCGGCGCGATCATCGATTACATCCTCCCCACCGAGACCACAGGATCGGTGGAGATCGCGATCCGCGATGCGGCGGGCGACACCGTACGCACGTTCCGCAGCGATGAAGAGTTCCCGCCTCCGAATGCCGAGATCTATTTCGCGGACATCTGGCTGGGTCCACCAGCGCGGCCTGCTGGTGGCACCGGTCATCACCGCTTCATATGGAACTTGCGGATCGCGCCACCTCCCACGCTCCGATCTTCCTACTCCATCGCGGCCGTGCCGGGGCGAGCGACGCCGGTCCTGCCTCAAGGTGCCTTCGTCCTCCCGGGCCATTATGAGGTCATCCTCACCGCCGGCGGCCGCAGCGTTTCACAACCGCTCGAGGTCGAGATGGATCCTCGCGTCACGAACCGTCCGGATGATCTTCGTGCCCTCTTTGATTTTCAGCAGGCCGTCACCGAGGCGCTACGGCGATCCGTCGAGCTTTCCAAGCGTACCGAAGCGATCGCCGTAAACCTCCAGGCCCTCCGATCGGAACCGGGACCGCATGCCCTCGAAGACGAGGTCGATCGCGCCCTGCAAGAGCTGACCATGGCTCGCGGCTCGGGGGACGACAGTGTCCAATCGATCGCAGGCGCCCTGACGTCTCTCGCCTCGGATCTGGAAAGCGTCGACGCACATCCCACGGCGCCGCAAAAGGATCTGCTCGCCTTCGAGATCGAGCACCTCACACGCGCTGAAGCCCGTCTCCAGCGATCGGGACTGTCCCTTATCAACCCAGCGGGCGGCCGGTGCGCTCGTGGCGGTCCAGCAGAGAACCTGCGGCGAAGACGAGGAGGGCGGTGAGGATGACGGCGATCGCCCATGCCGGCCGGTCGAGCCACTCGGAGTGGTCGGTGATCATCCAGAGGGCGACGGCGGTGTTGAACAAGCCGGCGAAATAGAAGCTGCGGCGCTGGCGGTGACGGCTCAGCAACGTGATCCCCAGAGCCAGAGTCAGGTAGAACCAGTCGAACTGCCGGGAGTATTCCCCGGTCTTCACGAGGTAGCCGACCGGCTGCAGGATCGCGAACGGGGCGATCACGAACAGCAGGTAGGAGGAGGTTCGCATCAGGTCCGAGCCGAAGCGCTCCATCGCCCAGGCCAGGAGGTACGCGAGGATGCCGTTCAGGCTCATGGCCGTGAGGGTGTCCATCAGCACGGGATCCGAATCGACTCCCGCCAGGGGTGCCGTGGAGATCCCCATGTAGCCGAACATCCTGCCGTCGAGCGCCAGCAACTCCGCGGCGATCAAGAACAACATCGCAGCGCCCATATAGAGCGGCCTGCAAAACCACGGTTGCCTCTTCACCTCGAGCCGGTAGCCCAGAAGGCCCATCGCCAGGATCAGCGGCGCCAGGTGCAACGCCAGCAGGTCGAGACGGCCGTCCTCCAGCCATGCCCGCAATCCCAGGTCGCCGAGCACCGCCACCGTCAACAGGACCAACGTGGAGGTGAAGACCGTCGCCAGAGCGGCGGTCCTCGTGCGCATCGCCAGGACGAACGACCAGATCGCCGTCGCCAGCAGCGCCGCCTGCAGCTGCCGATTGGCGACCGGCACGCCGTCCCCGGTGGCCAGGAGCTGACCCTCGGGATGAGGGGTGTTCCACACACCGATCTCATGCAGCCCTATCATCAAGAGCAGTGGCAGCAGGACCACGGCACTCAGGGCGAAGGCGACCGACACCGCCTTCTGATTCCGGCGATATAGCAGGTGCCCCGCTGCATTCAGCGCCGCGAAGGAACCTCCCAGGACAACCAGCGGACCCAGCAGCCCCTGCACCGAGTGGTGGAACCGATGCATCACGAAGTAGAGGATGCCCCCGAACCCCAGCAGCGACGCGGCCAGGTAGAGGGCGATCTGGGACCACGACAGGGTGCGGCTCTCGACGATCCAATCGTCGTCGCGAGCCTGCAGGCGGTCGTAGGCTGCCCCCAGGCGTGCCGCCTCGTGCGGATAGATCAACTTCAATCGTCGCCACTCCTCGATCTGCTCGCGGTGGGGCTGTAGTCGTTTGCTGAGCACCGATGTGTAATATGTGGGGCGCGCCAGGACAGGCCGGCCGTCCAGGAACCGCCGCAAATCGAGGGCCATCTCTCGCGCCGATGGGTAGCGCGCCGCCGCGTCCCGCTCAAACGCACGCAGCGCGATCGCCTGCAAAGGCTCCGGGACCGATGGCTCCACCTCCACCGGGAGCCTCGGGCTGGCTCGAGCGAGAGATTCCAGGATCCCCTCCAGGCCACCGCCATCGTACGGGACAACGCCGCACAGTAGCTCGTAGAGGATCACACCCAGCGCATAGACGTCGGTGCGTGCGTCGATCGGCAGAGACGGGTCGAGCTGTTCCGGCGCGAGGTAGTGAGGCGTGCCCTTGAAGTGACCGCTGCCAGGATCGCTGCCGGCGAGCCCGAAGTCCAGGATTTTCGGCTTCAGGCTGGCGTCCAGCATGATGTTCGCGGGCTTCAGGTCTCGATGCTGCAGCCCCAGGCCGTGGGCGCGGTCGATCGCCTCGCAGACCTCCAGGAGAATGCGAGCCTTCTGCCGGTACTCCAGGGAGCGGCCGACCTGGTCCAGCCGGAATCCTTCCACATACTCGAGGATCAGCACAGGCGGGTTGGCCTGCTCGCGAAATTCCAGCACCCTCACGATGCGCTCATCGCCAAAGAGCGCCTGGGCCCGTGCCTCCCGCAGGAACTGAGAGACTCGCAGACGCCCACCTGCACGCAGGACCTTCCCTGCCACGACGCGATCGAGCTTGCGGTCCCGGAGCTTGAACACCTCCCCCGTACCGCCGCCGCCGAGCCGCTCGATGGTGTCGAATCCTTCGAACCGCGGAAGCTCCGAACCCTCCCCAGCTGCGGGCTTGCCCCGCGGGGCAGGCTCACCTTCCTCCACCGCCTCTCCCATTCCCCGGTCCAGGGTGCGGTCCAGCCGCAGGTAGCGATCAATGCAGCGGCGCAGGGACTCCACAAGCTCAATGTGGTCACCGCAGAGTTGCTCGGGCGACAGCAACTCCTGGCGCATCACGTGGCGCTCGACGAAGCGCTCGAACAACTCCCGGACCTTCGTTTCGGTGGTCATGGCAGACCGCCCATGGCAAGGGTCAACGCCGCCATCGCCCGAGCGAACTGCATACGGCTGGCATCCTCGGTCTTGCCCATGCGCTTGCCGATCTCCCGGAAGCCGAGCTCCTCGAACTTACGCAGCAGGATCACCTCGCGGTGACCCGCATCGAGAGTTTCCAGTGCGCGCTCCAGACACTCGGCCCGCTCGTCCCAGATCGCCTGGCTCAAGGCGGAGCGCACAGATGCGGCCACATCGGCGCCCTCCTCGAGCGGCACGTTGCGGGCGGCATCGCGCCGCTGCCGCGCATGAAAGTCGGCCCGATCCCGGATCTCGTTCTCGGCGATCCTCGCCAGCCACGCCATCAGCGATCCGGTATCGGATCGCTCCAACCTCTCGATGCGCTGGAACGACCTCAGCATCACCGCCTGCAGGATGTCCCGCGATTCCAGGTTCGCACGCAGGCCCGAGCCCATGCGCAGCCGGATCAGCCCCAGCAGCTTCCCCCCGATGCGGCCGTAGAGGAGATCCATCGCCTCCCTGGAGCCTGCCTTCGCCCGGCGCAGCAGCGCCGCGCTCTCCTCGACGTCCATCCCCTCAATTTAACATGCCTCCCGGGGACCGTAGAGACCGGACTGATTCCCCCACCGCCGGCGTTCGGTTTCAGGTCGCGTTGCCGTCTCCAAGACAGAGGGGCGGCACCGGCATCGCCGGCATCCCCGACCCCGCGGAGGTGAATGATGCGTAACATTTTGATGACAAGCGTTCTGGCAGCCACGATTCTGTCGACGGCTTGCCTTGTGGGCAGGACAACTCACACCCTCTACCTGGACCCCTCGGGATCGGTGACCTGGGTCGTGCTGGAACAGGAGGTGCGCTCCGACGCCGGCGATCCTCAGGAGCGCGACAGCGAGGAGGCCAACTACATCGACCTCGCATACCGCGGGGAGCACCCCATCGGCCAGGCGCTGCAGGCGCTGTTTCCGACAAGCTCACGGGTGAAGATCCTGCGCAGACGGCGCCCGTTCACCGTGGTGACCGAGGCTCACTACGACCGGCTGGATCATCTGGCTGTGGACCTGCTGCGCGGCCTCTCTGGCGTCGGCACGGCAGAGCTGAGAATGGAAGGAGCGCAGATGCTCCTGGAGCTGACGATCGACGTGCGCGCAACGAAGGAATCCGACGACGAGGGGGAGGAGATCCTGCACCCGCTTGTTGGGGAACCTGATGACTACCGCATCGTGCTGACGAGCGGTCGCTTCGTGGACGCGGTGGGGTTCGAGCTGCAATCTCGAGACACGGTGGCGGTACCGCAGTCGATGGAGGAGGACGAACTGGAGGAGCGGATGGACGACGACGGCAAGGTCACCCTGTCGCTGCGCTGGAGTGTGGACTGATGTTCGCTGGAAGGCGGCGTAGGACCAGGCCGGAAGCATCCATCGTATCCGCAACGCCATCGCGCCGCCGACTCGACCGGAGGGGACGGTCCCAGGGGGACTGTCCCCGGACACGCCCCTTGACCCACAAGGGACAGTCCCTCTGGGACAGTCCCTTAGATCGATCCAGCACTCGCTCAATCCTCGAACGTGCCGATCCAGATGTCCCCCTCGGCCGAACGCTGCGTGAAATAGATCCAGCGGCCGTCGGGCGACACCTGGCCGTCGCTCGGTTTCAGATTCTCCGGATAGGACGCCACCGCGGTGAAGATGCCGGTATTGGGATCGAGGAGCCCGAAGCCCTCCGACCGACGGACGATCAGCCGGCCGTCGGGCAGCCAGGCACCGACTGCTCCCTCTGACTCGGGAGCGAAGATCTCCTGGTCGCTGGTTTCCAGGTCATAAAGAATGGTTCCCCGGAATTCCTTGCCGGAGCCGGCTATCTGCTTGCCGTCCGGGGACCAGAAGAAGCTACCGCGGAAAGCGGCCTGCAAGCCGATCATGCCGGGCAGTTTCTTTGCCGTCTCGACCGGAGCCAGGCCTTCCTCGGGCAACTGGAGAATCATGACGCCCTCGGTGGTCGCCAAAAGGAGGCGGTTCCCGGGTCCGGGTTCCGGAACCGATGGTACCCATTTTTCGGTGATCTGTCGTAGCCCGCTGCCGTCGGGTCGGATACTCCAGATCTCGTATCGACCACCCCTGTTCGACAAGAAGAAGATCCGCCTCTCCTGTTGTTTCAGTGGATCGATCACGCTATCGCCCTGGCGAGTTGCAG
>JBHHZI010000190.1:0-5640 GCA_046757965.1 Acidobacteriota bacterium | reverse complement strand
GCACGTCGAGCGGGCCCGACCCGATGACCGCTATGCCGACGTCTATGTCGACACCAACGCCTCCATGACGGTCTACCGCGAGTGGCTCGCCCTGGCCCGCCCGGCCCCCGGCCCGGACGGCCTGCGTCGCCCCCTCTGGCTGGCCCGCTCGGTCCGGCCGGCGGATGAGACCTACCGCATCGACTGAGAGGGGCGCCTCACCCGGCCCGGTGTGTCCCGGACTCACACACACTGTCCGGGTCGCCACGCGAGACAGCTGTCAGCGGGCCGCTGGTCCCCGCGGTGCCGGGAGGTCGGCACAGCCGACCACCGAGAACTCCGCTTCCGCGAGAGACTGGATGCGCCGCGACAGGTCGGCCACGACGGCGGCGCCGGCCGGGTCGGTGTCGCGAGCCACGACGACCGACGACCCATCCGGCCTCGTGAGGAACACCGTTCTGTCTCCCTCGGTCCGCTCTTTCCGGACGCCATCGCCCCCGGGGACCGAGACGGTCGACGGGTCGTCAGGCGCGGCCGCGGCACGCCTGACCGCGACATCGAAGATCTCCTCGACGCGACGGCGCAGCCGTTCCGACAGGACGACTCTCTCCGCCGGCGACCCGGACTCTCCTCGAACGCGCGAGGCATCTGGCCTCGCCTCCGTGGCCGGCTGGTCCACACCCGCGTCCGCCTGGCTCGACTCCGCGGCGGCGAAGCAGACCTCGCGCGCTGTCCAGACCTCTGCCCAGCCGCGCTCGTACAGCACCAGCCGGTCGGTCCCTGCTTGAATCGTCAGCAGACGCGCCGGCGAGGAGACAGAGGACAGGTCCGGTGCAGGTGGCAGGATCACCGCGCCCGCGTCTGCCGCCCCCTGCGCTCTCGCCTGCCCTGCCCGCACCGCCTGGATGGACTCCTCCGGCGCCGGGCCGGCCTGGGCGAGGATCTCCGGCCCCGGAGCCGGCGGATTCGCCAGCAACGAGGCCGCCATCTGTCGCAGGATCGACGCGGCATCATCCCGATGCCGGGCACGCGACACCGCCTCCCGCAACGCGGCCCGGGTCCCGGCATCGTCCGTTCCGGCGGCTGCGACCTCAGCGAGAATCTCCGGCCGCTTCACACCGGCTCTCTTCATCACGCCGGCCGCATCCCGGTCCTTCCTGTCGGTCGGCGTCGCCTCCATCGCTTCCGTCTTCGTCCGCGTGGGGCGCTCCGCCTCGACCGGGGACATCGCCGCCTGGCTGCGCCGCACAGTCTTTTTCCCGGTCTTGGCTGGAGGATGGGACAGCACAGGCGCGGCCTCCCGGCTCCGCCTCCTGGCAGCGGTCAGTTTCTGCGCTGCGGCGGCATCGCTCTCGATTCGATCGGTGCGGTCCGGCGTCATGTCGTGAGTCCCGGCAGGCGTCGGCGCGGCGGGCAGGGTCCGCACCGATTCCGCCGGCAGTGCTTTGCGTCCCACGGCCTCTTTCCGCACCGGCTGGTCGCCGGGAGTGTCGTCCACGAGGAGAGCCGGCAGCGGAACGGGGTGGGGCTCGCCGACCGTCTTGCCGGCCGCTTCATCCTGCAATGCGCCCTCCGGCGGCCGGCTCCCTGCGGCCGCGGTCTTCCGGCGTTTCTCTGCAGGGACAGCCCTCGGCGGCGCCGGCGTGGCATCCGTGCCGTTCGACCGCGCCTCCCGGGACGTCGACGGTGCCGGGAGATCGACATCGAGCTTGCCGCCGACCGACGACGGCGCCCCACGGACATCATCCACGACCTGCCGGCCTGGGGGCGGTCCAGCTCCTGCCGGTGGCGCCTCCGACCCCTCCTGCCAGGCAACCCAGAGGATCGCGGCCGCACCCAGGCTGGCGGCAATCGCCACGAATGGGTGACGCTGCCATCTTCGCCACGCCGGGACGGACCGGCCCGACAGCCGCACGCCGGCCGATGGCACGGCTCCGGCGACCGCACCCGCGACCGCCGCATCGGCGTCGCGCAGATCGCATGTCTCGCCGGTGACCTCCTCCGGCAGGCCGAGCCGGGCGCGAAGACGCGCCGCCAGATCCGCCGGCACCGCCGGGGCAGCCATACCGGCGTGAGCCGCCGCCAGCCGTCTCAGATCGGCCAGCTCGGCGGCGCACGACGCGCACGCCGCCAGATGGGCCTCGACGTCAGCGCGCTCGCCGCCGGCCAGCTCGCCGTCGAGGTAGGCCGACAGCGCCTCGGTGGGATGAGACCGGTCCGGAGTCATGCGGGCTGTCCCTCGACACACCGTTTCAGGAAGAGACGGGTCCGCGCCAGTCGCGAGCGCACGGTCCCGAGTGCAGATCCCAGGGTCGCGGCGATCTCCTGGTACGACATCACCTCGGCATCGCGCAGTGCCAGCACGGCGCGCCAGGCCGCCGGCAGCTTCTCCAGACAGACCGCCAGGCGTTGCTGCAGTTCCTTTACTTCCAGGGCGTGCAGGGGGGTGGGCGCGCCGGCAGCCAGGGCCAGACCGTGCTTCACTCCGGCGGCATCATCAGGCGCCTCATCGATGGGCCGGGAAGCGCGGCGCAGGCGCTCGGCCGCCCGGTCGTGGTGGTTGAGTGCGCGATTCACCGCGATGCGGTGCAACCAGGTGGAGAACCGGGCCTCACCACGAAACCGCGGCAGGGCCCGGTGCACCTGCAAGAAGACGTCCTGGACGACATCCTCCGTGTCCTGATCATGCCGCAGGATGCGCCACACGACGCGCCAGACACGGGGCAGCTCGTCCTCCATCAGCTCGGCGAATGCCTCCCGGTCGCCTGCAGCAGCCCGCCGGACCCGCGGATCCATCTGGTCATCTGTCGCCATCGCCTCGTCTCGCATCGAACGGAGCATGCCACATATCCCTCGATCAGGTCAGACAGGCGCAGGGCCGGAAAGTTCCCGACGGCGGGCCGGAACTTTTCCGCCACAGACCGGTCTCATCAGGCAGAACCGCTTCGAGGAGATTCATCATGACCCGTTTCGCATGCCCCGCTCTCCGACCCTTCCGATCTCGTCGCATCGCCCGGCATCAGGCCCTGCCGACTCGCCTGCCCGGACCGGCCGGACCTTGCGGCCGGTCCGCAGGCATCGTGCCGACCGCCGCCTCCATCCCGGCGTCGTACAGGATGCCGGCCATCCAGGTGGCGTGGTTCACTCTCTGCCTGTCCGCGCTCCTCGCTCTGTCGACGGCCACGCCGGCCACCGGCGGTGTCGTGGGGCGTGTGGGAACCGGAGCCGTTCGCATGGGCGACAGCGGCCCGGCCATCTCGCTGCCGGCCCCTCCAGAGACCATGCCCGTGGATGAGGTGGATCGACCGGGGCGTCGGGTTCCGCCCCGGATCCGGCCCGGCGGCGATCCCGCCTCGCGGTTCCTGCTCACAGCCACCGACGTGCAGACCACCATCTCCGGTCCGGTGGCTCATGTCATCGTCTCGCAGCGGTGGAACAACCCGAACACGCTCCCGGTGGACGGTGTCTACATCTTTCCTCTGCCGGAGGATGCCGCCGTGAGTGATATGAGCCTGCGCATCGGCGAACGCCGGCTCGCCGGGCGCATGATGCGGCGGGAGGAGGCCCGGGCGGTGTACGAGCAGGCCCGGGCCGCCGGCAAGGTTGCCGGCCTGCTCGACGAGGAACGTCCGAACATCTTCGCCCAGCAGGTTGCCAACCTCATGCCCGGCATGGCCATCGATGTCGTCATCGAGTTCGATCAGCCGATCACCTGCGAGGATGCAGACTGCGCCTACGTCTTTCCGACCGTCGTCGGTCCCCGCTTCATCCCCGCCACCATGATGGACCCCGGGCAGATCGATCCGCCGGTGGTCGCCCCGGGGGCGCACACGCCGCAGCGCCTGACCCTGTCCGTCGACCTCGACGCCGGCGTGACGATGCGCGATCTCACGTCGCCGTCTCACCGCATCACCATCACCCGCCAGGATGACGCCCGGGCTCATGTGCAGGTGGCGGAGGGAGCCGACGCCCTGCTCGACCGGGACTTTCGACTCCACTGGGCCGTGGGCGGCGCCAGGCCCGAACTGGGAGTTCTCACCTGGCGCGACCCGGCCAGGCCGGACGAGCCGGGCGTCTTCTCGCTTCTCATCCAGCCGCCCGCGCAGGTGTCCGACGAGGCAGCCCTGCCCCGGGAACTGGTGTTCGTCCTCGACTGTTCGGGATCGATGAGCGGCGTGCCGCTCGAGGCGGCGAAGAATGTCGTGCGGCACTCGCTGGCGGCCGTGCGCCCCGGCGACACCTTCCAGATCCTGCGCTTCTCCGAGAATGCATCCGGTCTGGGCACCCGGCCTCTGACCCCCACACCGGCGAACCTGCAGCGAGCCCTGATCTATCTGGATGGGCTATCCGGACAGGGCGGCACGCAGATGCTGGCCGGGATCCACGCGGCCCTCGATCCACCCCGCGATCCTGAGCGGCTGCGCATCGTGGCCTTCCTGACCGACGGCTACATCGGCAACGAGCGCTCGGTGCTCGCGGCGGTGCAGCAGAGCATCGGCGAGGCCCGGTTGTTCGCCTTCGGCATCGGCTCGTCGGTCAATCGTTACCTGCTCGAAGGACTGGCGGAGGAGGGGCGCGGCATGGCCGCATTCCTGGGACCGCGTGAAGAACCCGACGCCATGGTCGAGCGCTTCGTGAGGCGGATCGATACGCCGGTGCTGACCGACATTCGCCTGCACTTCGACGATGTGGAGGTGACCGATCTGGAACCTGCCATCGTGCCGGACCTGTTCGCCGGACAGTCGGTGCTGGTGCACGGACGCTACACCCGCCCGGGAACGGGACTGGTGGAGGTGGAAGGAAACGTCCGGGGTCGATCGGAGATCCTCAGCCGGGTGCTCGTGCTTCCCGAACGCGAGCCGGACACGGCAGCCCTCGGCCGCCTGTGGGCCCGGGCCCGGATTCATCGCCTCGCTCGGCAGCTTCACGCCGGGGCGCGCGATGACGTCAAGGAATCCATCGTGCAGCTCGGCCTGCGCCATCACCTGATGACGGCCTGGACCTCGCTGGTGGCGGTCGACAGCGTGGTCAGCAACGCCACCGGACAAAGTTCGCAGGTGCGCGTGCCGGTGGAGATGCCCGAGGATGTGTCATACGAGGGCATCTTCGGCATTGCCCGAGCCGGACTGCAATCCGCAGCCAAGACCGCGGTCGCCTCGGTATCGGCCGGTCGAATGCAGGCGGCGCCTGTCCCGGTGCGGCGGGTCGACATGGCCGCCCCGGCGCAGGAGCGCGGCCGGAAGGCTGGCGGCAAATTCTGGCGCGCGGCGGACGCGCCCGACCCGGCCGCTGGCGAGACCGGAACTGCCACCGGCAAGGATCGAGACGAGAAGTCCCGGCGAGAGTCTGACTCACGGGCCACATCCATCCCCTTCACCCGCATCGTTCTCGTGACAGTGGACGGAGTACGCGTGGAGATCGAGGATGATGGCGAGGTCTGGGTGATGAATGGCGCCCGGCGCACACTCATCACCGCCCTCGACGAACCGGCCCTGGATCGCCTGCGGCAGCTTCTGGGCCGTGCCAGGGCCACGGCCTGGCCGGTCGATGCCGGCCACGGGGCGCGCCTGGTGCTGGTCACCTCCGCAGGTCGATTCGCCGTGTCTCTCCCGGTGGCCGATGGGCCGGCTGCCGAGATCGTCGCCTGGCTGTCCGGCTGGG
>JBHHZI010000189.1:0-5766 GCA_046757965.1 Acidobacteriota bacterium | reverse complement strand
GTAGCGGCCCGGCAACGACAGGGTCAGGTTGTCCTGGGCCTGTTCGAGTTCCTGCGGGGTGACCGGGCGCTCGGCGCGGATGTCGCGGATCTCCCGCATCATCTCGACGATCGATTCCTTGGTGACGTCCGTTCGCACCATGGAGAAGCCGCCGAACAGTCCCTGGCCTCGCGCCGGCAGGTAGGCGGAGAAGGCCCCGTAGCTGTACCCCTTGTCCTCGCGGAGGTTCATGTTCAGACGCGACGTGAACTGCCCGCCGAGAATGGCGTTGAGCACCTGGAACGGGACATCATCGGGGTTGTTCTTCGGCGGGGTCAGGGTGCCGGCGAACAGCACCGACTGGGCCGCCCCCGGCTTGTCGATGAGGTAGACGGTCGTGTGCTCGGGCAGCGGGCGCGCGGGCAGGTTGATGAGCGGTACACGGCCCCGTGTCCACTTGCCGAGCACACCCTCCAGCATCGGCACGATCTCTTCACGGGTCGTGTCGCCCACCACCACGACGGTGGCGTTGCCCGGCTTGAACCAGGTGTCGTGTGTGTCGACCAGATCCTGCCGGGTCAGACTCTCGATGATGTTCTCGAACCCGGAACCGGAGAGCGGCTGGCCGTACGGGTGCTGGCTGCCGTACAGGAGCGCGGGCAGGATCCGCGTCGCCATGCCGACGGGCTGCCGCTTCTCCTGCATGATCTGACCGATGACCTGCTTGCGGAGGCGGTCCACCTCCTTGGCGGGAAACACCGGGTGGAGGATCACGTCCGCCCACAGGTCCATGGACGGGGCGAGACGGGCCTTCATGGCGCTGAGGGTCACGGTCCAGGTGTCGAGATTGGAGCTGGTGAAGAGCTGTGCGCCGAGCGCCTGTTCGGCCGCGTCCAGCTCGAGCGCCGTGCGCGTGCTGGTTCCCTCGTCCATGACATTGGCCATCAGCGACGCCAGGCCGAACTGTGCCTTCTGGTCGGATGACGCGCCACCGCGGACGATGAGATTGAGGCGGACGACGGGCACCTTGTCGGTCGACGCCACCACCACTCCGAGTCCGTTGGACAGGGTCGCCCGCCGGGTGGCGGGAAGTTTGAGCGGCAGGGGCTCGCCGACGGCCGGCATCCGGCTTCGATCGAGGCTGGCGAGTCTTGCGCCAGGCGCCAGATCGGGGAACGGGTCGACACGCATCACCACCCGGCCGCTGCCGAGCCAGCGGCGAGCCGCGGCGTGGAGGGCCGCCGGGGTGACCGCGTTGTATCGCCGGAAGATGTCCGTGAGGCAGCCGGCATCGCCGGTATAGGTCTGGCACCATCCCAGGATGTCGCTCTTGCCCCCGAAACCGCCGATGCGGTCCAGGCCCCGGACGACCCGCGCCAGATGGGTGGTCCTGACCCGCTCGGTCTCCGCCGCCGTCGGCGGTGTGGTGGTCAGCTTCGTGATCTCCTCGAAGACGAGCGGTTCGATCTCGTCAAGGGAGTGGCCGGCCCGGGCGGTCACTGTGACTCGGAAGAGGCTCGACAGTTCCCGCTGGTCGATGAACGCGTTGACGTTCTGGGCGATCTGGAGATCGTAGACCAGCCGCTTGTAGAGGCGCGAGTTCTTGTCGCCGGCGAGGATGTCGGTGAGCATGTCGAGCGCCTCGGTGTTCTCCTGGAAGATGCCCGGCACATGCCACGCGACATACAGTCGGGGCAGGGGCACCCGGTCCTCCATCGACAGGCGGATCTCGCCGTCCAGATGGGGCACCCAGGCCTCGGGCCGGGCGATGGGCGGGCCGGGAGGAATGTCGCCGAAATACTTCTTGACCAGTTCCTTGGTGGTGTCGATGGACATGTCCCCGGCGATGACGAGAGTGCAGTTGTTGGGGCTGTAGTAGCTCTTGAAGAAGCTCTCGACGTCCGATTTGGCGGCGGCGGTCAAATCGTCCATGGACCCGATCACCGGCCAGCTGTAGGGATGGTTCTTCGGATACAGCGCCGCGAACATCCGCTCGTTCACCAGCCCGTAGGGTTGATTCTCGTAGCTCTGCCGCCGCTCGTTCTTGACCACCTCACGTTGATTGTCGAGACGGTCCTGGGTCATGGCGGGCAGGAGCCAGCCCATGCGGTCGGCCTCGAGCCACATGTTCATCTCGAGTGCGTTGGGCGGCACGTTCTCGAAGTAGTTGGTCCGATCGAAGTTGGTGGTGCCGTTGAGATCCGTGGCGCCGACCGGTTCGAGGGCCTTGAAGAAGTCCGTGTCGTGATGTGAGGACCCCTGGAACATCATGTGCTCGAACAGATGCGCGAACCCCGTGCGCCCGGCCTTCTCGTTCTTCGACCCGACGTGGTACCAGAGATTCACGGCGACGATCGGAGTGGCATGATCTTCGTGGAGAATGACCGTGAGCCCGTTGTCGAGCACCACCTTCTCGAACGCGATGCGCGGCGGCTGGATCTTCTGGGCGATGGCCGGGAGATGGGCGCTGGCGAGGCCCAGCGCCATGCCGGTGACGATGGCCAGCGAGCGGACGTGTTTTCCTCGATTCATCGTGTTCTCCTCGGGCGCGGTGGACGCCGGGCGCGCCCGGTGCCGGGTGGGTGAGCGGGCGGCATCATGTGTCTCGTCGGCCGGCGGCCGAGAGGATCCGTCCGGTGGCGCGCAGGAACCGTTTGACCGCTTCATCGTCGATGCCATGGTGGGTCACGGCACGGAGCGTGCGCGGGCCGTTGGGAAGGTAGGTGTCGATCAGAACGCCGTCGTCCTGTTCGAGGCGTTCGATCAGAACGCGGGGTTCCAGGTCGAGGTCAGGGGACAGATCGAAGAAGACGATGTTGGTGCGCACCGTCTCCAGGACGAGCCGGATGCCGGGCAGTGAGGCGAGCGATTCCGCCAGCACGCGAGCGCGGCGATGATCGTCGGCCAGGCGGTCGACCATCCTGTCCAGGGCCACCAGGCCGGCTGCGGCCAGGACACCGGCCTGGCGCATGCCGCCACCGACCGCCTTGCGCTGTCGCCGGGCCTCGTGAATGAACGGGGCTGATCCGCAGAGCACCGAGCCGACCGGGGCGCAGAGGCCCTTGCTGAGGCAGAAGCTGACGGAGTCGACGTCGGCCGCCAGGCTGGCCGGTTCGACCTGCAGGGCGATGGCGGCGTTGAAGAGCCGGGCGCCGTCGAGGTGGGTGCGGAGATGGTGGCGGGCTGCCACGGTGGCCAGCGATCGGAAGTAGTCGGCCGGCAGGGGCGCGCCGTTGCGGGCGCCGTAGCTGTTCTCCAGCAGCAGCAGGCGGCTGCGCGGCAGATGCGGGTCATCCGGCCGGATCGAGGCCTCGATGTCCTCCACCGCCAGACGGCCGTCGATGGCGGTGGGCAGGGGGTGAGGCACGATGCCGCCGAGAGTGGCCATGCCGCCAGCCTCCCAGACGTAGGAATGCCCGTCGATGCCGACGATGGCCTCGTCACCGCGTCGTGCATGGGACAGGATGGCCACCAGGTTGCCCATGCTGCCGCTGGCGACGAACAGGCCGGCTTCCTTGCCCAGGCGCTCGGCCGCTATCGCCTCGAGCCGGTTCACCGTCGGGTCCTCGCCGTAGACGTCGTCGCCCAGTTCAGCGCCGGCCATCGCCTCCCGCATCTCGCGTGTGGGCAGGGTCACGGTGTCCGACCGCAGATCGATACGAGGCACGGCTCTCCTTCTCGTCGACCGGGAACGCGCCATTGTAGCCGATCCAGAGTGGTGAGCATCGCGTCTCATGCCCGGCGGGCCGGTCTCGGCCGGCGTGTGGCGGCGCCCCATCGGGACACTGGTTCACGGGCAACATGTGGTCGATTCGATGCGCTCCTCGGACGGCGATCGGCACCACCATCAGGGTGCGAACCAGAGCTTCAGGGCGAACAGGATGACGGTCAGGGTGACGACGCCGCGCACCCAGCGGTGTCCCTTGAGCACCGTCAGATGGACCCCGACCTGACCGCCCGCCAGGGTCCCCAGGCCCAGGGACAGTCCCGCGTCCCAGGCGATCTTGTGAGCCGCCCAGAAGAGGCCCAGAGAGGCAAGGGTGAAGACCAGCGCGCAGAACACCTTGACGGCGTTGGCGCGCACCAGGTCGATGCCGGCTACCGACAGCACGGCAAGCATGAGAAAGCCGCCGCCGGCCTGCACGAATCCCCCGTAGAAGCCGACGCCGACGAAGGCCGCGGCCAGCAGGACCCGGTGGCGCAGGCGGTCGAGACGGTCCCTCTCCGGCGGTGTTCCCCGGCCCAGCGGGTCCCACACGGTCCACACCGTCACCACGATCATCAGGATGGCCAGGATTCGGGTGAAGGCGGCATCGCTGATGGCAAGGGCGGCCCACGAGCCGAGCAGGGCTCCTGCTGCGGAAGGAATCGCGGTCCAGACCAGGATCGATCGAGGCAGCACGCCGTGCCGGTTGAATCCCCACACCGCGCCGACATTCTGCAGCACGATCCCGATCCGGTTGGTGGCGTTGGCGACACCGGCAGGGAGACCGAGGAAGATGAGCAGCGGGATGGTGATGAACGAACCCCCGCCGGCGATCACGTTGACGGTGCCGGCCACGACGCCGGCGCCGAACAGGATGCCGTGGTCCAGCCAGGTGGACATAGAGAGCCTTTCGCTCAAGCGCCATGGGCCATGGCCCGGGGCGCGCGGGGAGTGCAGTATAGTGGCGTCGATGGGAACGGAGCGTCGCGATGCCGGAGCGCACTTCGTGCTGGTCGCGGCCGGCCTGGTGGTCCTGATCGCCGGGCTCCGCGCCGCGGCCGGGCTCATCACCCCGTTGCTGGTGGCCGTCTTCCTCGCGCTGGTCTGCCTGCCGCTGCAGAACTGGCTGCAGAGCCGTCGCCTGCCGCGCGCCATCGCCGTGCTGGTCACCCTCACGGTCGCCATGCTCGTCCTGGCCGTGCTGATCTGGGTGCTCGGCGGCTCGATCCGCGATCTGACCCGCAAGGCTCCGGTCTACAAGGCGAGCCTCGAGGAGATGACCAGCGGGCTGTTCGCCGCGCTCGGCGCGCGGGGCATCGATATCTCCCATCAGTTCGAGGACCTGTTCAACCCGGCCCGGGTTCTCGACATCGTGACCGGGACCCTTGGCACGCTCACCGCAGTGCTCTCCAGCAGTTTCCTGGTGTTTCTCACCATCACGTTCATCCTGCTCGAGGCGGCCGGTTTCCCGGACAAGCTGCGCGCCGCGTTCGGAGCGCAACAGGCGACGGCGCGCTACGACCGGATCCGGCACGAGATGCAGCACTACCTCGCCATCAAGTCGCTGGTGAGCCTGACCACCGGCAGTGCGGTGGCAGTGGCTCTGGCCGTGGTGGGCGTCGACTTTCCGATCCTGTGGGGGGTGCTGGCCTTCATGCTCAACTACATCCCCAACCTGGGCTCGGCGCTGGCGGCCATTCCTCCGGTGCTGCTGGCCGCGGTGCAGCTCGGGCCGGGTCGCGCCGTCGCCGTCGCGGTGATCTTCATCGTCGTCAACGTGGTGATGGGAAGCATTGTCGAGCCCCATCTCATGGGCCGGCAACTGGGGCTGTCCACGCTGGTGGTCTTCCTCTCGCTGGTCTTCTGGGGCTGGATCTGGGGGCCGGTCGGCATGCTCCTCTCGGTGCCCCTCACGGTCATCGTCAAGATCCTCCTGGAGAACACCGAGGACCTGCGCTGGGTGGCGGTCCTCCTGGGCAGCGGGCAGGAACTGCCGCGGGCGACGACCGCGGCCCATCGGAAGCCGGCCGCGACCGGTTGAGAGGTCGGATCCCGCGGTCGAGTCCTCCACCGTCTGCCGA
>JBHHZI010000188.1:0-5795 GCA_046757965.1 Acidobacteriota bacterium | reverse complement strand
CATGGGCGGCCGTCTCGCACAGATGCCGCGTGAGGTGATCAGCGACGAATCCTGAGACTCGCGCTAGACGAGCCCGCGAGACAGTGTCAAGAAACGAGAAGCGGGCCGGCCGCCTGATGCAGACGACCGGCCCCGGGAGTCTGAGAAACGCGACGAAGGTCCTCGCCTCATTTCTCCTGGTCGCCGCTCTTCACCTTCTTGATGATGACGACCTTGTGGGTGCCGGCCTCGTCGCCTGCGAACGCCTCGACGTCGACGTTGATGGTGTGCTCGCCCTCACCGCCCTCATCACCGGAGAAGAAGACCGTGTTCCCCTCACCGGTGCCCGCGGTGATGAACTGGAACCCGTGACCGTCGGCGAAATGAATGTCCTTCTCCACGCCCGCGTCGCGCAGCGCCTCGATGATGCGCTGGCGCGCGTCCTCGTCGAGGTCGCCGAGACCCGAAAGGGTGACGGCATCGCTCTCACCGCCGGCGCCGAAGAGGGCCACATGGTGACCATCCAGACTGAACACACTGCCGTCCGCGGTGGTCCAGCTACCGCCCTCCCCACTGCCACTGCCCACGATGACCTTCATCCGGTCCGCGTCAACGATGGTGTCGACATGAATCTCCTCTCCGTCGACCGTGATGGTGTAGCCGTCCTCGACGCGGGTGACGGCGACATCGGTGTCGCCGGTTCCGTAGCGTGTCTCGCCGACCTCCATGCCGCTGATGTCGATCGCCTCACCCCCGGCGGCGAGTCCCTCGAGCTCATCCCCGCCGCCGGCGATGAGAATCTTGATGCGGTGCTCCACGCCGCCACAATCGGCCTCGCCGCCGCTGCAGACGACGGCATCTTCCGTGCTGCCGTTCGCCCACGCGGGCACGACCAGCAGACAGGCCGCGGCCGCACCCAGAATCCAACCCTGTCCCCATCCCACCGCGCGCCTTGCGGCGTTGCTTCTCGACAGTCGCATCATTCCGCATCCCTCCATGTTGGCCCCGTCGCGCCGGGATTCGTTCCCGCGCGCCCGCCCGCACAGCACAGAACCCAGCAAGAACCAGGCCACGTCGTTGCATCCGGACGACAGACACCGGCTCGCCGTCCGGCCTGCCGCCCGCCGCCGTGCCATCTCATCCCGGGTCAAGACAGACGGACGGCACCGCGCGCCGTGCGCCTCTGTACCGTGCTCGTGCCATCTCATGCTACTCCACGACGGAACGCATCTCACCCGGTGCGCGCATCGGGTTCAGCGCCGGAGACGGCTCTGCCGGAAGACCATCTCCCCATTTCGGGAGACTCCTGCCGAAACCGGGTGACCCGGCGTCGCCGAGCCGGCAACCGGCGGCGGGGTCACTCAGAGGTCGTGCTTCTCGGCGCGATAGAGGAAGGCCTTGTACGGCAAGCCGAGCAGGCGCGCGGCGCGCGCCCGGTTGCCCCCCGCCATGTCGATCGCCTGGGCCAAGCACGCCTTCTCGTGGGCCTCCCAGGACAGACCGCCCGGTGGCAGGCGAAAGCCGCCATCCCCGGCCGGCCGGCCACCGACTTCATCGGGAAGGTCGGTGGTCGACACCTGACGCCCGTCACTGAGCAGGACCAGCCGCTCGACGACATTCTCCAGCTCGCGCACATTCCCCGGCCACGAGTGATCGACCAGGCGCTTCATCAGGGCCGGCGGGAACGGCTCCACCTCCACCCCATGCCGGCGGATGGCTCGCTCGACGAAGTGGCCGACCAGGCGGGGAATGTCCTCCCGGCGCTCGCGCAGCGGCGGCATGAGTACCGGCACGACGTTGAGGCGATAGAAGAGGTCCTCGCGGAAGCGGCCCTCGACGACCCAGGCCCCCAGGTCGCGGTTGGTGGCCGCCACGATCCGCACGTCCGTGGCGATCTCCTCCGGGCTCCCGACCCGGCTGATGTGCGCCCCCTGCACCGCCCGCAGGAGCTTCGGCTGCATGGCCAGCGGCAGCTCCCCGACCTCGTCGAGGAACAGGGTGCCACCTGCCGCCGCCTCGAATTTTCCGGCTCGGCGCCGGTCGGCGCCGGTGAACGAGCCCTTCTCCGCCCCGAAGAACTCCGACTCGATCAAGCCCTCCGGCACGGCCGCACAGTTCACCACCACGAACGGTCCCGTAAGCGGTGACCATGACGAACGCGGTCTGCGGGAACTGTTCGCGCACGGTGGCCAGCAGCGACAGTCCGTCGCGGTCGGGGAGCTTCCAGTCGGAGAGCACCAGATCCACCGAGTTGCCGGCCAGGGCCGGCAACACCTCGCTCACCGAGCCCGCCTCGACCACGTCATGCCCCGCATCGCGAAGAATCGCCGCCACCAGACGTCGCTGGTCGGCGTCGTCCTCGACGACCAGGATGAACCGGTCAGACATCGACGCCGGCGGGTGCGGTGCGCCCGCGCAGCTCGAGTACCGCCGTGCTGCCACGCGGGACCCGGTCACGGATCTCCAGCCTGCCCGCGTACCAGCCGGTGGCGATCCGGTGCGCCAGGAACAGGCCCATGCCAGACCCGGTTGCCTTGGTCGTCGTGTGCGGCGTGAACAGGCGCTCGCGCACCTCCGGCGGGAGCCCGGCGCCGGCGTCATCGATCTCCAGACCGATCCGTTCGCCGCGTCCGGCTGGCGTCAGCCGCAACCGCACGGCGCTCCCCGGCGGGCTGGCCTCGACGGCGTTGACCACCAGCGCCTGCACCACGGCCCGCAGCTCCGCACCGATGCCATCGATCACCGGCTCGGCCGCGCCGGCCGCACCCGGTTCGATCTCGATGGGCGTGCGATGGCGCGTGTCCTGGAGAACCTCCAGCACCACATCCTGCACCAGCGCACGGAGATTGACCGGCTCGAGATCGCCCGCTCCTCCGCTCGCCAGCGCCAGGAACGAGCGGATGGAATGATCCATCCGGCGGATCTGGCGGCGGGCGGATTCGACCAGCTCGTCGGACGCGTCGCCGTCCGGCGCCCGCTCGGCCAGCTCCTCCAGGGACAGGCCGAGAGCGTTGAGTGGATTGCGCAGGGTGTGGGCCAGCCCCCGGCCGATCTCCCCGATCTCTCCCAGATGTTGCTGGGTGCGCATCTCACGGGCCGCCGCATCCAGCTCCTGGAGGCGCGCCGACATCCGGTTGAACGAGCGAATCGCCTCGCCCACCTCGCCACTCGCCGTCTCCGGCGCCCGCACACCGAGCTTGCCGTCGCACACCTCCTGCGCGATCGACACCGGACAACAATCCGCGCCCGACCGTGGGTGGGCTAGAGTCAACCCATGGTGTGCCATCGCGACAGCATCAGGCGTCTGCTCTCCCGGGCCCGCCCGCGACCGGAACAGCGCGCCGGCCGGATCTCGGCCACGGCCATCTTGGCGGCGACCTGTGCCCTGGTCGCCGCCTGCACGCCCGGCGGGCATGCCGGACCGGAGGACACCGGCCCGGCCACCCTGCTGGTGGCGGTGGATGGGCTCGACTGGGCGACGCTGCTGCCCGCCATGCGCGCCGGTCGCACCCCGAACCTTCTCGACCTCGCCCGGCGCGGCAGCGCCACGCGCCTCACCACCTTCGAGCCGACCGACTCGCCGGTCATCTGGACGTCGGTGGCCACCGGCAAGACGAAGGAGAAGCACGGCATCACCCACTTCGCCGAGTCGGTGAGAGGACATCTCGTGCCGGTGACCGCCAATCAGCGCATGGTCAAGGCGTTCTGGAACATTCTCGGCGAGGCCCATCGTTCGACGGCGGTGATCGGCTGGTGGGTCACCTGGCCAGCCGAACCGATCCATGGATGGATGGTGGCGCCGATCACCTCGATCGGCGGGCGCACCTGGAAGGGCACGCTCTATGCCGGCAGCCGCGAGCAGACCTGGCCACCTGACCTGATGGAAGAGCTCCGCCCGCTCATCGATACAACCGCCGGCGACACACGAACCGCTCTCGACGCCGATCTGGTGCCGCTGCCGCCCACTGCTCCCGACTGGCTTCGCGAGTTTCGCCGCGACCTGGGCTGGTCGGCCATCTCCGATGCCATCTTCGCCGCCGCCGCCGAGCAGATCGCACGCAGCCACCGGCCCCGCATCCTGGCCGTGTACCAGGGCGCCATCGACGTGGCCGGTCACCGCTTCTTCGGCTACGGCCACGCGTCGGCGGCGCCGCTCGCCGAAGAGGTCGACGACGCCAGCGCCGCGGCCGCCGCCACCTACCTGCCGGCCATGGTGTCTCGTGTCGATGCCGCCGTCGGTCGTCTGCGTGCTGCCATGCCGCCCGGCACCGACGTCATCGTCATCTCCGACCACGGCATGCACGCCCGGCGTGGCACCGGCCAGGTGGCGACAGGACGCAATCCACTGGCGCGCCACAACACCGGCGCCCACGGTGATGCACCCGATGGCATCTGGATCGCCGCCGGCCCCTCCTTCGCAGCACCCAAGCCGCCATTCTCACCGGACGTCGCCGTCGATGACCTGCCGCGCCTCGGTGACGCCGCTCACCCGGCGGTCCTCGACATCACCCCGACCCTTCTCTACCTGCACCATCTGCCGGTGGCCGAGGACATGGACGGCCGCGTCCTCACCTCGGTCCTCGTCGGCCAGGCCCGCACACGGCCGGTGCAAACCGTGCCCACTTACGAGACCACACCCCCGCCGGCGAATCGCCCCGCTCCGATTCCAAGTGGCGCGGATGCGGCCACCATCGAACGCCTCCGCTCCCTGGGTTACATCGAATAGGCTGCCGCACCGGGAGACCGTGATGGAACTGAGGGGCGGATTCCAGAGATTGCGGCGCAGAGAGCGGGCCACGAGCCGTGAGCCCGCCAGCGAATGAACTGGTACGCCTGGCAGGACTCGAACCTGCGACCCACGGCTTAGAAGGCCGTTGCTCTATCCACCTGAGCTACAGGCGCATCGAGCCTAGACTACTGCAACCGCGGGATTTCTGGCAATCAGACGGACGCGGGGGGCTGACCGGTTCTGCCGGCATGGCCGGTCTCCGCGTCGCCCGTCTCTGCCGCGTCGAAGCATTCCTCAAACAACCCGAGGACAGGACCTAACCGTGTCGGAGAAGCAACTCCACGGTCCGGCCTCGACGTGGTGCATCGCACACCGTCTCATGGAGTTGCCTCCCACTGCATGCCCCCCTTGGCGCGTCAACTCATCAGAGGATTCCCACCCGGGGATCCCGTTGCCTCTGATTGACTCGGCCGGCATCTATCCGCGGCACCAGCCGGCGCCACGACCGATCAGGGGGCGACGGGTGTGACCGTGACGTCACTGATCACGCTCACGCATCCGCCGGCCTTCGGGTGGGCAAGAACAGTGACACTCACGTCGAACGAGTTGCCGTCTGCATCGGTCGCGGTTCCACTGCCATTGATCGAGGTTGTGCACGACCCGATGGAGTTGAAACTGATCTTGCCGGATGTGCCGACCAGATCACCGCCTGCGCCGCCGGCGAAGACAGGCGGTGCAGAGAGACACGCGGTGCCAGACAGGACGGCCGGGCAGACATCGACCTCGATTACGTCGTTATCCGCGGCATGATTCATCACCTTGCCGGATCCGGTGAGCGTCAAGAAGTCTCCGGAGTTGCCCACCGGACAGAAACGCCAGAAATCTCCATCATCGTCGACACCAAAGGCGCAAAACGTGCCGTTCAGATCGACAAAGCACGCACCGGGCACCGGTGGGTTGAACGCGCCCGTGTCATCGAAACATTGCGGGCGACTCTGCGCCGCCGCAGGCGACACCGCAAGAACCGCGGCAATACAACAAGCAACCGCCAGTTGACTGAATCTTCGCACGAGAGAGACTCCCCTGA
>JBHHZI010000187.1:0-5816 GCA_046757965.1 Acidobacteriota bacterium | reverse complement strand
GTCTGCACCTCGTATTTCGCCGGCCGTGCCAACCGCGTCCACGCCCTGCGGGGCAGATGACGACGGGGATGACCGTGGAGATGACGGCGGGGAGAGATCCGGGCGGCATCGCGGCGCGCGGCATTCGCGTCACATCGGCGCCGGCGACCGTACCGAACTCGAGATCCACGTGCCGTTTTCCACCGATCTGGACATCGAGGGAATCAGTTCCGATGTGACCATCGAAGGCGTCGACGGGGAGATCTCCCTGGAGGTCGTCAGCGGTGACCTGGAGATCACCGGCCGGCTCGGTGAGCTCGACATCGAGGTGGTCAGTGGTGACCTGACCATCAATGGTACGGGACACATCACCGATGCGGAGATCGAGGCGGTCAGTGGAAATGTCGAGTTTCACTCCGGGCTGGACCCTGAGGCGAGCATCTCCATCGAGACGGTGAGCGGTGACATCGAGATGTTCCTGAGCCCGGAGACATCCTGCGAGGTCAGCGCGGAGACGTTCAGTGGCAAGATCGACAGCGCCTATGGTGACAAGCCGGAGCGCGAGAGCCGATACGTGCCCTCCTCGAGCCTCAGATTCACACTCGGAGACGGCGATGCGGAGGTCTCGTTGCGCACCTTCAACGGTGATGTGGATATCCGCAAGGAGTGACTCCCGGGACAGTTCGGCGTCAATGTCGGGGCGCGTCATCGGATTGCCGGTGATGCGCCCCTTGACGTTACTCTCTCCGGTCAGAAGTGGGCGAAGAAGGTGAACCGAGCGATGACGTCCGTATCCGGATCGGGGCTACTGCCGGGCGTGTCGTAGAATACGGTCTCGATGTTCGGGATGAAGCTGACTGACGGCCGGACAGCGAAGTCCAGACCCACGAGGACGAAGGTCGACCGGGCGGAGGGATCGAACGGGATGTAAGGGATCTTGTCCCCCTCGGGATTGGGATCGAACATGCGATCGATGCGCCCGAGAAGTGTCAACCGGTCTTTCAGTTTCACGACACCGAACACCGAGACGAGATCGAGGCCGAGGTCTTCTCCCGGCCCGGTTTCCCGGTTCTGCCGGGCGTAGAGCGCCCCCCAGCGGTACCGGTCGTGACGCTGGCCGATCGACGCCTGATAGGTCGTGCGGTTGGCGTGCCCAGGCCGATTCTCGGTGTCGGCGTATGCCTCGATGGACCATGACTCCGCGGGACGAAAGGACAACGCGGCCATCACTTTCTTGCCGTCGTCGGTCTCCCCCCGCGTGCCGGAGCCGTTGCCGACCATCAAGTGATAGCCGAAGCGGTCGCCGGTTCCGAAGCGGCCCTTCACGGCCACGCCGGTGTCGCGGGACGACCCCAGACGCTGCAGATCCAGGGGGGTCTTCTCGACCGACCGGTATCCCCAGAACGTTTCCAGGGCGCTGAAGGTGGGCGTCGGGGATAGCCCGAGGTACAGGTCCAGGTTCTCGCGCTTCCATTTCAGGTACAAATCCTTGACGAATGGATCGATCTTACCGTCACGCGTGAAATCACCGGGAGAGTTGCCCTCGAACCGGAGGCGGAGATCGAAGTCATCCTCGAGCTTCGTGTCGAAGGTGAGATAGACGCGCCGGAACCAGAAGCCGTTCTCTCCGTCAACGGCGCCATCGTGGTGAGAGAGCACGCCGTAGGCATCGCCGAAGACCAGCCCGCTGATCGTGGTGTTCTCGACCCAGTCCGGCAGGGTTTCACCCGCTCTTGCCGGCGTACCGGCACCGGCCGCGATGAGCACCATGCAGAGGGTGAGATCTCGCCGGTGAAACGATCTGCTCATGTCATGCTCCCATGCCCGAAGAACTGGCGTGCTGCGTCCTGCATCCCGCCTCGGCGACAGGAATCGTCCGGCGAGCGAGCCCGCCGGCTTCCCGGCCGTGCCCGGAAGCCGGCATGGATCGCCGCCGACAACGATCCGTGTTTGAGATGTCAGAGTCGGGCAGGTTAGAAGATGTTCGCGGTTCTGTCCACGGCAGCGAGGACCGGGCTAGGGGGACAGTGTGTCGGCCCAGCGGAGCACGACATTCATGTGGTGCGAGAAGGTGACGGGAAGCTGCCGGGAGAGGAGAAACCGTTTCCCGTCCGCCGTGACATCGAATGACTTGGCGACCATGTCCTCGTCGAATGCCGGTCGTGGCGGGGAGAATCGATCCGGCCGGGAAGAGGAGAGAGGGCCGACCACCATCAGGTGGCCGTCATGCAGGAAGAACAGCTCGCCGCGTCCGGACCAGCGCGGCACGCCACCGCCGCCGGATGAGATGCGGACCGGCAGGCCGGTGTTCCCGGAGGGTTCGAAGGACCGGACGTAGATCTCCGCGGTCCCGGAGACATCGGACGTATAGGCCACCCAGCGCCCGTCGGGTGAGAAACGGGCCTCGGTCTCCCGGGCGGGCGTGGCAACCAGCGGGCGGCGCGGGGCGTCCCCGGAGAGCGGCTGCAGCCAGAGGTCGAAGCCGCCGACTCCGTCGACCTCGAGGTAGACCAGGAAACGTCCATCGGGTGAGAACGTGGCGGGAAACAGGTCGGCCGGCCCGGTGGCCAGCACGGTCGCGGGGGCACTGCCGTCTGCTGGCGACCAGAAGACATCGGACGTTCCGGTGGTGCGACTGCTGTACGCCACCCGCTTGCCGTCCGGCGACCAGATCGGGTTGGTTCCATTACTGGACCCGAAGGTCAGCCGCGTCATGGTGCTTCGCTCGACGTCCCACATCCACACGTCGTCGTGATACCCGTTCCTGGTGACCACCACTCGCCGCCCGTCCGGGGACAGGTCGTAGGCACCGACCGGGCGGGGCGTATCGAAGGCCGGTGTCGTCGTCCCGTCTCGATCCACCCATGTCCAGTCAACGGCGGCGAGATCGAACAGACCACCGGGGAGATAGGCGAGTGTCCCGCCGGGGGAAATCGCGTAGATCGCCTCGCCGGTCGCAGGAAACCCGGTCACGCCTTCGACGGCGGCCACGACAGGTCCGGTGACCTCCAGGGTCTTCAGGTCGAAGGGCGCCACCATGAGCCGTCCGCTGCGGGTAAACAACAGATGACCACCGGTGACGTACGTCGGCTTGCTGCCGCCGGCAAGAATGACCTTGATGCGGCCGGTCTCCAGCGAGTAGGCGGCGATCTCCGCGTCATCGAACGAGTGAATGCGGCCGAGGCCGATGGTGAACAGCAGCGTCTTGCCGTCCGGCAGCAGGGACGGCCAGCGATGCGTGATCTCGCCGCGAGACGCATCCGGGACGGTCAGGATCCGGGCGTCTCCCCCGGCGGCCGACACTGCCGCGAGACCGGAGTGAACGTTCGGCACGAAGACGATCCGGCCATCTCGTGTCCATGTGAGCCCGCGGCTCACCCCGCCGGCCAGCTGGACAGGAGGGCCTCCGGCGAGCGGTGCGACCCAGAGTGCGCTGTCGACCACCTTCGAGACTGCTGACGCCCTCGCGTAGAACGCGACCTGTTCCCCATCGGGCGACACCTGCAGCGCACCGAAGATCGGGCCGATGTCGGGAAGCAGCGTGCGCGACCCGTCGTCGAGACTCTGCAGGCTCACGGTGCCGCCCGTACGATCCCCGGGATCGACCAGGAGAAAGGATCGATCATCCGGCGCCATCGACACCTGGGGTGGCCCCATGACGTCTGCCGCCGCCGGCACCACCGGCAGTGTGAACGCCATCGCGCCCGGAACGGGATCGACGCGCGGGTCCGGATCGAGCAGGGCCAGTGCGAGGGTCCCGGTGGAGACCACCACGACCGCGGCTAGGGCACCTATGCCGAGCTGGCGATGTCTCTCCCGGCGAGTTCCTGCCAGCGCCGAATCCCTGTCGCGGGTCTGCTCCAGGAGCGCCTCCAGCTTGAGGCGGATGGTGCGGATGTCCGGCGCAGCCGCTGAGGAGCGGTCCTCTTCCCGGCATCGCTCCATGATCTCGCGCAGCGGCGCCGGCGCCGCTGCCAGGGAGTCCGGGTCACCCGGACCACCGGCCCATGAGCCGGCCAGCCCCCGTTCCAGCAGCCGACCGAACGACCGGAGGCCGGCGTCGGTCACTCCCGCGCCGGACCGGGTGGGCACGTCCACGTCGCCGGAGCGTCGCACCCGGATGGAGTCCTCGTCGAACGCTGGACACGATTCGCCGCGCTCGTACGCCTGTTCCATGACGCGCGCGATGCGCGCGCTCATCAGGAGCACGTCGCTGGTGGGCAGCTCCCGCGCTGCAGCATGCTGTTTCAGCGTCATGTCCTGCATCATGGCTGCCTGACTGCGACGGTCGTGGTCGCAGCTCTGCTGCTGTGTGACAGAGCGTGAGCAAATCCGGCCATGACCTCCACCCGAGTCGCCCCGGCCGCCTCACCCGATCGCACGGCAACGAGGTCTCCGGTGCGGTCGGTGCCGACGAAGCGGGTCCCGGCGGGTGCGGTGAACAGCCGGCACGGCGCGGAGGCGGAGACCGACCCGGCCAGCTTCACGGTCACCGCATAGATCCCGTCGCCCTGCCGATAGTAGAGACGGGAACCATCCGCGGACCAGAAGGGGTGGCTGCCGCCGCTGCTGCTCACCTGCAACCGGTCCTCGCCCCCGGGAAACCTCTCGACGTAGACCTCGGTCCGCTCGGATTCGTCCGACGTGTAGGCGAGCCAGCCTCCCACAGGAGAGAAACGTGCTTCTCTCTCGTTGTACGGCGATGCGTGCAGGGGCGCCGGTGGGCCGGGTTCCGATGGATGAACGATGAGCAGATCGAGCCCCGTGTCGTCGCGCCACTCGGAGAAAGCCAGGGAGGCGCCGTCCACCGACCAGCTCTCGGCGGTGCGGTCACGCCCGCTGCCGGGGAGCGAGCGCGTGTCGCTGCCGTCGGCGCGCATGGTCATCAGCCGGTTGCCGCGTGGTTCGGTGATCGAGAAGGCCAGATGGCTGCCGTCTGGCGACCACACCGGATGGTGGGCTCCGGCCGGTCCAGCCAGATCCCGCAACGGATGGCCCGCCCCGATCGATTCGAGGGCCACACCCGCCTGGATCGAACCGACGGTGGCGGCGAGGCGGTCTCCACCCGGCGCGATCCGCATGTCGTGGATGGGTGTGGCCAGCGGGTGTGTCCTGATGATGCGACCGGCAGCATCGAACCATGCCAGTCCGGGGGAGCCGGCGGGGGCGTGTGAGGCCGTGTAGACGAGAATCGGATCGGCTCGTGACAGGGCGTATCCGGTCGCCCCGGATTCCGGCGACCAGCGGAGGCTCTCCACCACCGTGAACGGTGTCCCGGCCGGGTGCCGACCATCGGGGCCGAGAGGCACGGCCATCAGGGAACCGGCACGGGAAAACAGCAGGTGTCGCGGCGCCACGAACGCGGGCCGCGTGCCACCGTCGATGAGCGTCGTGCGCCGGCCTGTGTCCAGAGCGAGCAGGGCGATCTCCGCCTCGTCGCCCCTCGCATCGCCGCGGTGAACGATGTTGAACAGCACTTCCCCGCCGCCGGGCAGGAATGTCGGCCAGCGGTGGCTGATCTCGTCCCGGGCAGGGTCCAGGTGGGTCACCGGCGTGATCGTGCCCGTACGCGTGTCCAGTTCGAGCAGACCGGAGCGGTCCGTGGCGGCGAACACGATCCGTCCGCCGTCTCCCCAGGCACCGCCCAGCGGTGCGGCCGACGCCAGGCGAATCGGCGTGCTGTCGGTCACGTCCACGCGCCAGACCGATCCGCCGCGAAAGAAGCCGATGGCGGTGCCCTCGGGGTTGAAGAACGGTAAGGTGGCGCCGTCCGTCTCGGGGACCACGCGCGGCGTGAACCGATCCATGCGGCGGAAGAGAAGCGGCCCGTCGACCTG
>JBHHZI010000186.1:0-5843 GCA_046757965.1 Acidobacteriota bacterium | reverse complement strand
AGGTTCGGCTCCTCGAGGCCGATCACGCCCTGCCGAGCTTCGGCTCCCACCTGCAGGCGGCCCGCTTGCCGTCGCTGGCAGCCGCGAGCATCGAGGTCTTGCAGGTCAACGTCGGCAAGCTGTGCAACCAGACCTGCCGGCACTGCCACGTGGATGCCGGGCCGGACCGGCGGGAGATCATGACCCGTGAGACCATGGGCCTAGTCGTCGACGCGGCACGGCGGGGCCACATCCCGACCATCGACCTGACCGGCGGCGCTCCGGAACTCAACCCGAACTTCCGCTGGCTCGTGGAAGAGTGCACGAAGCTCGGCATCCATGTCATCGACCGGTGCAATCTTTCCGTGCTGATGATCACGGGCCAGGCGGACCTGGCGGATTTTCTGGCCACGCACCGCGTCGAGGTCGTGGCCTCGCTGCCATACTTCCTCCAGCAGGAGACCGATGCGCAGCGCGGCGCCGGCGTCTTCGACCGTTCCATCGAGGCACTCCGCAAGCTCAACACCCTCGGATACGGGTGCGATCCGGAGGGGCCGCTCCTGAACCTGGTCTACAACCCGGTGGGAGCCTATCTGCCGCCGTCGCAGGAAGGCATCGAACGCGATTTCCGCCGGGAACTCGACCGCCGCTTCGGCATCCGTTTCAACCATCTCTACACCATCACCAACATGCCGATCAGCCGTTTTCTGACCTACCTGCTCTCGTCGGGCAACTACGAGGCCTACATGACACGCCTGGTGAACGCCTTCAATCCCGAGGCGGTGGCGGGACTCATGTGCCGGTCGATGGTGTCGGTGAGCTGGGACGGCCGGCTGTTCGATTGCGACTTCAACCAGATGCTCGAGCTGCCGGTGAACTCCGGCAGCCCGGCACACATCCGTGACTTCGACCCTGCAACCCTGTCCCGCCGCGCCGTCGTCACCGGCCGGCACTGCTTCGGCTGCACCGCCGGCGCCGGCTCGTCGTGCGGGGGAACCACCACCTGATCCGCGGCTGCATGCCGGCCACCGGCTTGACACCGTCGCGTCAGGAATCGTCACCCGCCGCAGCCCGGGCCGCCACCGAGGCAACGTGACGCCCCTCGAACTCTCCCTCGCGGTGCCGGACGACGGTCAGAGGGCTCACGAGCTCGTGCAGTTCGTCCGGCCGGAGTAGAAAGTCCGGATTGGACGGCCCCTTGCCGGCGGCGGCGCCCGTGGTGAACGTCTCCCAGATCAGGATCCCGCCCGGACGCAGCGCCCGGCACAGCGCCGGGAACAGCGGCCTGTGCAGATAGTTCACACCGAGGATGACGTCATAGGAGGCCTCGCCGATGGCCGCGTCTTTCTCCTCGAGATCGCGCTGTTCCGCCTCGACCGGCAAGCCGAGACGCCGGGCGATGAGACCGAGGTCGACGATGCGGTGGGGATCGCGATCCACGGCCCGGACACGCAGCCCGGTGGCCGCCAGGAGCAACGCATGGCGACCCCTCCCGCACGCCACGTCCAGGGCCTCACCGGCTGACGGCAGCAGATCCCCGCAGGACAGGAGCCAGGGCGACGGACCGGCGAAGTTCTCCGGCGCCGGCGGTCCCTGCTCCCGGGGACCGGCCCAGCAGGACATGCCGCCGGTCATGTTGACGACGTCGGTGAACCCCGCCTGACACAGAACCGCCGCCGCGTGAGCAGACCGCATGCCGTGTTCACAGACCACCAGAAGCGGCGGCCCGTCTTGCGGCAGCGTGGCGGGACCGGCGGCGATCAGATCGACGGGCAACAGGAGCGCGCCCGGAATGTGGCCGTAGTCCCGGTACTCCGCCGGTGACCGCACATCGAGCACACGCACGTCACCGGCTGCGAGCAGACGTTCCGCCGCGAGGGGATTGACGTTTCGGGGTTGCTGGAGGGCATCCGGCACCGGGTGAGACTACGGGAATCAGAAGCCGGGGTCAATTGCAGGGCAGGGAACCTGCCGGGCGTCGAGTCAGACCTCGAGACCGATGGAGCGCATCAGGGCGAGGGCATTGCTCTTGCGCACCACACCGGAGCGCATGCGGTAGTCGAACTGCATGCGACCATCGACGATCTGGTCCTCGAAGTGCACGTTGACCCCGGGCACGGCGCCATCCTCCGTGATGCGGGCCAGGGCAAGGTCGTGGGTGGTCACCAGCCCGACGGCGCCCCGACCGAGAAGACCGCGCACGATCGCCTCGGCACCGATGCGGCGGTCGTGGGAATTGGTCCCGTGCAGGATCTCGTCAAGGAGAAACAACAGCGTCCCGGGCCCGGCCGCCAGCCCGACGATCTGCCGGATGCGCAGGATCTCGGCATAGAAGCGGGAGCGGCCCGCCTGGATGGAATCGTTCAGCCGGATGGAGGCCCCGACCACGAGGGGTGTCATCCGCAGGCGCCCGGCGCGCACCGGCGCACCGCACTGCGCGAGGACCGCATTGATGCCGACGGTGCGCAGGAGTGTCGTCTTGCCGGACATGTTGGACCCGCTCACCACCAGCAGTCGCTGTCCGGCATCGAGGGTCACGTCATTGCGCACGCAATCCCGGTCGGGAAGCAACGGATGGCCCAGTGCCTCGCCGATGAAGCACGGTTCCTCGACGTCGAGCAGCTCGGGAAACGGGTCCGCCGGGTTGTCGTAGGCGTAGCCACCGAGGGCGCCGAGCGCCTCGATCTCCCCGACGGTCTGGAGCCACGACGCCACACGCGGTCCGACCAGGGCTCGCCAGCGTTCGATGGCCAGCCCGATGTGGGTCGTCCACATCAGCAAGGCTGCCAGAGGCGCGAAGAAGGTGTTGCGCCGCCAGTCGAGCGCGTGGACGATGCGCGTCAGACGCCTCACCTGGCCGGACGGCGAACGCCCGGCCGTGTCCAGGGAGCGCCGCAGGGCCACGAGCCGTGACGATGTGAACGGCTGCCGCTCGAGGCGGGCGACCACCGCCTCCAGCAACGCCAGCTCCCGGGCCGGCCGCTCCACCTCCGCGACCACCCTCCGGACCCGCCGGCGGCAGAGGCCGGCCAGGCCCATCTGGGCCACCAGAGGGGGAACCATGACGAGAGCCGGAAACCAGCCGGCGACATGGGCGGCCACGCTTGCCACCGTCGCCGAAGTGATGATCGTTGCCGGCAGCGTCAGACGCGCGACCGGCAGGGCGGCCGGCGCCTGACACCAGCGCACCAGGACCTCCGGATGGATGGCCTCCGCGACCCCACCCCCGACGACGGCCAGGTCCTCGCGGAGGTCGATCTCCGTCCTCAGTTCCTCGACGGCCGCCTGCCGGTCCCGGATGGTCGCCGGCGTCGCTGCGGCACACAACCACCGGGCCAGCGTCTCCTCACCGGCCGCGGTGCGCGCGGTGCAGAGCAGCTCGAACAGGGTCCCCTTGCCGAACAGGTCCAGATCGCCCGCATACGGGTGGTCGTCGTCGAGAAAACGGGACCCGGCGCGTCCTGTGCCCGCCCAGCGATCGTCGAGCCGGGCAATGGCAGCTTCGTAGAACGAAACGGCCCGGCGGGCTCGATCCCGCCGGCGCAGCACGCGGTTGTGCACCGACAGGAGAACACCGAACAGGCCCACAGGGACGACGAGCCCCCAGGGCGAGATCCATGCCGCACCCCAGGCCATCCACGCCATCCCGCCGGCCAGGAAGAACACGGCGAGGCGGGCCCACGAGATCCGTCGATGACGGCGCTCCAGGGCCGCCACCGTGGCGCGCCGGGCCGCCAGCCGGACGGCATATTCCTGGCGTGCGCCACGGGGAAGTCGCCCCTCGTCCGGCACGCCGCCGGCGGCCGGCCCCGGCACGGGGTCCCCTCCGGCCGGCTTCATGCACCGCCCGGTCGCTCGCCCTCCGGCACGGGATTGCGCCGGACGCGAAACTCGTCCCGCCCGGCCACCTCGCGGTGCTGGAGCAGCGCCCAGCGGACCGTGGGAAAGGCGAGATCCTGCCACGGGATGTCGTTCCAGTCGAACAGGGCCACCTCGGCGCTCTCGATGCCTGCCTCGATCCGCGGCGAGGCGAGTGACGCCCGGTAGATGATCTGGACCTGGCTGACGTGGGGCACGTCGTAGACCGCCAGCACCGTGTCGATCTCGATCCGGGCGCCGGCCTCCTCCATCACTTCCCGCCGCGCACCCGCCTCGGTGGTCTCGTTGACCTCCAGGAATCCCGCCGGCAGCGTCCAGTAGCCGCGGCGCGGTTCGATGGAACGCCGGCACAGAAGGAACCGGTCCTCCCACGTGCAGACCGCCCCGACGATCACCTTGGGATTGTCGTAGTGAATGAAGCCGCACCGGCTGCAGACGAGCCGCTCGTGCGTGTCCCCCTCGGGAACCCGGCGGACAAAGGTGTCCATGGACTGGTACGGGTCGCTCACGAGCCGGTCCGGGGCGTCTCACGCCGGGCCCCGGCGAATCCGTCCTCGCGCTCGGCGAAGAGAACATTGAACGTCGTCAGCGTGCCGTAGCACGCCGTGATGTACGCCTGCACCTTCAGCTTCGACGAGGCCGGGAGGTCCGAGGCGTTGACCTGCTGTTCCAGCGTGCGGAGGCGGTTGCGCAGCATCACGATCTTCTGGAAGAAGACATCGATGGGGATCTCCTTCTCGGCCAGTCCCGGGCGGCCGGGCCGCAGCACCAGCGTCCCACCCTCCCAGCGCGCGGCAGGCGCCACCGGGGTCAGCCCCGCTTCCTCCCGGAGCACCTGACGCAGGAGCGCTTCGAGGCCGGCCAGGCGCTCACCCGCACCACCTGTCACCTGCCCCTCATCCGCGGTCGGGTGCCGGAGGCGCGGCCCGACTTCAGGCACGACGCTCGCCGCACCGGCCGGCGCGACACGCGCCGGGTCACCTCCCCGCCAGTTGTGGTGACTGCCACAGGTGTCACAGACGACACGCGCCGGGCGTCCGTCCGGGTCGGTGGCCGCCACGGTGTGCGGGCGAACGTCCCGGCAGACCCGGCACCGGTCGTCGGTTCGGTCTCCCACGGTAACCGGCGGTCCCGATGCATCCGTCATGGGCGCCCATGTTATCAGGGGCGCCCCGGGTCACGGCCGGGCGCGGCGGCTGTGCGCGGGAGGGACCGCGGCCACCGGCCACTCGGGCATCCCGCCGGTTTCCCCGCCGTCAGTTCAGGAACAGATCTCCCTCGTTGATCGCCTCCGCCCGGTCCTTCGCCGCCTCGAGCTCGGCGAACGCGCTGGCCCCGTCGGCCACCACGTCGACGAGGGCGCGCGCCGCCTCGATGGCCGTCGTCCCGTCACGAAGGGGCTCGCGCGGCGGCACGCGCCGGTCGGCCAGGTTGAGCAGCAGCGCCAGGACGTGGGCACGGGCGCGACCGGCCATGGCGGCGGGATGGTCGGGGTCGAGGACCGCGTCGAGGGCCCCCAGGTCGACCACATCGTCGAAGCCGACCTGGACATCCCGGATGTTCTGCACGGCAACCAGGAGGCGAGATGCCGGCAGCTCCGGCCGTCCACGATCCGTCAGGTTCGCGCGCACCTGCTTCCGCCACCAGCCCAGCCCGCGGGGCGCCACATCGGTCGACATCCGGACGCGACGATGAAAGGCGCTGGCGCGGTCGCCGGCACCGGTCTGTGTGAAGAGGACGTCGAAGTCATCGCCGGCAGCCGCGAGTCCCATGTAATCCCCCAGGAACAACCCGCCGGCAGACGGCGCCGCCTTGATGTCGAACGACTCATCGGTGATGCGTGCCTCCTGCCAAGTGCCGAACCGATCGCAGGACGCGATCTCGGGATGGCACGAGATGAACCATCGGTCGGTGTGAGCCCCGGCGGCTGCGTCGTTGAAGCGAAAGTCGAAGTACGAGACGCCGATGGCGCCCGAGGGCGAGAC
>JBHHZI010000185.1:0-5896 GCA_046757965.1 Acidobacteriota bacterium | reverse complement strand
GCGCTGGTTTCCGATGCGTTTCTGGCCGGGCGCCTCGATGAGATCGCGCGCCGCTGCGCTCCCGAATGATTGACGCTTGACCGGACCACTCGAGATCGAGGTGAAGCTGCCCGTCGATGACCGGGATGCGGCGGCACGGCGGATCGTCGAGGCCGGTGCCACGGAGGCCCAGGCGCGCGCCTTCGAGGAAAATGTCGTCTTCGACTTTCCGGACGGCCGCCTCGAGGCCGCCCGGACCATGGTGAGGTTGCGCACCGGGGCCGGACGCGCGCTCCTGACTCTCAAGCAACCGGCCGGCGACACCGGGATCTACAAGGTGCGCCGGGAGGTCGAGACCGGCCTGGATGACCCCGGGCCCGTGCGCGAACTGCTCGGCGCCATCGGGCTGGTGGTGGCCTACCGTTATCAGAAGTTCCGGACCGCCTACCGGGCCGGCGACCTGCTGGTCACACTCGACGAGGTGCCCATCGGCACCTACATCGAACTCGAAGGCAGCCGCGACGACATCGATACCTTTGCGCGCCGCCTCGGTTATACACGCGACGCGTACATCAACCTCTCGTACCGGGATCTGCAGGCGAGCCATCTTGTCGGCCGCGGCGGAACGGATGAACCGGCGGAGATGATCTTCCCGGAGGCCTCGCGGCATTGAAGGCGATGCTCCTGGCGGCCGGCTTCGGGGGTCGTATGGTGCCGATCACCTTCTTCCGGGCCAAGCCGGTCCTGCCGTTCATGAACCGGCCGTTGCTCCTGCGTCAGATCGACTACCTGTCGAAAGCGGGAGTGGACGAGATCGTCGTCAACCTGCACCACCGGCCGGCCTCGATCCTGTCCCTCTTGCGGGATGCCGCCGGCGGGTTGCGCGGGCATCGCGCCGGCGAAGATCTGCGTCTCGGCGACGTCACGGTGCACATCAGCCGGGAACCGGCGATCCTCGGCACCTCCGGAGGGGTGCGGGCCGCCGCGGACCACTTCAAGGGCTCTGGAACGTTCCTGTGCGTGAACTCCGATGTCGTCAGTGACATCGATCTCGCCGCCGCCATCGAGACCCACAGGCGCGCCGGACGGGCAGCCACCCTGGTGCTCCGCCCGGCGCCGGCAAACAGCGGCTACACGGCCGTGTGGCATGACGGGAAGATCCTGCGCGGCTTCGGGCGTGACGACGCTCCGTCAGGGAGCTGCTCCGGTGCGGGCATCTTCACGGGGATTCATCTGCTCGAGCCGGAGGTCCTCGATCATCTGCCGGACGGTCGCTCGGAGTTCGTTCCCGACCTCTACCGGCCGATGATCGCCGCCGGGGACCACCCTGCGGTCCACGTCAGCACCGGCGACTGGCACGAGGTTGGCACACCGGAACGCTACCTCGCAGCCCACCGGGCGGTGCGACCGGACGGTCCCGTGCTCGGAGCGGGATGCCGGATCGCCTCCGGGGCCAGACTGGAGCCCGACGCGATCCTGGGCAAACACGTGCGCGTGCAGGCCGGCACCCGCATCGAGGCCAGTGTCGTGATGGACGGAGCATCGATCGGTGAACAGAGTCGGCTCCGGCAGGTGATCGTCGGACCCGGAACCGACATCCCGGCGGGTCTTTCCCTGGAACGTGTGGTCGTCGACGGCGGGCATCCCGACGCGGAGATTCCCCCCACCCGCCGCAGCGTCGCGCTGCGCGACGGACTCTGGCATGCCTCCTTCTGAGGCCACGCCCCTGCCCGGCGCCGTGTCTCGATTCGTCGCGGCCCGCTTCCCGGGTGCCGGTGTCACTCCGCTTCCCGGGGACGCGTCGACCCGGCGCTACTTTCGCGTGAGCTTGCCGGCGCATGCTCCGGACCGCCCCGGGCCGGGCGTCACCGCCGAGATCGCGTCACCGGGCAGCGTCATCCTGTCGCTCCAGGCCGGATTCGATGCGGAGTCGCTGCCGTTCATCGAGACCACCCGGCTGTTTGACGCCCTCGGCCTGCCGGTGCCGGCGATCCTGGACATGGAACCGGCGTCGGGCATCATCGCGCAGGAGGACGCCGGCCACCGGCTGCTGCAGGATCTGGTGCAGGGACAACCGGCGCCGGCAACGCCGGGCCGCCCGCTGCGTGCCGTGCCGGACGAGACGGAGATCGACCGGGCCTACGATTCGGCCATCGGGTTCATCGTCACACTCCAGCATGACGGCACGCCGCGTGTGACCCGGGCCATGCACGCCGGTCGCACCGCCCTGGACGCCGACCTCTTCCGGAGGGAGCTGGCGTTCTTCGTCGAGCACCTGCTCGTCGGGTTGCATCAGTCGGCGATCTCCGTCGACGGTGTGCGGCAGGTCGAGGCGGCCTGCGAGGTGCTCTGTGCCGTTCTGGACCGCGAGCCACGCGTCCTGTGCCACCGGGACCTGCATTCCCGCAACCTGATGGTGGATGAAGCGGGACAGCTGACCATCCTCGATCACCAGGACGCGCGTCTCGGCCCGGACACGTACGACCTGGTGTCGCTGCTGGCCGACCCGTACGTGCGGATCGCCCGGCATCGCATGTCCCGCGGGCTCGCCCGCTATCTGGCCCTCACGGGGAGCATCGAATCCCTCGATTCGCTGCAGGCCCGCTGCGACCGCATGGCCGTGCAACGGCTCCTGAAGGCGGCCGGCACGTTCGCGGCGCAGAAGACCATCCATGGGCGAGACACCTACCTGAAGTACCTGCCACCCGCCCTGACCCGCGCCCGGGAATCGCTGCAGCGCTGTCCCGAGCTGGCCCCGCTGCTCGCGGCGCTGGCCCCGATCTTTGCGCGTCTCGCCCCGCCACCGCGGCGAACGGATCGATGAACATCAAGCATCTGCCGGATGAACGGTTCGGTCCCGTCGGGGCACGGCTCTACGGCAAGCTGGGCGATGCCGGTCTCTGGCCGTTCCATGACGAGCTGGCCACCTGGATCGCCGACCACCTCGCCCGGACCGCCGGCGAGCCGCCCGGCCGGGCGCGGCCGGCCCTCGATCTGCTCGACCTGGGATCCGGCACCGGCGCGCTGGTGGCGCGTGTCGCCGCGAAGAACCCGGCTCTCACCATCCTGGGGCTGGACGCCTCACCCCACATGGCCGCAGTGGCCCACCGGCACCTGCGCCGTGGCCGGCGTCCCGGTAACGCCGGGATGGACGGACCGCACGGCGGTGCGTCGTTCCCGCCCGCAGACAGCCAGCCGATCCTGGGTATCGGCGACGGCGAGGCCTTGCCGCTGCGGGATGCCTGCGTGCGGCTCGCCGTGTCGACCCTGTCTTTTCATCACTGGGAGGAGCCACAGGCATCGCTCGTCGAGCTGTACCGTGTGCTGGTGCCCGGCGGCGCGCTCTGGATCCTCGAGCCGGACCCGGACTTCACACTGCTGGCCGTACGCGCCGGACTCCGGCGGTGGCTGTCGATCCTGCCGCCGGTCTGGCTTCTGCGTCGCGCGTTTCGAGATCACGGCTTTGCCGCTGCCGAGTACGAATCGCTCGTCGCCCCGCTGGTGGCACGCACGCCGTTCCTGAGCATCCGCAGCGTGCGGCCGTTTCTGTGGTTGCGCTGGATGACCCTCCGGCGGGAGCCGGACCATGGGACCTGATCCGGCCCGCGGCCCGGAGAGGTCAGCGCTCCACAATGGCGGCGGCCGGAAGCACGAGTTCCGGCGCGGAGACAAACGCTCCGGCCGCGAAGCAGGCACGCAGTGACCCGGCCCGGAGATCGCCGCGAAACAGATCTCCGACCTGACCTGCCAGACGCACCAGCACCGCGCTCCGATCGCCGTTTTCCTCCTGCAGAACGCCCCGGGCGAGCCACCCCTCGTCCCGGGCCGCGATCATCTCCAGGAGATGCAGCCGCCGGCCGCCGGTCCCGCCGCCATCGGCCGGCAGATCTGCCAGGACCAGGTTGGTGGGCACACCCACGGGCCGTTCGCGCACCGACGTTCGCATCATCGGGAGCCGCAAGCGACCCGGTCCTGCCGGCGCCCCGGCGCCACCGGTCGCCGGGCTCTCCCCGGCCGGCCCGGCCAGCCGCACACTCGCCACGGGCCGACCTGCCGCATCCCACGGCACCGACCCCGGCCCCCAGTCGATCAATGGCTCGTCGGTCAGCGTCGCCGGCGCGGCCCAGTGCAGCGGCGCGCCCCGGCGGGCCGCCTGCCGGGCGACGACCACCGCCACCGCGGCCGTGGCGGGCGGCGCCAGGGCCAGGGTGAGCGGCGAGCCGGTCGTGCCGGCCGGATCGACCCACACCCGGGGCAGAACACTCGCCGCGACAGGATAGGGCGCGAGCATGCGCGCCAGCAGGGTGGAGTCGAGCGCCGCCAGACGCCGCGTGACGATCTCCAGCCGGCCCAGGCCGAAGGCGCTGGGGAACCGCACCTGCGCCGACGCCAGGGACGCGCGCCGGGTCAGCAGCTCGCCGTCGGCCCGGACCAGGCGCGACTCGATCACGGCCAGGTGGAGTTCGACTCCCAGGGCCCACAGCAGTCCGGGTCGCCGGACCGCCCCACACGCCGCCTCGAACCGGCCCAGAAGTCGCGTCATCTCGGCGGGCGTGGCGCGCAGCACCGCCGCGTCGAAATCGGCAACGGTGGGCGGTGACGGTACTGTCCCGGCGACCGCCTCACCGGTGCTGCCCGGCTGCGGAGCATCCACCGGCGACAGACCCCGTGCCGCGGCCGCCGCCCGCTCCCCGAGGGCAACCGCCACGGTCTCGCTCTCACCGCTCCCCGCCGCAAAACCACAGGCGCCCTCTGCGCCCGCATCCGGCCAGGCCCGGACCGCCAGACCTTCCTGCAGGCGCGTGCCGTGCGTCAGCCGGCCGTCCGGTTCCTTGACCACGAACCGTGTCCGGGACAGGCGGTGATAGGCATCGGCCGCCGCGGCACCAGCCGTCCGCGCCGCATCCACCGCGCTGCGCAGCGCTGCCGTGGAGATCACAGGGTCTCCCGCGACGCCGGAAGACGACCGAATGCGGCAAGACCCCGCGTGCGAAACGACGGCGTCAGAAAGCCGATCGGCACGCCACTCCCCTGACGCCGGCAGGTCGCCGCGCCGCCGTCCGGCCGACGATCCGAGCAGAGCCGGTCCACCGCGCCGAGGAGATCGAGAACGTTGCCTTCGAGGTCGAGACCGGCCACCGGCGCGATGAGACGCCCGTCCTCGACCCACTCCCCGTCATTGACCCGCACGGTCATCTCACCCGACCGGGGGTCCGTGCCGCCCCCTTCCAGATCGTGAACCACCAGAACCCGGCCACGCTCGTCTCGCACCGCGCCGGCGTCCGCGTCACCGGCAGCCAGGCACAGGTTGGCCGCTCGCGGCGCCGGAGGCTCACGCCAGGAAGCGCGGCGACCGTGCCCCGGCCTCATGCGGGGCGTTCCCGTCCCACGCCGGCGGTCCCCCAGATATCCAGCGACCCGGCCACGCCGGACGAGCAGGCGCCGCTCCCCGGGACGCCCCTCGTCGTCCACCGGGTAGAAGCCACGCAGGCCGACCCGATTTGGGTCGTCCCACAGCGTCAGCTTCTCCGACAGCCGCGGCGGTGACTGGAGCGCATCTCCCCAGCGGGACCAGCCGCGCGAGACCAGATCGCCCTCGAGCTGGTGGGCGAACTCGTGGAGCACCAGGCCGCCGTTGCCGGCCGTGAACAGGACGGACGTCTGCGGCGTGCAGACCGGCAGACCCGCGCGGGGAGTCAGCGCCCCTCGCAGGCGCCGGTCCAGGATGATGGCCAGCGCCGCCGGCGGATGAGTGCGCGCCAGAGCGTCCACCGTTGCTGCCCCGCCGAGCCACACCGCCGCGGCGTCGCTGTCCGCACGGACCCCTACCCGCAGACGACTCCACCTCCACGAGGTGGCCTGCACGCGGCCGTCGTCATCCGCCACCAGCATGGCACGATCGATCGTCTCCAGTTCC
>JBHHZI010000184.1:0-5929 GCA_046757965.1 Acidobacteriota bacterium | reverse complement strand
CTCTCGGTGTGGGCAATGACGCCACATGGACGGGGCTGATCGAGGGCCGCTCGGGCATCGGTCCGATCACTCGGTTCGACGCCTCCTCCTTTCCGTGTCGGATCGCCGGAGAGGTTCCTGATTTCGACCCGACCGCGTTCGTGTCCCGCAAGGACCAGAAGAAGATGGACGCCTTCATCCACTACGCCGTGGCCGCCGCGGGATTCGCCCTGGAGGATGCGGGGCTGGCGGTCAACGCCGACAACGCGGAGCGTGTGGGAGTGTTCATCGGTTCCGGCATCGGCGGGTTACCCAGCATCGAGCGCCAGCACCGCATCTTCCTCGAACACGGCGTGCGCAAGATCTCGCCGTTCTTCATCCCGGGCCTCATCGTCAACCTCGCCGCCGGCCAGGTCTCCATTCGCTTCGGCGCCAAGGGGCCCAACTCCGCCGTCGCCACGGCATGTACCACCGGCACCCATGCCATCGGTGATGCCTTCCGTCTCATCCAGCACGGGTATGCCGATGCGATGATCGCCGGTGGCGCCGAGAGTGTCATCACGCCCCTGGCCGTGGGAGGGTTCTGTGCCATGCGGGCTCTCTCGTCACACCGTAACGACGCGCCGGCGGCCGCCTCGCGGCCCTTCGATCTCGAACGGGACGGATTCGTGATGGGGGAGGGCGCCGGGATCGTGGTCCTGGAAAGCGCCGAGAACGCCCAGAGCAGGTCGGCGAGCCCGTACTGCGAGATCGTGGGGTATGGCATGAGCGGCGATGCCCACCACGTGAGTGCGCCATCGCCTGATGGAGATGGCCCGATCCGTGTGATGCGCGCCACTCTCGCCGACGCAGGCGTGGAGCCCTCGGCCGTCGACTACATCAACGCCCACGGCACCTCGACGCCGGCAGGCGACCGGGTCGAGACTCTGGCGATCAAGAAGGTCTTCGGCGACCACGCCGCCCGCCTGGCCATCTCGTCCACCAAGTCGATGACCGGGCACCTCCTCGGTGCCGCAGGGGGCCTGGAGACGGCCATCATGGCGCGCTCCATTCGCGACGGCCGGGTCCCACCGACGATCAACCTCGACACACCCGATCCGGATTGCGACCTGGACTACGTGGCCGACGGAACCCGCGCGCTGGACGTGCGTCATGCCCTGAACAACGGCTTCGGCTTCGGTGGCACTAACGGCGCCCTGCTCCTCAGGAAACTCGACGCCTGACCCGCCTGCCCGGTCTCGCAGGCGACGGTCGCGTCACACCTCGTCGAAGAAATACCGGCCCAGGCACTGCACCTTCTCGTCGTGATTCTCGGGGTCCAGGAGCCACGTCGCCGCCGAGACGCTGCTCAGGAGAGAATTTCCGTCCTGCGGCGTGAAGCAGAAGCCGACGATCTCGCGGCCGCCATCCCGGACGGTCAGCGCCGGCTCCACCAGCACGGTCTCGTTGAGCAGGCGTCCGTAGTGCCCGTAGTCCCGCCCGAAGCTGAAGACCTTGTTCGCCGAGGTCTTGTAGGTGATGGCGGCCCGGTCACAGGCGGCAAAGCGTGCGAGGATCTCGTCACGAGTCGTGGGCTGCTTCACCTTCAAGGAGAACCAGATGGTGTGCATGTACTGAGTGTTGAGCTTCATGGCCGAAGAGAAGAGGCAGTCGAGGTCGTAGTCGAGGGTCTTGAAGAGGTGGTAGGCATCACGGGCGTGATGGGACCCGAATTCGTCCTTGTGGGTACCGACCTGGGGAGCCGGCACGAACGACCCGTCCTGGCTGATGTCGTTGGCCCGCCGGATGCAGAGAAAACGGGCCTCCTCCAGATTGGCGGGGTCGTCTTGGTGCAGGGCGATGAGATCGATGAGAATGGCCAGGTTGTGCGTGTTACACGACACGACCTGGATGAATCGATCCTCCCCGGGAGTGAGCGCGGCATCATTGATGCCGCGGGCGTACATCTTGCCAAAGCCGAACTCGGAGCCCTGCGCGATGAATCCCCTGGTGCTGTCCACGTACTTCTCGTAAAAGCGGTTCTTGTTGGCCAGGCCCACCTTCGACGGCGTGCAGTCAATGACCACCGAGGCCTTCTCGAAGGCCTCCAGGGTCTCCAGAACCGGCTCGACGCCGAGATCGAGGAACCCTTGCCGGGACTCGCCGTCGACGGCGAGCAGGGCGCCTCGCTTGATGAGATTGGTCACCTTGGAGCGATCGTGGAGCAGCGGGGTCCGCTTGTGAAAGCTGACCTCGTCGATGCCGAGCGCCTCCTTCATGCTGATCAGCAGGCCGATGAGCGGTTCGCCGATGGTGCCGGTGCCGACGACATGGACCGTGACGTTGCGGGACATGGATCTTCTCCTCCGGGCCGGTCGATCCGGTTTCTTCGATCTTGTGGAGTGGTCGGTCGCGAGGTCGAGCTAACCCCTTCACTTTCAGTCAATTAAGGCTAACATGGCCAGCCTGCACTGTCAAGGTCGGGTTCGGGTCATCGGGCCAGCAGGCAGGGCTGAGTATGCTAAAAATCAGGGAGGAGAGAAGGTGGTGAGGCCTTGAAGATCGGGAGGCGTCCGTGAACGACACGAGCGAAGAGCGCCGGCGCCCGAGAATCACGGTGGACTCCCTCATCGCCGGCACCGCCGAGAATCTCGCCATCGAGGTTCTCGCCGGCGGGGAGGGGGGCCAGCGCGTCATCAACCAGGCGCGCATCCAGAAGCCGGGTCTGGCCCTGGCGGGATTTGTCGAGTACCTGCATCGGGGTCGGGTGCAGATCCTCGGCAACTCGGAGATCACCTATCTGAAGCAGCTCGACACGGCGCCGCAACTCGCCGCCGTGAATGCCCTGGTGGACTATGGAGTCTGCTGCTTCGTGATCACCAAGGGGTTGCGACCGCCCGATAGCCTGCTCGCCGCCGCCGATCTCGCCGGAGTGCCGTTGCTGAGGACCCGGGTCGTCTCGTCGGCGGCCATCTACGCGCTGAGTCAGTACCTGGAGAAGAACCTGGCGCCGTCGGCGCAGCGCCACGCGGTGCTCGTGGACGTCTACGGACAGGGTGTGCTTCTCCTGGGGCCGTCCGGTGTGGGCAAGAGTGAATGCGCTCTCGATCTCGTGGTCCGCGGCCACCGGATCGTCTCCGACGACATTGTCGAGATCCGCCGGCTCGGCGATGTGCTCACCGGGTCGAGCCCCGAGGTGACCCGCTACCACATGGAGCTGCGCGGCATCGGCATCATCAATGTCAAGGACCTCTTCGGTGTCGCCGCGGTGCGCCGGAGCAAGGATATCGACCTCGTGATCCGTCTCGACCCGTGGAAGGCAGGACGCGAGTACGAGCGACTCGGGATCGACGAACAGGTCCTGGAGATCCTCGGTGTGCCGCTGCCCTACATCCTGATGCCGGTCGCACCCGGTCGCAATCTCTCGGTCCTGGTCGAGGTGGCCGCGCGCAATCATCTCCTCAAGCTCAAGGGCTACTTCCCCGCCAGGACGCTCGCCGCCCAGGTGGACCATCAGGCGCGAGGCGGGGCCGCCGAGGATGCGGAGAGCGAGACATGACCGACAGCATCGTCATCATCACCGGCCTGTCGGGTTCCGGAAAAAGCGCCGCGGCGCGGGCCTTCGAGGACATGGGGTTCTACTGCGTGGACAACCTGCCGGTGGCGCTCATCCCGGTCTTTTCCGACCTGTGTAGCCATGCCGGCGAGGTGCTCTCCCGGGTGGCCCTGGTCATCGATATCCGGGAGGGCCATTTCCTCGACGACTTTCCCGGCGTGGTGGCCCGCATGCGCGGCGAGCGGTCGGTGGAGGTGGTGTTCTTCGAGGCCTCCGACGAGATCCTCGCCCGCCGCTTCAACGAGACGCGCCGTCCGCACCCGATGGGGAGCGGCGGCCGCGACCTGATGGAGAGCATCCGGCGCGAGCGGCAGGCCCTGAAGGCCATCCGTCGCCTGGCCGGGAACATCGTGGATACCTCCGCCTTCACGGTGCACGACCTGAAGAGCTATCTCCTGGACCGCTTCCTCACCGATGAGCGCGAGAGTACACTTCTCGTGCCGATCACGAGCTTCGGCTTCAAGTACGGCGCCCCGTCGAATCTGGATATCCTCTTCGATGTGCGCTTCATCACGAACCCATATTTCGTCGACGATCTGAAGCTGCTGACCGGCAAGGATGATGCCGTGCGGGAGTTCCTCGCCGGCAAGCCGGAATACGTCGAGTTTCTCGAGAAGACGACCGACCTGCTACGTTTTCTCCTGCCGCTGTACGTCAAGGAGGGCAAGTCGTATCTGAGAATCGGCGTGGGCTGCACCGGCGGACGTCACCGGAGCGTGGCGGCGGCGGACAGCCTGGCCGCGACCCTGAAGGATGCCGGCACCCGGATCCGGGTGCAGCACCGGGATGTGGAGCGGGAATGACCGACAGGACGACCCATGACAACTCGCTCGGTGCCCTTGTCGTCACCCATGGGACGCTGGCGCGCGAGCTGACCCTGGCAGCCGAGAAGATCGTCGGCCACGCCAGGGGACTGGTGGCCGTCTGCATCGACTGGGACGAGGACGTGGGGGTGGCGCGCCGGGCCATCGAGGACACCCTTTCCGCCCTGGGAGAGATCAACGGGGTGATCATCTTCACCGACATGTTCGGAGGCACGCCGACCAACATCAGTCTGACGTTCCTGGATCCCGCTCGGGTCGAGATCGTCACCGGCGTCAATCTGCCCATGGTGGTGAAATTTCTCAACCTGCGCGACGAGACCGACGTGGCCGTCGCTGCCTCTCGCCTCGCCGAGAAAGGGCAGCAATCGATCCAGACGGCCTCGGGCATCCTGCATGTCCACACCGCCGGGCGAGGAGACGTTTGATGGCCGAACGCCAGGTCACCATCTGCAACAAGCTCGGTCTGCACGCCCGGGCCGCCGCCCGCTTCGTGCACGCCGCCAGCCGTTTCGAGTCCGACATCCAGATCCAGCGAGACGGACAGACGGTGGACGGCAAGTCGATCCTCGGACTCTTGCTGCTGGCGGCCACCCAGGGATCGAGTCTGGCCATCTCGGCCACCGGATCCGACGCGGAAGCCGCGGTCGAGGCACTGTGCACGCTGGTCGCGGAGCGATTCGGAGAAGGCGCATGAGGATCCGTCTCGACGGCATTGGCGCCAGTCCGGGCATCGTGGTAGCCCCGGCCCGGGTGCTCCAGGCTCGCGAGGTCCGGGTGATCGAGCGTCAGATCGAGCCGGACGAGCGCGAGGCGGAGGTCGAGCGCCTGGCCTGCGCCGTCGAGGGGGCACGCGAGGAATTGCACCGGCTGCGGGACGAGGTGGGGGAGAAACTGGGAGAGAAGTTCAGCCATCTTTTTGACGCCCACGTGCTGATTCTCGACGACCGGGCCTTCACCGCCGAGACCGCCCAGCGTATCCGCGAGCAGGGTGAGAACGCGGAATGGGCCCTAAAGACGGTGGTCCGGCGGCTCCTTGACGTCTTCGCCTCCATCGAGGACGCCCACCTCAGCGAGCGGGGCGGCGACGTGGAGGATGTTTACCAACGTCTTCTCAATCACCTCGCGGGGAGCTGCCAGCCCCGGGACATGCCGTCCATGGACCGGGAATCGATCGTGGTGGCCCGCGGCCTGTCCCCGTCGGACACGGCGCTTCTCAACCGGGACAAGGTCGTGGGCTTCGTCACCGAGATGGGCGGCCGGACGTCCCACACCGCCATCATCGCCAACGCCCTGGAGATTCCAGCCGTGGTGGGCGTTCCCGACGTCATGCACCACGTCAAGACCGGAGACCTGCTGATCGTCGACGGGAGTGCTGGCACCATCCTGATCGATCCGAGCCGCGGTGAACAGGACCAGGCTGCCGAGACGCGCAACGACTATGCCGAGCAGGAGGCCTCGTTCAGCAAGGATCGCGACGTGCCGGCGGTGACCACTGACGGCGTGCCGATCGTCATCCGCGCCAACATCGAAC
>JBHHZI010000183.1:0-5969 GCA_046757965.1 Acidobacteriota bacterium | reverse complement strand
ATCCGCGAGGGAGGGCGCACGGTCGGCGCCGGCAGTGTCACGGACGTCATCGAGTGAGCAGGGTTCGGTGCTGAGAGAGACGGTGAGGAAATGCTGAACGAGAAGATTCGTATCCGCTTGAAGGCGTACGACTTCCGGATTCTGGACCAGTCGACGACCGAGATCGTGGATACGGCGCGGAGAACCGGCGCCAGGATCGTGGGCCCGGTGCCGCTGCCGACGTCGATCAACCGGTGGACCGTTCTCCGCTCGCCTCACGTGGACAAGAAGTCGCGGGAGCAGTTCGAGATCAGGACCCACAAGCGCATGCTGGACATCCTGGATCCGACACCGGAAACCGTCGACGCTCTGATGAAGCTCGACCTCCCCGCCGGGGTGGATGTCGAGATCAAGGCATCCGGACAGTAAGACGGTCAGGGGAGAAGAAGGCGCGATGCTCGACGGACTCATCGGTAAGAAGATCGGAATGACCCAGATCTTCAAGGAAGATGGCGAGGCGGTGCCGGTCACGCTGGTGCAGGCCGGTCCGTGTGTCGTCTTCCAGAAGAAGACCAACGACAGGGATGGATACAGTGCCCTGCAGCTGGGGTTCGTTGAGAAGGTCTCCGCGCGCCGGGTGACGCGAGCGCGCCAGGGACACTTTGCGGCGGCGGGGTTACCGCCCTGCCGGGTCCTCCGCGAATTCAAGGTGAGCAGCGATGACGAGACCAGTGTGGGGGACATCGTCAAGCTCGATATCTTTGGCGAGAACGACCTCGTGGATGTGACCGGCACGTCCCGCGGGAAGGGGTTCGCCGGCGTGATCCGTCGCCACGGGTTCGCCGGCGGAGGCGCGAGCCATGGATCGATGTTTCACCGGGCGCCGGGGTCCATCGGGCAGTCTGCCACGCCGTCGAGGGTATTCAAGGGAATGCGCGGGCCCGGCCGGATGGGCGCCAAGCGGCGGACACAGAAGAACCTCCACATCGCGAAGGTGGACGCGGCAAATAACGTATTGTTCTTGCGCGGAGCGGTTCCGGGAGCGCCCAACGGCTATCTCCTGATCCGGCGCAGCAAGAAGGGTTGATCGATGGCCGACCTGGCAGTACGAGATCTGGACAACAAGGAGGTGCGTCGCCTCGAGCTGGCGGATGGCGTGTTCGCCTATCCGAAGAAACCGTTTCTCGTGCACGAGGCGGTGCTGCATCATCTCGCCCGGGCACGGGCGGGCACGCACGCCACGAAGACGCGAGCGGACGTCTCGGGTGGCGGGCGCAAGCCGTGGCGGCAGAAGAAGACCGGTCGCGCCCGCGCCGGGTCGATCCGGTCCCCGCTCTGGCGTGGAGGGGGAACGGTACAGGGACCTCAGCCGCGGAGCTACGACTACTCGTTCCCGAAGAAGAAACGCGCCAACGCTCTCCGGTCGGTCATCTCGGAGAAGGTTCGAGAGGACCGGTTGCTCATCGTGGAGGACCTGCCCGCGCAGAGCCACCGCACGAAGGATCTGCTGCAGTCCTTGTCGAAGCTGGGCATTCCCGATGAGAAGGCCCTGCTGGTCGATGTGGAGCCCGCCCACGACCTTGTCCTGGCGTCGAGGAACCTCGGCGCCGTGTCGGTGGCACGGGTGATGGGATTGACCGCGTATGATGTTCTCAATCACGACCACCTGGTGATGTCCGTCGCCGCGGTGGATCGTCTCTCGACGTGGCTGGCAGCATGAGCCTGAAGACACATCAGATTCTTCTCGGCCCGGTGATCACCGAGAAGACCACCCTGTTGAAGGAAAAGGGCGGGGAACTCTGTTTCCGGGTGCATACCGGTGCGACGAAGATCCAGGTCCGTCAGGCCATCGAGGCGGCGTTCGACGTGAAGGTTGCAAGCCTGCGAACGGTCCGTGTGCCCGGGAAGTTCAAACGGCAGGGACGGTTCGGCGGGTATCGATCGGACTGGAAGAAGGCCTATGTGACCCTGACCTCGGGATCACGAGCCATCGAGTACTTCGAACTCTAGGCGGCGACGACCATGGCAATCAAGAGATACAAGCCCACATCCCCCGGAAGACGGTTCGCCGAGAGTCGGAACTTCGACGACATCACCACGGACTCTCCCCACAAGCCACTGACCCGCGGTCTCCGCAAGACCGGTGGGCGGAACAAGAACACGGGGCGGATCGCGATGCGTCGCCGTGGAGGGGGGCACCGACGCCTCTACCGGGAGATCGACTTCCGTCGCGACAAGATCGGCGTTCGCGCGAAGGTGGCCACCATCGAGTACGACCCGAATCGAACCGCGAACATCGCGCTTCTGCATTATGTCGATGGTGAGAAGCGATACATCCTTGCCCCGGCTGGGCTGCAGGTGGGTGCAACGGTGATCTCGGCGGATAGTGCGGACATTCTCCCCGGCAACGCGATGCCCATCGCCAGGATGCCGCTCGGGATCGAGATCCACAACATAGAGCTGAAGATCGGCAAGGGCGGGCAACTCGTGCGATCGGCCGGGGCTTCCGCGCAGCTCATGGCGCGGGAAGGAAAGTACGCGCAGGTCAAGCTGCCGTCCGGCGAGACGCGCAAGGTTCACGTGGACTGCCGGGCGACCGTCGGCAGTGTCGGGAACGCGGGCCAGGAAAACGCCAGCCTGGGGAAGGCGGGGCGGGCGCGCTGGCTGGGACGCCGCCCGAAGGTCCGCGGCGTGGTGATGAATCCCGTCGATCACCCGCATGGTGGAGGCGAGGGCCGAACGTCAGGGGGCCGGCACCCGGTCACTCCGTGGGGAGTTCCCACGAAGGGGTACCGGACGCGAAGCAACAAGAGGACAGACCGTTTCATCGTCAATCGACGGCGTCGCGGATGACCGTCCACCGGAGATAGGGTCAGAAAATGGCACGCTCGATCAAAAAGGGTCCGTTCGTGGACCAGCCCCTGAGACGCAAGGTGGACCATCTCAACGCCAAGAACGACCGGAAGGTCATCAAGACATGGTCTCGGCGGTCCACGGTGATCCCGGAGATGGTGGGGCACACGCTGGCGGTTCACAACGGAAAGAAATTCATTCCGGTTTACATATCGGAGAACATGGTCGGGCACAAGCTGGGTGAGTTCGCGCCCACGCGTACCTTCAGGGCTCATGCCGCCGGTAAGAGCGACAAGAGCGCGAAGATGAAGTCCTAGGCTTAGGAGACGGCGTTGATTGCACGAGCCCATCTTCGACACGTCCACACCTCGCCCCAGAAGGCGCGGCTGGTGGTGGACCAGATCCGCAATCGAGGTGTCAACGATGCCCTGTCGACCCTGCGCCACCACAAGCGTGCGGTGGCCCGGGATCTCGAGAAACTCCTCAGATCGGCGGTCGCCAACGCCACGGTCGGCGATGAAAAGGTCGACCCGGATAATCTCGTCGTCTCGAGGGCCACGGTCGACACCGGGCCCACACTGAAGCGGTCGCGTCACCGGGCGATGGGCAGATTGTTCCGGATCATCAAGCGCACGAGCCACATCACACTGGAACTGGATGCTCTCGAGCGTCCCCATGGCCGGCGCGGCCGGAAACGTTCCTGAAGGGAGACTCGGTGGGTCAGAAAGTTCATCCATACGGCTTTCGCCTCGGATTCAACAAGACCTGGCAGTCCAGGTGGTTCTCGGGCAAGACCTACGCGGATCTCCTGCTGGAGGACATGAAGTTGCGGCGACATCTCATGAAGAAGCTCTCCCACGCGGGTGTGGCGGGCGTGGAGATGGAGCGCGCGGCCAACAAGCTGAAGGTCAACATCCTGACGTCCAGACCCGGCATCATCATCGGCCGGAAGGGCTCGGAGGTGGACAAGCTACGGGACGAGATCACGAAGACCACCGGCCGCGAGGTCTACATCAACATCATCGAGATCAACAAACCTGAGCTCAATGCCAAGCTGGTCGCGGAGAACGTCGCGCTCCAGCTCGAGCGTCGCGTCGCGTTCCGCCGGGCCATGCGCAAGGCAGTGGAGTCGGCACAGCGATTCGGCGCCAAGGGTGTCCGCGTCCGCTGCGCGGGGCGTCTCGGCGGCCGCGAGATCGCGCGTGCCGAATGGTACCTCGAAGGACAGGTGCCGCTGCACACGCTGAAGGCTGACATCGACTGCGGGTTCCACGAGGCACGCACGACCTACGGGATCATCGGCGTGAAGGTCTGGATCAACAGGGGTGAATCTCGCCGCATCCGCAAGCGCTCCGAAGCAGCGGCCTGACGACGGAACAAGAAGATGCTGATACCGAAGAAGATCAAGTGGCGCAAGGTCCAGCGTGGGCGACGCAGGGGTAAGGCGACCCGGGGAAGCGAGGTCTCCTTCGGCGACTACGGCCTCAAGTCGCTCGAGGCCGCCTGGATCACGAATCGCCAGATCGAGGCCGCCCGGGTCGCGATGACGCGTTGTGTCAAGCGGGGCGGCAAGATCTGGATCCGGGTGTTTCCGGACAAGCCCATCACGAAGAAGCCGGCGGAGACACGGATGGGCAAGGGGAAGGGTGCGCCGGAGGAATGGGTGGCCGTCGTGCGCCCGGGGAAGGTGCTGTACGAGATGGAAGGCGTGGATGAATCCACCGCGCGCGAGGCCATGCGACTGGCGGCAGCGAAGCTGCCGATGAAGACCAGGATGACGTTCCGCAGGGGCCTTGCCGCCGAAACCGAGGCTCGATCGTGAAGATGGACAAGCTGCGTGACCTCACGGATGAGGAACTGATGGTGAAGGAGACGGAACTGGACGAGCAGATGCTCAAGCTCAGATTCCAGCTCGGAACCAAGCAGATCGAGAATCCGATGATGATTCGGGAAGTCCGCCACGATATCGCCAGGGTGAAGACCCTGAAGAACGAGCGGCGGCGGGAGAGTGAACGATCATGACCGACTCCACACAAGCAGCCACGACCAGAGGGCGTGGGACCACCAAGGTGGGTGTTGTGGTCTCCCATTGTCTGGACAAGACGGTCACGGTGAAGGTCGTGACGCCGACGCGGCACCGCCTTTATCTGCGAACGGTCCGGCGGACATCGAAGTTCATGGCACACGACCCGGAAAACAGATGCACGAGCGGAGACACGGTCGAGATTGTCGAATGTCGTCCCCTCTCGAAACGGAAGCGCTGGAGAGTGACCCGGATCGTCCGGGCGGCGCCGGCCCGTGGTGGCACCCAGGTCAAAGAAGACAGGGAGCGCGCGTCGTGATCCAGATGAGCACCATGCTGGATGTCGCCGACAACTCGGGCGCCAAGCGAATCGCGTGCATCACGATCCTGGGCGGTTCGAGCGGCAGGTACGGCAACCTGGGAGACATCATCACGGCCTCGGTCAAGGAGGCCGTGCCGGAGAGCAAGGTGAAGAAGGGGTCGGTGGTGAAGGCCGTGATCGTTCGCACCGCCAAGGAGCAGCGGCGTCGGGACGGATCCTCCATTCGATTCGACCGCAACGCCGCGGTCCTGATCAACGACTCGAAGGAGCCGGTGGGCACACGCGTCTTCGGGCCCGTGGCCAGGGAGCTGCGCGAACGGGAATTCATGAAGATCGTTTCGCTGGCGCCCGAGGTTCTCTAGGAGAAGACCGGTGCACGTCAAGAAGAATGACACGGTGTACGTCCTCTCCGGCAAGGACAGGGGCAGGAAGGGGCGCGTCCTGAGTGTGAATGGACGGGCCGGGAAGGCAATCGTCGAGGGGATCGCCGAGGTCAAGCGTCACACGCGGCCGAACCCGCAGAAGAACATCAAGGGCGGTGTGGTGACCAAGGAGGCCCCTGTTCAGGTGTCGAATCTCATGGTCGTCTGTGGAGAATGCGGCAAGCCGACCCGGGTCGGGAGGAGATTCCTCGAGGACGGCTCCAAGGTGAGAGTCTGCCGCAAGTGTAACGGGATTCTCGACAAGTCCAGGAATTGAGGAGAGCGAGCGGTGACTGAGCGAGCTCGTTTGAGAGAACAGTACGAGACGAAGATCGTCCCGGCCATGGTCAGCAAGTTCGGCTACCGGAAC
>JBHHZI010000182.1:0-5986 GCA_046757965.1 Acidobacteriota bacterium | reverse complement strand
GCCGGGCGCCTGGCTCTCATCGAGTGCCGCCTCGCTCGCGGCAGGACTGGCCCTGATGCTGGTCCTGTTGCCGGCGCAGCCGGGAGCCCTGTTCTACGAGGGCCTGGTGACGGCCGGCGCGGGCACCGGCGCCTTTCGCAACGTCCGTGGGTCGCTGATCTGTGTCGGATGTGCCCACCGCCACCTCGGCATCGAGGCGCAGCGGCGCTGTCACCGGAGCGAAGCCGAGGGCCACGTGACCGGCCTGCTCGCCGAGGACGGGCGGATCTGGCGCTTCGTCCGGAGTAGCGAGGCGACCACCCTGCTGCGCGATCCGCAGCGCCGGGGAGAACAGGTCGAGATCTCCGCCCGGCCGCTCGACCATATCGATTACTTGCGGGTGTATGCCGTGGAGAGTCTCTGATTTCTCGACCCGGCGGGCCGGGTGATACCCTTTCCAGGTCGTGGACGGATGCGCGGCCCGGACGGGAACCCGGGTGGGTTCGGGGGGCATCCATGGGGAAGAGAGGGTTCTGTGAGCAAACTGGTCCAGGTCGACGATGCAAGCTTCGAAGCCAAGGTCCTCGGGGCCGAACGGCCAGTGATGGCCGATTTCTCTGCCGCCTGGTGCGGCCCCTGCAAGAAGCTCAAGCCGGTGGTCGAGGAACTGGCGGGCGAGTACGACGGGCGCGTGGACATCGTCCACGTCGATGTCGATGAGGCCCGGCAGACCGCGTCACGCTACGGTGTGATGAGCGTTCCCACCCTGCTGTTCTTCGATGGCGGAGAGGTCACCGACCAGGTCACCGGCCTGGCCACCAAGGAAAGCCTGCAGAAGAGGCTGGAGCAGCTTCTCTCGGCCAGGGCGGCCTCGTAGGTCCGCATCCCCACCCGGAGGTGGCGCCGCCGGCGCCGAGGGGCCAGATTCTCCGAGGGGAGAGACGAAACACGGGCGCGAGAAGACAGGCGGTCTTGCTGGTGGCTGTCATCGTGGATGGCGGCAACCGCGAGACGTGTCAGGAACACCTCGACGAGCTGGCCTTGCTGGCCGACACCGCGGGTTACGCCGTCGTCGGACGCGAGGTCCAGGAGCGGGACCGGCCGGACGCGGCGACCCTTCTGGGTCGAGGGAAGGTGGCCGAGATCGCGCGGCGTGTCGAGGAGACCGGTGCCAGCGGTCTGTTCACGGATGACGACCTCACGCCGCGGCAGGCTGCACGCCTCGAGCAGGTCGTGGGCGTGCCGGTCTCGGATCGATCCGGGCTGATCCTGGAGATCTTCGCCTCGCGGGCGCGCACTCGCGAGGCGAAGACCCAGGTGGAACTGGCGTCGCTGCGCTACACGCTGCCGCGCCTGACCCGCAAGTGGACACACCTCTCGCGTCAGGTGGGCGGCATCGGCGTGCGCGGCGGCGTGGGCGAGGCGCAGATTGAGATCGATCGCCGCCTCATCCGCCGCCGTATCGCGCGCCTGCAGCGGGATCTGGTTCGCATCACGCGACACCGCGGCCTCCGCCACCAGGCGCGCCGGGAGACCTTCACCGTGGCCCTCGTGGGCTACACCAACTCGGGCAAGTCGACGCTCTTCAACGCCCTCACCGGAGCCTGCGTGCCGGTCGAGAACCGGCTGTTTGCCACACTCGATGCGGTGCGGCGGCGCATGAAGGGTTCCGGCGATGGCCTGGTGCTCACCGACACCGTCGGGTTCATCCGCAAGCTCCCCCACCACCTGGTCGCCTCCTTCCGCTCGACGCTGAGCGAGGTGGGAGAGGCCGATCTGCTGATGCAGGTCGTTGATGCTGCCGACGACCATCACGTCGAGAAGATGGCGACGACCGCGCGGGTGCTCCATGATCTGGACGTGGGGGACCGCCGGCGCCTGCTGGTCTTCAACAAGATGGATCGGATGGTCGGGCCGGCGGTCCGGACCCGACTGGGCCGCCAGTTTCCCGAGGCGCTGTTCGTCTCCGCGGCGCGCGGGGACGGTCTGCCGGCGCTGGCCCGCCGGATCGCGGCCGAACAGGGTCGCACCCTGGTGGAGGAGGACATCGATATCCCCTGTCGAGACCGGGAGGCCATGGGACTGCTGCATCGGCACGGCCGGGTTCTCCAGGTGACGAGCGAGGGGAATCGCCTGCGCGTCCGGGTCCGCACCAGCCCGATCGGAGCCGGGCGGATCCGGCAGGGCCTGGCGACCCCCGGGTTGGTGTCGGATGTCTGACCGCCCGCGGATCGTCGTGGTGTTCGGCGGGCGATCCGTCGAGCACGCGGTATCCATCCGTTCCGCCCGCTCGGTTCTGGCGGCCATCGATCTCGATCGGTACGAGGTCGTGCCGGTGGCGGTGGACCGGGATGGGACCTGGTTCACATCCGCCAGCCCGCTGGGTGTCCGGGAGGGGAGCGACACCTCCGGCGAGCGCCGGTCCGTGAGGATCCTCCCGGAGCCCGGGAGGGGATTCCTCCTCGGGTCAGGAGCGGGCTGGGTCGCGCATGAGGTGCACTGTGTCTTTCCGCTCATTCACGGCGCCGGGGGAGAGGACGGGACCCTGCAGGGACTCCTCGAGCTGGCCGACCTGGCCTATGTGGGGCCGGGGCCGCTGGCCTCTGCACTCGCCATGGACAAGGCGGTCGCCAAGCGACTGCTCCGGCAGGCGGGATTGCCGGTGCTGCCTGACTCCGTGGTGACCGATGCGGAATGGCGCGCCGACGCCGGCGCGGTCCTGCGGCGCCTCCGCTCGGAGCAAGCGGAGGGCCCGTGGTTCGTGAAGCCGTCCTGTGGGGGGTCGAGCGTCGGCGCGACGCGCGCGGCGGCGCCGGATGACCTGTCGGCGGCCATCGACACCGCCCTGGAGTATGACCTGAAGGCGCTCGTGGAGCGGGCGCTGGATGCGAGAGAGATCGAGATCAGTGTGTGCGGAAACGACCGGCCGGAGGTATCGGTTGCCGGCGAGATCGTCCCGGCCCGCGAGTTCTACGACTACCAGTCGAAGTATGCAGACGAGCGCACACGCCTGCTGGTTCCGGCGCCGCTGGACGGGGCGCTGGCTGACCGGCTCGGGGCGCTGGCACTGGCGACCTTCACGACGCTGGGCGCGGCGGGCATGAGCCGGGTCGACTTTCTGGTGGAGAAGTCGACCGGGCGGCCCTGGATCTCCGAGATGAACACCATTCCCGGGTTCACCGACATCAGCATGTACCCGCGGCTCTGGGAGGCGAGCGGGCTCCCTTATCGGCAGCTCATCGATCGTCTCATCGAACTGGGACGGGAGCGGTTCGAGCGCCGGACTCGCCTGCAGCGCGGACTGACCTCCGGAGGTGCCGACCGGCCGGTGGTATGATCGCTCCCTTCGGTCCGATGTCACGATCATGACGGTCCTCAACTCCAACGTCCTGGTTCTCAACAATCTCTACCAGGCGCTCCAGATCACGTCGGTGCGTCGTGCCATGTGTCTCTTCTACAAGGGGCATGTGAAGGCTGTGGATATCGATTTCGCCACCTACGATTTTCACACGTGGAGTGATCTGCCCGTCGGGCCCGGTGACGATGCCGTCGCCACGCCTTCCCGCCGCATCCGGATCCCACGAGTCGTCCTGCTGGTCGGCTATGATCGACTGCCTCGCTACGACGTGCGCTTCACGCGCCGGAATATCTTCTACCGCGATCGCAATCGTTGCCAGTACTGTGGCCACCGTTTCCGGCGAGTGGATCTGAACCTCGACCACGTGATCCCCCTGTCCCGTGGCGGGCGGTCGACCTGGGACAACGTCGTCTGCTGCTGTATCCCCTGCAACATGCGCAAGGGCAACCGATTGCCGGCCGAGGCCCGGATGCGTCTCACGCGGGAACCCGGCAAGCCACGCTGGCATCCCCTGGCGCGCATCCGGGTGGCCAGCCGCCGCTACGAGATCTGGCGGCGGTTCCTCGATGCCGCCTACTGGAACGTCGAGCTCGATCAGGACGATCTCGGCGACGAGGCGGAGCGGCCTCGCTGACGCCACGTCGCGCTGTCCGCTGTCAGGAGGATGGCGGGGTGAGATCGGTCAACGCGTGCACCAGCCATGCCACGACACCCTTTGCCCGGATGGCCCAGAGGCGCGTGCCCCGGACGGATCCTTCCTGTGGCTCGATGGTCAGGTGGATGTGCTCTGACGCGACGTCCAGCCGGATCGTATCGCCGGTGCGGAGGAGACCGGCCGGGAACGCGTCACTCGACGGGTCGGTCGAGGCCTCGATCTGCCCCACGAGGACGTCGTCTCCCTCGGCGCGCAACCACGCACTCACCTCTCGGCTCCGGCCGATGAGCGGCGCAAGAACCGCCGCCAGCTCGGGCAGCCCGGATGTCGTCAGGTCCATGAGGCTGTCGGTCTGGTCGAGAACGGCCAGGCGCATGATGCTGTCGGCGGGCGCCCGCGAGAGGAGGGCGTCCAGGGGACGCGAGACGGAGGCCAGGGCCTCGGGCGGCCGGGACAGGCGATCGATGACGGACCGGAGAGCACGCTCGTCACGCGTGAGGACCACGTCATCACCGACGATGGAGATCCAGATCTCGCCATCGTTCGGGGAGATCCGATAGTACTCCTCACCGTGATAACGGAGGTATTCCATGTCGTCGTCACGCTGTGCGCCGAAGGCAAGAACGTGATCGAGGAGGCGGAAGCTGTGAGCCGCCGAGGGAATGTTGACCGTGAAGGCGGCGGCATCCGCGATGAGCGGTGAGCCCGCCTGGTTGGTCAGGATCGCCGCGATCGGCAGCATCTGATCGATCTGTTCGTCGGACACCGGGGCGGCGTTGATGCTCTGCACCCAGGCCAGGAACGGGGGGAGGTCCGCATCCTGCTGCTGCACGGTCTGCCGCATTCTCAGGAGCGTGCGCACCAGGTTCCGGGAGCCGGGACGATCCCTGGCCAGTGTCCACTCGATGTAGAGACGGGTGTCGGCATCGACGAGCCGATTGGGCTCGAGAGCGAGGCCCGGCGTCTGGAGCCACCGCACGAACCCCACCACGACGAGGACGACCATCGCGAGTGCGAGACCGAGCCCGACGGTACAGCCGAGCAGCCACTTTCGACCGCGACTCAGAGACATGGATTCCTCCGGGATCGGCATCCTACCATCGCCCGGTCCGACGAGGCAGACGGGGTTTTTGCGGCGGTTTGTGGCGCCATGCTATCGTCGAGTCACGTGAGCCACCGATTCAATCGCCAGGGTTTTCAGGTGGGGCAGAGACGTATCCTCATCGGTGGCGGACCGCTGACCCCGGCGATCAAGGGCATCATCGTCACCTGTGTGACGGTGTTCCTCATCCAGACGATCCTGACGGCGACCCTCGGACAGGATCCTCTCAGCACGCTGTTCGGCCTCTCGTCGAAGACCGTCCTCACCAGTTTCTGGGTGTGGCAGCCGGTCACCTACCTCTTTCTGCACGGCGGTCTCCTGCACATCGTGTTCAACATGCTCTTCCTGTGGATGTTCGGGACGGAGCTGGAGCGGCGCTGGGGGGCCCAGGCGTTCGTCCAGTTCTATCTCTTCTGCGGCATCGGGGCCGGACTCACGAGCATCCTGCTCGACCCCGTGGCCCATCTGTTCGGTTTTGGTGAGGCCTGGGTGTCGGCCCGCGCGACGGTGGGAGCTTCGGGCGCGATCTACGGGGTCATGGCCGCGCAGGCGATCCTGTTCCCGGACAAGCTCCTGCTACTCTTTCTGGTCATCCCCATGCGCATGCGGCAGGCGGTCCTGCTGCTGGCCGGCATCATGCTCTTCACGCAGCTCACGACCCCGGGGTCCGGAGTGAACAACGTCGCGCATCTGGGCGGCATGGTGTTCGCGTGGTTGTATCTGCGGCGGGTCTGGAATCTGCGACGCCTGTGGGCTGACTGGCGCTGGCGGGTCCGACGGAAGAAGTACCGGGTCGTCGCCGATATCCGTGACGACGACCGATTCCACTATCACTGACGCCCGGTCGGGACGCCGAGTCCGTCGAGCCGTGACGCCTAGCGTTCGGAGCAGG
>JBHHZI010000181.1:0-6067 GCA_046757965.1 Acidobacteriota bacterium | reverse complement strand
CTGGACGGCCACCTGGCGAGCTGCGACGGCTGTCGCCGGGAAGCGGCGGGCACGGCTCCGCTGACGCTGTTTCATGAGCTGACCCGGCAGCCGCTGCCGGAACCGGTCGCGGACGAGATTCTCCGCTGTCTGACACGGCTGCCGGCATCACGGCAGAGGCGCGGCTGGCGGTGGTCGGTTCCGGCGCTCGGGCCTCTCCTGCGGCAGACGCCCGCGCTTGCAGCACTCCTGCTCACCGGCGTCCTGATGGTGGTGTGGGCGATACGCGGACCGGACGCCACGCCGGCCAGACTCGATTCCCCGATCGACTCGTTTGTTCTCGAGCCCATGGCGATGATCGACGCGATGGTGGCGGTCGAGGATATCCGTTCACCGACGGCGGAGGTGTTCAGTTTCTCCGTCGCCGGCCACACGGGTCCGACCCAGGTGGTCATGATCGTCGACCGGAGCATGGACCTGTGAGAGGTGCTGCCATCATGGGACTCGCCCTGGGGCTCGGAATGGCTCCCCTCGCCGCCGGAAATCCGTCGGGCACGGGAATCATCTCGAAGACATTCGTCATCCACCACAAGGAACTGGATGACGTCGTGAGCCTGATCCGGGGTGATCTTTCCGACGAGTCATCGATTCTTCTCCGGAGCCGGGCCCGGACGCTCACCATCACGGACCGGCCGGACAACCTGGAGCGCGTCGAGGAACTGATCACCGCGTTCGACGTGAAGCCGGCCGACATCACGCTGCGGATCAATCTCATCCGGGCGTCCCGGGGCCAGCGAGGTCGGGCGGCAACGAGACTGCCTGATGGTCTCCCACCCAGTTTCCGGGAACTGACCAAGTGGTTGCAGTACGAACTGCTGGGGGGGGCGTCGGTGAAGACGTCCGAGACGGAGGCGTCCACGCTCGTCCTGGGGGATGAGTACCGGATCCGATTCGCGGTGGACACTGTCGACGAACGGTCGAAGCGGGTCCGGCTGCGGGACTTCGTCCTGGAGCGACGTGTCGTGCGCCCCCAGTCCGGGGAGACGTGGGTGTCCATCTTCGACACGGTCGTCAACCTCAAGTCCGGAACCCCCTATGTGTTCGGAGCGACCCGTGGCCAGAACTCCCGGCGCGCGCTGTTTCTCTCCGTGACCGCCTTGATCGTTCCATAGGAGCCGGTGGATGCCTGAGTTTGTCTGCAAGCTGGGAACCGTCGACGGCCAGATTGTCGAGCGGACGATGACCGCCACGTCGGAGAGCGACGTGCGACGGGATCTTTCCCAGCAGGAGTTCCTGGTCCTGTCGGTGCACCGCCGGTGGAGCCTCTCCCTGCCGTTCATCGGCCGCCGGCGTCGGATCTCGGCCTCCGAGTTCCTGGTGTTCAATCAGGAACTGATGGCGCTGATCCGGGCGGGCATGGCCATCTTGCCCAGCCTCGAGATGCTCATCGAGCGACGAAAGAATCCGGTGTTCCGTCAGGCCCTGGTGGAGATCCGGGATGACGTCACCGCCGGAGCCTCGCTCTCCGAGGCGTTCGAAGCCCGGGGAAGACTGTTTCCTCCGCTGTTTGCCACGTCTCTCGCCTCGGGGGAGCGGTCGGGAGAGATCGCGACCGTTCTCAAGCGCTACATCGACTATGCGCGCAACATCGCCGGGATCCGCAAGAAGATCCTCTCGGCGGCCGCCTATCCGGCAATCCTGGTGACGGCGATGGCGATCATGATCTACGTGATGGTCGCCATGGTGTTTCCCAAGTTCGCCGATTTCTTTTCCACGATGAAGGCGGATCTCCCCCTCCCGACGGTCGTTCTCCTGGGTTTCTCCGCGTGGGTCGAGCAGAACAATCTGTGGGTGATCGGAGCCGCCGTCGGGGGGGTTGTCGCATTCCTGCTATGGAATCGCACGGAGTCCGGACGGCGATTCACGCATGAGGCCCGGTTCAAGATCCCCATCGTGGGCTCGGTCTTCAAGAACTATGCGGTCACCCGATTCACGCGGACGTTGTCTACCCTGATCTCCGGTGGGATCCCCATGGTCGTGTCCCTCCAGACCGCCAGCCGGACCGTGGGCAATACCCTGTTCTCCGAACGTCTCGATCGTGTGGCCCAGCAGGTTCGAGAAGGGGGCGCTGTCTGGGATTCCCTGGAGCAGACGGGACTGCTCTCGGACATGGCGGTCGGCATGATCAAGGTGGGAGAGTCCACCGGTGCGATGACCGAGATGCTCGACAATGTATCGGAATTCTACGAGGCGGAAATCGAGCAACGCATCCAGACGCTGCTGTCGATGCTCGAGCCCATCCTACTCCTGGTGATGGCTGTGGTCGTCGGCGGTGTGATCCTGGCCGTCTACATGCCCTTGCTGAGTGCCTTTTCCAGCGCCAAGATGTGAATGAATGACGCATCCGACATACCAGCCTGGTCCGGTCCGACTCGACAGCCGGGCTCCTGGATATCAGCCCGATGAGTGATCCTGACAAGATCGCAGCGATCAGTTCCGCCGACCAGGCGGCGCTTCTCAAGGAACTCGAGCAGCTCCCGGGAGGGGACACGGGCGATCGCCCGAGAGGCCGCAGGGACCAGGCGGCGGAGCTGTCGGAGGCCCGGGAGATGGCGGAACGGCTCGGCCTGGAATGCGTCGACCTGCGGGGATTCCAGATCGATCACGAGCTCTTTCGGTCGATTCCGGTGGATCTGATGTTCCGGTACAACTTCGTCCCGTGCGCCCTGCGCGATGGAGTCATGGAAGTGGTCGTGGCGGACCCGACCGACGTGATCCGTCTCGATGAACTGGAGGTCCAGCTTGGACACCGGCTGGAGACCCGGGTGGGCACGATATCCGCGATCCAGGAGATCCTGAAGAAGAGCGAATCATCGCAGCGTGTGCTGGACGAGGCCACCGAGGACCTGCGTCTGCAACTGCTTGACGACGAGGAGGAGGTCATCTCCGAGGACAGCCTGTCGATCGACAAGCTGACGTCGGATCAGAGCCCGATCATCAAGCTGGTGGATTCGACCATATTCAATGCTCTGCAGCGGCGCACATCGGATATTCACATCGAGACGCGTGAACGGGAAGTGATCATCAAGTATCGCATCGATGGCGTGCTGTACCAGGCCATGGAGCCGATCGACAAGCGATTCCACTCGACCATCATCTCCAGGATCAAGGTCATGTCCGAGCTGGATATCTCCGAGAAACGGATCCCACAGGATGGCCGGTTCAAGATGCGGGTCAAGGACAAGGCCATCGATTTCCGTGTCTCGATCATGCCGTCGGTTCACGGCGAGGACTGTGTCATCCGTATCCTCGACAAGGAGTCGGCCAATGAGGAATTCAAGACACTGAGCCTGGATGTCTGCGGGTTTGCCCCTCAGGATCTCAAGAACATGCGGAAGTTCATACGAGAGCCGTACGGCATGTTCCTGGTGACGGGCCCGACCGGGTCCGGGAAGACGACCACGCTGTATGCCGCGCTCTCGGAGATCAAGAGTGCCGAGGACAAGATCGTCACCATCGAGGACCCGGTCGAGTATCAGCTCCCGGGCATCACGCAGATCCCGGTCAACGAGAAGAAGGGGCTGACCTTCTCCCGCGGCCTGCGATCCATCCTCCGGCACGATCCGGACAAGATCATGGTCGGGGAGATCCGTGACGAGGAGACCGCCCAGATCGCCGTCCAGTCCGCCCTGACCGGCCACCTGGTGTTCACCACGGTGCATGCGAACAACGTCGTGGACGTGGTCGGCCGGTTTCTGAACATGAACGTCGAACCGTACAATTTCGTGTCTGCCCTGAACTGCATCCTTGCGCAGCGCCTGGTGCGTCTGAACTGCCAGTCATGCAAACGTGAGGTCCGGGCGTCACCGGAACTCCTCGAGGAATCGGGACTCGACGTGAAGATGTACGAGAACCAGGTATTCTACGAGGGCGCTGGGTGTATCGAGTGCAACGGAACGGGATTCAGGGGTCGGACGGCCATCAATGAGTTGCTCGATCTGTCCGATGCCATCCGGGAGATGATTCTCAACCGTCGTTCGGGAGCGGAGATCAAGCGGCAGGCGAAGGCCGAGGGGATGCGATTCCTCCGGGAATCGGCGGTGGCCAAGGCGGTGGAAGGCAAGACGACTCTACGGGAAATCAACAAGGTCACCTTCGTGGAATGAGGGCCGTGGATTGAGTGCACCAGGCAGAGAATCGAACGGGACGGCGTGGTCACCGGGTCGTGATTCCTCGCGGCGTGCCGGTGCCGGAGAGCCTCCGGCTGACCGGTCGCTGGCGTCTTCATGGCGCCGTCTGGCCGAGCTCCGGCCGGCCCTCCCGGCCTGGTCGCAGCGCTGGGTGCGACCGCGGTTCCCCGGCCTGGTCGTGCTCTTCAGCCGGGATCGCTTCACGCTTGTCCAGGTGACGAGGGCCGACAAGGGAAATCGACCGACCTTGACGCAGTTGCAGACCCACGCGCTGCCGACCGACGGTCTGATTCCTAGGCCCGACAAGCCCAACCTGGCCCGGCCTGCCGAGGCGGCGCTGGCTGTGGGCCGGGCCCTGGAACGGATCCCGGGACGGGCGAAGCTCGGGGCGATCTCCGTGATCCTCCCTGACTCGAGCGCACTCGTGTCGCTGTTGACGCTGAGGAATCTGCCCCGGTCGAGCCGCCAGGCAAGCGAGGTCATCCGGTGGCAGGTGCGCAACCGGGTGCCGTTCCGTCTCGACGACGCCCGGATACACTTCCAGCGTTTCGGACTGGATGATGGTTCCGAGCGTGTCCTGGTGGCCGTGGCGCGAGAGTCGGTCATCAGCCAGTACGAGCAGATGATCGCGTCACTGGGTCTGCAGCCGGGGCTCGTGGACCTGTCGACACTGAACCTGGCCAACCTTGTGTTGCAGACGGCGGAAGACAGCCGTGGAGATCTCGCAGTGCTGAACCTCACCGAGGACCGCCTGTCGGTCCTGATCCTCCGTGAGCGGATTCCGCTGTTCTTCCGTTCCAAGATCCGGATGCACGGGATGGATGTCGATCCTGCCGCTGCGCGGCGGGAGATCCAGCGGGAACTGGCCAGTTCCATCGCCTACTACCGCGAGCGACTGGCGGGGAGCAAGACCCCGGTGGCACACGCCTATCTGCGGTCCGTCGGCGCGGATGATGGCAGCATCGAGGCGGTGATGGCGGATACGCTGGGTGTGCGGCCCCAGCACCTGGATCCGGCCGCGTCGGTGGACATGAGCCAGCCGGCCGCCCCGGACGATCTCCAGAGGGCGGCGCCGGCCCTGGGCGTTCTGGTGGGCACGTGAGCCACGTCGAGCGCATGCACGTCAATCTGGCTGCCCGGCCGTTCACCAACGACACGCTGGCCTGGCTGCTGGTCGGGGTGCTCGCGGCCGCCGGGCTGGGGCTCACCGTCTGGAATGTCAGCCTGTTCGTCTCGGTCAACAGCCAGATCGCAGACCTCTCGAGCCAGCGAACCGCTCTCGCGGCGCGAGAACGCGCGGCCAGCCAGGAACAGGGTCGGCTCCTCGCCGAGGCACAGCGGACACTCAAGCAGGCTGGCACCTCGCGCGCGTCCTTCGCCAACACGATCCTGCGCCAGTGGGCCTTCTCGTGGACAGGACTGTTCAACCAGCTCGAGGCCGTCATCCCGTACGGTGTCCGCCTGCGCAGCATCCGGCCCCGATTCGATGACGGTGTCCACGTCCGGCTGGGGGGCATCTCGCGGGACAACGAATCGTTCTGGAACTTTCAGCAGGCCTTGCTCGATGCCGGGGCATTCGGTGACGTGTATCCGGATGCCGTCCAGGCGTCGGATGTCCGTCTGAGCCTGGGACGGGGAGAACAGCTCTTCAGTCTCGACATGGAGTACTTTCCCGCCGCCGAGCCGGAGCTCGCCCAGGTGAACAATCCGGCCGTGCGAGCGGTCTCCTCGGGGCAGGCGACGCCATCCGCGGCTCCAGCCGGCGTGACCGGGCCGGCCGGTGTCGCCAGCCGTCCGGGTGAGGGGATGCCATCGTCGACTCCTGACGCCCCGGCGACGGTTCCGGTCGGGACGGCGTCGCCCCGGGCTGCCCGGCCCTCCGTTGCGGTCGAGGGGGC
>JBHHZI010000180.1:0-6116 GCA_046757965.1 Acidobacteriota bacterium | reverse complement strand
ACCGAGTTCGTGGAGAACCCGGACCCGCGTGGTCCGTTCGGCGCCAAGGAGGTCGGCCAGGGCCCCCTGCTGCCCATCATGCCGGCGCTGGCCAACGCCGTGCACGACGCCGTCGGCGTGCGCATCGACGAGATTCCGATCACGCCGGAGAAGGTCCTCGCCGCCATGGAGCAGGGCCGCGCCGGCAAGACGCCGCGTGTCGGTCCCGGCGCCTTCCCCGACATCGACTGGCCGGAACCGCTCACCGTGCCGCCGCCCTGGGAGGGCGGCGACGGCAAGGCGACGAATCAGCCCGAGCGGGCGCGGGCCGCCAAGACGGCCTCCAGGAAGAAGACCCGATGATCCGGCTGCCGAGCTTCCGCTACCGGGCTCCATCGACCGTGGACGAGGCGGCGCGTATCCTGGCGGACCATGCGCCCGGCGATGCCCGCCTGCTGGCCGGCGGGACCGACCTGCTCCCCAACATGAAACGCCGCCAGCAGGTGCCGGTCACGGTCGTGGGTCTGCGCCGCATCGAAGAGCTGAGGGCCATCGCCGGCGATGCCGGTCTCACTCTCGGCGCCGGGGTCAGCCTCACGCGGCTGACCCGCGAGCCACGCGTGCGGGAGAGCTACCGCGGTCTCTGGCAGGCGGCCGTGCAGGTCGCCACCCCGCACCTGCGCAACATGGCCACCCTCGGCGGCAACCTGTGCGCAGACACCCGCTGCAATTACTACGATCAGAGTCAGGAGTGGCGCGCCGCCATCGGCTTCTGCATGAAGAAGGATGGCGACGTCTGCTGGGTCGCTCCCGGCAGTTCCACCTGCCTCGCCGTCTCCTCCACCGATCTGGCGCCGATGCTGGTGGCCCTCGGCGCCCGCGTCACCCTCGCCGGTGCCGCCGGGCGGCGACAGATCCCCCTGACGGACCTGTTCCTCCGCGACGGCATCGACTACCTGACCCGCAACCACGACGAGGTGCTCACCGCCGTCGAGCTGGACCCCGCCGACGGCTGGCGCAGCACCTACTGGAAGCTACGTCGCCGCGGCGCGTTCGACTTTCCGGTCCTGTCGGTGGCGGCCGCCATCCGCCAGGACGGCGACGGCCCGGTGCAGGACGCGCGCATCGTCCTGGGGGCCATCGCCTCGCGCCCGGTCGAGGCCGGCGACGCGGCCGCGGCACTCACCGGCCGGACCCTCGACGATGACACCCTCGCCGAGGTCGCGCACCAGGCGGCCCGGGTCGCCAAGCCGATGGACAACACGGACTTCGGCCTCCACTGGCGCAAGCGGATGGCCACGGCCCTGGTCCGCCACGCCCTCGCGGAACTGCGTGGCGACGACATGACGGCTGTGCGCACCCGGCTGGCCCGCTGGCCGGTGATCCCGGACGCGGGTTCGTCCGGCGCCGACATCTGAGCCACGGACCGGCACCGCCGCGTTCTCCCTGGAGGCGCGGCCGCACCGGTTCCGGCGACGTATCGGACCCGAGCAACAGTCTCCGGCGCCGGCGGAACCTCACCCCTCCGCAGGCGTCTCCGGCGCGGTGATGTAGCCTTCCTTCTCCAGCAGGTTGATGATGCCCTGCGCCGCTTCCTCGGCGCTGACGCTGGTGGTGTCCACCACGAACTCCGCCGCCTCGGGCGCCTCGTACGGATCGTCGATGCCGGTGAATTCCTTGATCAGTCCGGCGCGTGCCTTGGCATAGAGCCCCTTGCGATCCCGCTGCTCACAGACCGCGAGCGGTGTGGCCACGTGGACCTCGATGTAGGCGCCATAGCCGCTGATCAGCTCCCGGTTCTCCCGGCGGGTCGCCGCGTACGGGGCGATGGGCGCGCAGACCGCCACGCCGCCGTTCTTGGTGATCTCGCTGGCCACGAAGCCGATCCGCTTGATGTTGATGTCGCGGTGGTCGCGTGAGAAGCCCAGCTCGCTGGAGAGATTCTTGCGCACGATGTCGCCGTCGAGCAGCGTCACGGGACGGTTGTCGAGCTCCATCAGCTTCGCCACCAGGATGTTCGCGATGGTCGACTTGCCCGATCCCGACAGGCCGGTGAAGAAGATCGTGTACCCCTGCCGGGAGCGGGGTGGGTAGCGCTTGCGCAGCTCCTCGATCACCTCTGGGTAGGAGAACCAGGACGGGATGTCCCGCCCCTCGCGCAGCCGTCGTCTGAGGTCGGTCCCCGACAGGTTGAGGACCCGTGAGCCCTCGGGAACCTTCGAGGCCGCCATGTACTCGCCGCGGTCCTCGCAGTAGACCACCGCCTCGAACGGCACGATCTCGATGCCCATCTCCGGGCCGAGTTCTGTGGCCAGCTCGCGCGCGGCGTCGGCGCCGTAGAACGGCTCGCCGTTCTTGGCGCGCGGCCCGGCGTGGTCCCGGCCGACGATGAAGTGGGTGCAGCCGTAGTTGCGGCGGATGAGCGCGTGCCAGACGGCCTCACGCGGGCCGCCCATGCGCATGGCCAGCGGCAGGAGGCTGACCATGCCGGTGCCCGGGGGCAGGTGAGAGATGACCGCCTGGTAGCAGTTCACCCGGGAGAAGTAATCGATGTCGCCCGGGCTGGTGCGGCCGACCACCGGATGGATGAGCAGGTTGGCGTCCGCCATCTCGGCGGCGCGCCGGGTCAGCTCCACATGCGCCCGGTGCATCGGGTTGCGTGTCTGGAACGCCACCACCTTCGACCAGCCCAGACGGGAGAACTCGGCGCGTAGCTGGTCCGGTGTGTGGCGCAGGTTGCGAAAGGTGTGATGCGGCGGCAGATCGAGACCTTCCAGCCTGCCTCCCAGATAGACCGGGTGCGACTGGTTGACCACGTGGTGGACACCCGGGTGCTCGTCGCTGGTGGTGCCGAAGACCGCGCTCGCCTCGGCCGCCCGGTCGGGCGTCCAGATGTCGGAGACGGTCAGCACGGCCAGGGCCATCCCCTCGGGGTGCCGCAGGACCACGCGGTTCCCGGCGGCAAGCGTCTCGGCGAAGGTCTCGGTGACGTCGAGCTGGATCGGCATCGGCCAGATCGACCCGTCCGCCAGGCGCATCTTCTCGCAGACGGCGGCGTGGTCCGCCTGGCCCAGATAGCCGGTCAGGGGGGCAAAGGCTCCGTTGAGAAGTAACTCGAGGTCCCAGATCTGGCGAGCATTCAGGTCCCACGACGGCCAGGTCAACGCCTCGCTGGTGAGCTGGGCCCGGCGTGCGTCGTCCACCAGCAGGGACCGCACCGGGGTGCCCTGCGTTCCTTCCTCTTGCGACATGCTGCCCTCCTCTTCGCCGTCTCCCGGCCCGGGCGACGGCCCGGCGGACGATGGTATCTGTGACTTTCTCTGGGTATCGGTGCCCGCGTGAGGGCACGGGCCAGCCGGTGTTCATCGGTTGAAAGGGCATTTTAGCCGATTCCACGCCATCGGGCGAGGACCGGGAGGCCGCTGAGGCCGGACCTGCGGCGCTCCCGGTTGCCGCCGAGCCGGGGAAACCTAGATTCACCTTCGTGGAAGAAGGACCGGAAAAACTGGGGGTTTACGAGATCCGCGGCCGCCTCGGGTCAGGCGGCATGGGAGTGGTGTATCGCGCCTGGGACGCGCGGCTGAACCGCAACGTCGCCATCAAGACGCTGTGGCCCGAGCTGGCGATGGAGAGCGAGGCCCGGGAACGCTTCCTCCGCGAGGCCCGCGCCGCGGCGGCCATCTCTCACCCGAACGTCACCCAGATCTATGACATCGGCGAGGACGGCGGCGACGTCTTCTTCGCCATGGAGCTGGTCGAGGGACGCTCGGTGGAGCAGATCCTGCGCGAGGAGAAGCAGCTTCCCGTCGGCTTCGCCCTGTCGCTCATCCGTCAGGCCTCCACCGGCCTGAAGGCGGCGGCCGAGCGCGGCATCGTGCACCGCGATATCAAGCCCGCCAATCTCGTTCTGACCGACGACGGCGTGCTGAAGATCACCGACTTCGGGCTGGCCAAGCAGCCGGCCGGTGATTCCAACCTGACGACGGCCGGACTGATCCTGGGAACGCCCCACTACCTGTCGCCGGAACAGGCCACCGGCAAGCCGGCCGATGTGCGCAGCGATATCTACTCACTCGGCGCGACCCTGTACGAGATGCTCACCGGTCGTCCACCGTTCACGGGAGACAATGCCGTGGCGGTGATCCTCAAGCATGTCCATGAGCCGGTCCCGCTGCCGGCCAGCCTCCGACCGGGACTGCCGATCGCCGTCGTCCAGTTCATGTCCCGCCTGCTGGCCAAGCGGCCCGAGGCCCGCCCCCAGAATCACGACGAGCTGCTGGCGCGTCTGGACCAGATCACCGCGGTCTGCAGCCGCACCATGCCGCTGTCCGCGGCTCCTGCCGCGGGGACCGCGCCGGCCGCGGCACGTCCGGCGAGCGGACCGCGCTCCACCCCGGTGCCCGCCGCCCCGGCGCGGCAACGCTCGATCGGCTCCACCCTGCTCCTGGCGGCGTTCGTCGTCCTCGGCGGGCTGGTGACGTGGGGTCTGGTGAAGGAGATGCTCCCGGACAAGGCCACCCTGCCGGCCGGTGCGTCCGCGCCGGCCGGGGTGGACGCAGTCGGACCGTCCGCCGGCCCGGATCCTTCCGGCTCGCGGCCGGCCACCGTCGGCCGGGACATTCTCCCGCCGCCGGGCGGGCGCAGGGCGGGACGGCTCGGCCGCGGGCTGCTGCGCCGGCTGACCGGCACCGGCATGGCGGACCTGTCCATCCTCCGCCGGGACCACGAGATCACGGAGACGGGACGCCTGCGCATCTTCGGCGAGGTGAAGAACAACGGCGACGGCCGCGCCACCGGCAGCCGCGTGAAGATCACCGTCACCGACACGTCCGGCAAGGAGCTGAACTCCATCGTCGTGCCGATCAGACCGCCGCGTCTGGAGCCGGGAGAGTCGGGAGAGTTCGATCTGGACTTCCCGGATCCAGCCGCCAGCGTCCACATCGACATGGAACTGAACTGGGTGAGCTGACCCGGGCCGGCGAGCGTCAGCTCAGGCCGGGTCGTTCGGCGAGCAGTTCCTCGATCCAGCCCTGCAGGCGCGCCAGCAGTCGCGTGTGGTGCTCGCCCGTGGCCGGCCCGGCGAAGCCGGAGTGGATGTGGCGCACCGTCCCGTCGCGACCGATGAAGATCGTCGTCGGATAGGCCGCCACCCGGCTGAGATCGGGCAACGTCTTGCCGGCCGCCTCCTTGTCACTGACGCCGGCCAGCAGCAGGGGGAAGCGGATGCCGTGTCGCCGGGCATACTTGCGCACGAAGGTGCGGTCTCGCTCCACATCGCCGGTGAACTCGTAGGCCAGACCGACGATCGCCAGGCCGCGATCCCGGTATATCCGGTCCCAGCGCGCCAGCGCCGGGGCCTCGTCGTTGCAGTTGGGACACCACGAGCCGAACAGCACGACGAGCACCACCTTGCCCGCGAAGCGCGGATCTGTCGACGCCACCCGGTGACCGTCGAGGTCGGGAAAGTCGAACCGCAGCGTCCTGGCGCCGTCCACCAGGTTGACCGCTGCCGCCGGGTCGGCCAGCGCCGCGGGATCGTCGGCCGCCGCCCGGCGCGCGGTCCAGGTGGCGTGATAGCGGTCCCGTGACCAGAAATCGCCGGCCAGGCTGCCGTCTTCCGCCAGCCGGGCATGGAACAGGAAGACGTGCCCGCCGTCGAAGGCGGACAGGCGCAGGCGCGCGTCGATGAAATCCCCATCGAGGAAGCGGTAGTCACCGGTGGGGGTGAGAAAGGTGCCGGTCAGATGGGTGCCGTCCAGCGAAAACTCCGCCCGGGCCGGCTCGGTGCCATCCTCGTCGGTGAACACCGCATCCCATGCCCCGCTGAGCGGGTCCGGATCCTCCGGCGCCGGCGTCCTCGTCCGCCCGATCGCCGCCGCGGCCTGCGGGCGGTGACCGCCGGCATCCTCCGATCCGGCCGGCGGCTCGAACCGGAAGCTCTGCCCGCGACGCGCCACGAACGGCAGGCGCGAGCGGCCCTCGGGAATGGTCTTGCTCCACTCGCCGCGCAGCTCTCCGGTGGCGGCATCGAGACGCGCCACGATCTCGGAGTCGTAGCCATCGAGGCGGAGAACGAAGTGATCCTCGACCGAATCGACCGTGGTGAACGGCACCTTCTCCTCGCCGTTGATGGCCAC
>JBHHZI010000179.1:0-6116 GCA_046757965.1 Acidobacteriota bacterium | reverse complement strand
CCGGACCGCGGCCGCCCCCTCCTCGGCGGTGGCGCCACCGCCGACATCCAGGAAGTGGGCCGGCTCGCCGCCGGCGATCTTGACGATGTCCATGGTGGCCATGGCCAGCCCGGCGCCGTTCACCATGCAGCCCACCGTGCCGTCGAGCTTGATGTAGTTGAGCCCGTGAGCGGATGCCTCCGTCTCCAGGGGATCCTCCTCGGCCGGGTCACGCAGCTCGGCCAGCTCCGGGTGCCGGAACAGCCCGTTGTCGTCGAGATTCATCTTGGCGTCGAGGGCCACCACCGACCCGTCCCGGGCCAGAACGAGTGGGTTGATCTCGGCCAGCGACGCGTCGGTGGCCTGGGCGCAGGCCGCCAGCGAACCCATGAGACGGGCGGCCGCCTTCGCGGCGTCTCCCGACAGCCCCAGACCGAAGGCCAGATTCCGTCCCTGGTAGGGGCGAAACCCGATGGCGGGATCGATCGTCGCCGTCAGGATCTTCTCCGGTGTCTCGGCGGCCACCTTCTCGATCTCGACACCGCCCTCGGCGCTGGCGATGAACGACATCCGGGCGGCGTGGCGGTCGAGGGTCACGGCAAGGTAGAACTCGCGCTCGATGTCCAGCGGCTCCTCGATCAGCAGGCGACTCACGAGCCGCCCGCCGGGGCCGGTCTGGGCGGTCACCAGGGTCATTCCCAGCATCCTGGCGGCCAGCGCCTCGGCCTCGGCGGCGTCAGCGGCCACCTTGACCCCGCCGCCCTTGCCCCGGCCGCCGGCGTGGATCTGGGCCTTCACCACGCAGCGACCGCCGAGGCGTTCGGCGGCCGCCCGGGCGGCGGCGGCGGTGGTGACCATCTCGCCCCGGGGAGTGGGCACCCCGAACCTGCGGAAAACATCCTTGGCCTGATACTCGTGGATCTTCACGATTCCTCCGGGTCGATGGACCGGATGAGCGGAACCGGAGTCGTCGCGGCGCTCCCGCGCACCCCGCTCCGGCAGATCCCGTGGCAAGAGCTCCGGGTCGGCGGTGCGAGCCGGGCGTCCCACGGTCCCGGAAGATCGGATGAGACTCCGGGCCCGCCGGCCGTCAGGTTCGCGTGTACGAAAAGGGCCGGATTATAGCGCCCCGGTCGGATCCGGTGTCAATCGTCCCGGCACGAGTTCACCCGAGACGAAACGTCAGACGATAGGCGTAACGGCCTCGCACGACGACGAGAAAAAAGCTGCGCCGGACGAGAATCCGCGGCACCAGAGCGGTCAGGTCGGCCAGACGGTCCGTCTGGGCGCTGTCGACCCGGACGATCAGGTCGCCGCGCTCGATACCGATGCGATCCGCCGGGCTGCCGGGCGTCACCGCGGTGACCTGCAGGCCCGGCTGGCCGGCCTGCCGGGGGAAGCGGCCGGCCTGCGCCGCCACCAGCGTCATGCCGGTGACCTGTCGAAAGATGTCCACGGCGCGGTCGGCCGGGAAGTCCACGCCGCGGATCACGCTCACCACCGGCCGGCCATGCCGATCGGCCTGCACGGACATGGCGTCTCCGACGCTCACTCCCGAGAGGGCCGTGTCGTAGGCGGCCAGCGAGTCCACCGGATGGCCGTTGACCTGCGTGATCCGATCGCCCTCTCTCAGCTCGCTGGCGGCGGCCGGAGAATCGGCGAGGATCTGGGAGATGACCACACTGCTGCGGCGGGTGAGAAGATCCGCATCCCGACCCCCTCTCACCTGCTCATCCACCACCAGGCCGAACCACGCCCGTCGCACCTCGCCATAGTGAATGAGGTCATCGACGACACGCCGCACCCGGTCGACGGGGATGGCGAAGCCGATCCCCTGGGCGGGGGCGTAGACGGCGTTGTTGACGCCGATCAGATGTCCGTCGATGTCCAGGAGAGGGCCGCCGGAGTTGCCCGGATTGATCAGGGCGTCGGTCTGGATGAAATCGGTGAACACCTGCTCTCCCTGGGCGATGGATCGACCGACGGCGGACACCACGCCGGTCGTCACGCTGCTGGAGAAACCGAACGGATTGCCGATGGCAATGACGGTCTCCCCGATGAGCAGATCGGACGATGAACCGAGCGTCACCGCGGGAAACGGCCCCTCGGCGTCGATCTTGAGGACCGCCAGATCCGAATCGTGGCTCGTCCCGACCACCTCGGCCAGCAGCGTCCGGCCATCGGCCAGCGTCACGCGGATGCGCGACGCCCCTGAGATCACGTGCTCGTTGGTGACGAGGAAACCCGAGGGATCGATGATCACCCCCGAGCCGAGCGCGTTCTCGACATAGCGATTCGAGCGCCCGTCCGGCGCGTCGAAGAACTCGCGCAGGAGAGATCCGAACGGGGAACGATCGAATGGATTGCGCACGCGCTGGTCAGTGGCGATGTTGACCACCGCCGGCCCCACCTGCGCGACCACCTCGACCACCGGCGTGCGACGCACCGCTGCTGCGGCGAGGGACGGGACCAGGACGAGACCGAGCATCGCCCCAGCAGCCGCCGCCTGCGGGAGGCGGCGGCCGGTCATGGCCGGGCCATGGTCCGGTGACGGATCGGCGCTGTCAGCTCCGGACATCGACCGGGATCTTCTTCGGCCGCGCTCCCTCGGTCTTCGGCAACGAGACCTCGAGGATGCCCTGCCGGTGCTCGGCGCGCACCGCGTGCTGGTCGATGGTGGTGGGCAGGGTGAACGACCGGTGGAACGTCCCGTGTCCCCGTTCCACGCGGTGGTAGTTCTCGTGGTTGACGTCCTTCTTCATTCGCCGCTCGCCGGACAGCACCAGCGTGTTGTTCTCGATGCGCAGCTCGATGTCGTCCTGCTCCACGCCGGGCAGATCGGCGAGCAGCACCACGCGCTCGGGCGTCTCGTAGATATCCACCGCCGGCACCCAGCGGCCGGTCTCGCCCGAGAGATCCCCCCGGGTCCGCCCGAGGGAGTCCTCGAACATGCGATTCATGCGTTCCTGGATGCGGGTCAGATCCTCGAACGGATCCCAGCGCGAAAGTGTCATGGGGTTCTCCTCATCAGGCGTTGGCCGATCTTAACATGGGGTCGTCGGGCGCCTCGCCGCTCGACTCCCCCCCGGGCCGGTCACGAAACACGAACCGGTCATCCTCGACGTCGACCAGCAGGCGCGCGCCGGGAGCGAGGTGCCCGTCGAGCATCTGCCGGGCCAGGGCGTCGGCGACCTCCCTCTGCAGGACCCGCTTCAGCGGGCGGGCCCCGTAGACCGGGTCGAACCCCATCTCGGCGATGCGCCGGCGTGCCGCCCCGGACAGCTCGGCGTGAATCTGCCGATCCGCCAGGCGGCGCGCCAGCCGCGCGAACTGGATGTCCACGATGGCCTGCAGGTGCGCAGGCTCCAGGGCGTGGAAGACGATGATGTCATCGAGACGGTTCAGAAACTCCGGCCGGAAGGAGGTGCGCAGATGGGCGAGCACCGCCTTCTCCACCTCGGGGGTCACGTCACCGCCGGCGTCCTGGAGGATCGCACCGCCCGCGTTGGAGGTCATCACCACGAGACTGTTCTCGAAGTGGACGACGCGACCCTGGCCATCGGTCAGCCGGCCATCGTCCAGAATCTGCAACAGGGCATTGAAGACATCCGGGTGGGCCTTCTCGATCTCGTCGAACAGGATGACGGAGTAGGGACGCCGGCGGACCGCCTCGGTGAGCTGTCCACCCTCCTCGTGGCCGACGTAGCCCGGCGGCGCCCCGATCAGCCGGGCCACCGAGTGCTTCTCCATGTACTCGCTCATGTCGAGCCGCACCATGGCCTTCTCGTCATCGAAGAGGAACCGGGCCAGCCCGCGCACCAGCTCGGTCTTGCCCACGCCGGTCGGGCCGAGAAACAGGAACGATCCGATGGGCCGGGCCGGGTCGGAAAGACCGGCACGGGAACGACGCACCGCGCTGGCGACCGCGGCGATGGCACGATCCTGACCGACCACCGAACGGTGCAGGCGCTCCTCCATCTTCAGCAGCTTCTCGACCTCGCCCTCGAGCATGCGGCTGACCGGCACGCCGGTCCAGCGCGACACGACGCCGGCGATGTCCTCCGGCTCCACCTCCTCGCGCAGCAAGGCCCCGTCCTTCTGGAGTTCCTCGAGGCGCTGCGTGGCCAGCTCCAGACGATGCGTGAGGTCCCGGATGGTGCCGTAGCGCAACTCCGCCGCCCTGGCGAGGTCCGCGTCCTTCTCCGCCCGCGATGCCTCCGCGCGGGCCGCCTCGATCTCGCGGGTGATATCGCCGATCTCGGTGATCACCTTCTTCTCGTTCTCCCACCGGGCGGCGAGCCGGTTGCGCTCCTCGCCGCGATCGGCGAGTTCGGTCTCGATCTCGGCCAGCCGCTGCCGCGACATCGCGTCCTTCTCCCGGCGCAGCGCCTCGCGCTCGATCTCGAGCTGCGTGAGCTGCCGCTGGATGTCGTCCAGCACCGCCGGTACCGAGTCGATCTCCATCCGCAGGCGGGACGCGGCCTCGTCGATCAGATCGATGGCGGAATCGGGCAGGAACCGGTCGGCGATGTAGCGCCTCGCCAGGGTGGCCGCCGCCACGATGGCGGCGTCCTGGATGCGCACACGGTGGTGGACCTCGTAGCGTTCCTTCAGGCCTCGCAGGATGGCGATGGCATCCTCGACACCGGGCTCCTCGACCATCACCGGCGCGAATCGCCGCTCCAGCGCCGCATCCTTCTCGATGTAGCGCCGGTACTCCTTCAGGGTGGTGGCCCCGATGCAGTGCAGTTCGCCGCGCGCCAGGGCCGGCTTGAGCATGTTCGAGGCGTCCATCGACCCCTCGGCGGCCCCGGCCCCGACCAGCGTGTGCAGCTCGTCGATGAACAGGATGACCTCGCCCTCGGCCGCCTCGACCTCCTTCAGGACCGCCTTGAGGCGGTCCTCGAACTCGCCGCGATACTTGGCGCCGGCGATCAGAGCCCCCAGATCGAGCACCAGGAGCCGGCGCCGGCGCAGTCCCTCGGGGACGTCGCCGTCGGCGATGCGGCGCGCCAGCCCCTCGGCGATGGCCGTCTTGCCCACGCCCGGTTCGCCGATGAGCACCGGATTGTTCTTGGTGCGGCGGCACAGCACCTGCACCACCCGGCGGATCTCCTCGTCCCTCCCGATCACCGGGTCGAGCCGGTCGCGGCGGGCCAGCGCGGTCAGGTCCCGGCAGTAGCGCTCCAGCGCCTGGTACCGCGCCTCGGGGTGCGCGTCGGTGACGCTCTGCTGACCGCGAACGGCGGACAGGGCGGTGAGCACCGCCTCGGGCGTCACGCCGGCGGCGGTCAGCACCTCGTGGGCGGTGGTGCCTGCCTGCCGCGCCATGGCCAGCAGGAGATGCTCGGTGGAGACATAGTCGTCGTGGAACTGGGTGGCTGCCTGCCGGGCATCGCGCAGCAGGTCCCGGACCGAGGCGGACACGCCCGGCTCTGCACCGCCGGCCACGCGCGGCCGGCGGTCGAGACGGTGCTGGATATCCTGGCGCAACGGCTCCACGGCCACGCCCATGCGGGCCAGGACCGGCGAGACGATGCCATCCTCCTGGTCGAGCAGGGCCACCAGCAGATGTCCGGCGGTGACCTCCGGATGGCCCGCTTCCCGGGCCGCCTCCTGCGCACCGACGAGCGCTTCCTGGGTCTTCTGCGTGAGCTTGTCCAGATTCATGCGTAAGTCCATTATTTCAACTGAGTTGGATTGACCAGGCGGAGACCTGATCCGGTTCGGCTCAAGTATAAGAACCGCCACGACGTTTGTCAGCGAGGTGGTGCGCCGTTCTGACACGCTCCTCTCTTCCCGCCAGGCGCGCCACAGCCTCCCCTTGCCGCCGTCAGGTGATGACAAGCGGCGTTTTTCCAGCACCTTGTGGGGAATGGACGACGCCGGCGGCGGATCCGGGCCGGGCGGCATGAACCTTGCGTTTGACTCGAACGGTCCGGGAGGGTCCCGGACCCAGACCGAGACCGCCGACTCGAGAAACGAATTCGACGGGCGAGAAGACGTTTTCGCCCCTGTCTGGAGGATTCAGGAGACCGGAAACCAGCTTCGCAACCCGGGAGGGGGGGGGCGGGGGGGGGGCGGCCCCGGGGGGGTTGGGGGGCGCTCACAGCCCCCCATCACCAGACGGCCCGAAC
>JBHHZI010000178.1:0-6165 GCA_046757965.1 Acidobacteriota bacterium | reverse complement strand
CCAAGAGCAGGCCGAAGCCGAACAAGAGCGTCAGCATGGCGGTGCCGCCGTACGATATCAGCGGCACGCCTGGACCGCCAGCAGAGCCCCTTCAGCCCATCCATGAAGTATGTCAGCTACTACGGCCTCTGCCTGGCCTTCGCCACACCTCACCATGACAAGGCACTGGAACTGTGTCGCAAGGCGGCAGCCACCGAGTTCTACAACCCGGATATTTTCTGGAATCTCGGCCGGGTGGCCCTGCTGGCCGGGAACCGGGGCGAGGCGCATTCCACCTTCCTGCGCGGCCTCGAGATGGACCCCGATCATCCCGGGTTACGCTTCCAGGTTCGCCGGCTCGGCCTGCGCCGGCGTCCGGTGCTTCCGTTCCTCGGCCGGGGGCACCGGCTCAACCGATGGGCCGGCAGGGTGCGGCGCCAGCTCGCCCGCTGACCGCTGCCATGCCGACGAACCGGGCCGTTCCCGGTATGATGGACTCATGGCCCGGGTCCTCCTCCTGTCGCCGCACCATGGCGGTTCCCATGCGGCGTTCGCCGACGGCCTGACGGCCCACTCCCGGCACGACATCACCCTGGTCACCCTGCCGGCCCGCTTCTGGAAATGGCGTCTCCGGGGCGCCGCGCTGGTGATGGCCGAGAAGGTGCGCCATCTGCCCCGGCCCGACATCGTCCTCGCCAGCGACATGATGAATCTTGCGGAGTTCCTCTGCCTGGCACGGCTCACGTCCACACCCGCGGTGGTGTACATGCACGAGAACCAGATCAATTACCCGCTTCCCGGCGGCGACCGGCAGGATGCGGGATTCGGGTTCATCAACATCGCCTCCACCCTCGCCGCGCAGGTGGTCGTGTTCAACAGCCGCTTTCACCGGGACACCTTCCGTGCGGCATTGCCCGGGTTCCTCGGCGCCATGCCGGATTGCCGGTTGCCCGCCGGGTCCGTGGATCGCCTGGCGCGCCGGACGCGGGTCCTCCCGGTCGGCTGCGAGATCGAGCGCCTGGCGGCCGGCGCCGCGAAGAGACGAGAGGTGGACCGCCCCCATCCCGACGGCCGTCTCATCCTCTGGAATCACCGCTGGGAGTTCGACAAGGCACCCGAGGTCTTCTTCGAGGCGCTGGCGCGCGTCGATGACGCGGGGGCGAGGTTCCGTCTGGCGCTGGTCGGGGAGAACTCGCAGGTGGAACCGAAGCTGTTCCTGGCGGCCAGGCGGCGATACGGCCGTCGCATCGTCCGCTTCGGCTGGCTCGAGGACCGGGATGCGTACGCAAGGCTGCTCGGAGAGGCGGAACTGGTGGTCTCCACCGCTCGCCATGAGAATTTCGGCATCTCGGTGGTGGAGGCCATCGCCTGCGGTGCCTGGCCTCTCCTCCCGGACCGTCTCTCCTACCCGGAGATCGTCCCGGCCAGGTGGCATGAGGCGTGTCTCTACGCGGACATGGACGACCTGGTGAACCGCCTGGGAGCCCTTCTGGCGGATGGCCCCCCGCGGTCGCGCGCGCCCCTCGCGGCTGCCATGCAGCGGTACGACTGGACCGCCCTGATCGCCACCTATGATGACCTGCTGGAGTCGGCCTGCGGGATGGACATGGGCACCACGGCAGGGCGATCCGATCTTGCCCGGTCCCGGATCGGATGGTAAGCTGGCTGCGCTTCACTGGACCGCCCGGTCCACGGAGGTCGCATTCGTCCCGCGAGAGCGGCCATCACACCCTGAAGACATGAACTCGACAAGGTGCTGGGGAGGTTGCGCAAGATGAAGAACCGGTCGATGTCGGTGTCCATCCTGACCCTGGTCCTGGCTACCGGCCTGGTCGGTATGCCCGGATGCAAGAAGAAACCCCCGGAGGAGGCCGTCCAGCCCACGCCACCCCCGGTCGCGCCGGCCCCCGCGCCCGCGCCCGCGCCGACACCCACTCCCCCGCCGCCGGCTCCCGAGCCGGCCCGACCGGCGCGCCCCTCGCTGGCGACCTTGAACGCTCAGCTCCGCACCATTCATTTCGACTTCGACAAGTCCGCCATCCGCGCCGACGCCTCGGCCACCCTGCAGGCCAACGCCACCCTGATGAACCGTTATCCCGACCTGGACATTCTCATCTCCGGGCACTGTGACGAGCGGGGCACCATCGAGTACAACCTGGCCCTCGGCGACCGCCGTGCTGCGGCGGCGCGCCAGGCCCTGGCGGATCTGGGCGTCGACGTGGGCCGCGTCCAGATGATCTCCTACGGCGAGGAGAGGCCGATCGACCCCGGGCACAATGAAAGAGCCTGGAGCCAGAACCGGCGGGCGGAATTCCGCTTCATCCAGCGCTGACGGGACGGACGCCGGGCGTCAGAAGACGTCCTTGATGCGCCGGTAGAGGGCCGCGGTGGCGACGATATCCGCCTCGCAGTAGGCGGCGATCTCGTCAAGACGGCCGGCGGCGAACGCCTCCCCGACCTGCGCCCCGGACAGTCCTGTCTTGGGCGAGGGGATGCCGAACAGTTCGCAGAAGAAATCGAGACTGCCGTGCCGGTTGAGGTAGAAGTGCGTCAGCATCTCACGCACGTCGTAATGAGGATGGCGGGAGAAACGACGGCAATCGAGCCGCACGGTGGGGGTGATGCCCAGCACCGCCGAGCGCATCAGCAGGAAGGGAAAGTCGAACTGCTTGCCGTTGAAGGTGACCTGCATCTGGAACGACCGGACAAGATCCCAGAACTCTCTCAGCAGGGCCCGCTCGTCCTCGCCGGCCAGGACCCGGCTCTTCTCCGTGTCGGGATTGTGCATCCCGATGACGATCACCCGGCCTGTCGGTCCCCAGAGGCTGAAGCGGCGCTCCGCCTCGGTGCGGCGACCCTCATCCATCGCCGTGTCCGCCGGTCCCGGATCGAACCAGTTCAGCATCTGCTCATGAAACCGTTCGGGAAAGGACGTCAACGGCTGCCCGACGGTCTCGATGTCGATGACGGTGCATGACATGGCCACTCTCCTCGAGGCGTGGCCCCATCATACTCCAGGCGCTGGATGCTGTTAGAATCCCCGCATGCTCGAGCCGGTCGCGGAACTCCCCTACGTCGCCTCGCCGTATGCCCGCCGCCGGAGGATGACCCGGGAGGTTGCCATCGGCGGCGTGGGCGTCGGCGGCGACAACCCGATCCGTATCCAGTCCATGACCACGCCGGCCACCACCGACGTCTCGGCCACACTGGAGCAGATCGCTCGCCTGGCCGATGCCGGCTGCGAGATCGTGCGCGTGACGGTGCCCTCGACCGCCGATGCCGAGGCTCTCGCCTCGATCCGCGCGGGCATGGAACGGCGGCAGATCCGCCTGCCGCTGGTCGCGGACATTCATTTCTCGCCGCAGGCCGCCCTCAAGGCGGTGCCGTTCGTGGACAAGGTCCGCATCAATCCGGGCAACTACGCCGATCGAAAGCGCTTTCGCACCTTCGAGATCGATGATGCCGTCTACGCCGCGGCGCTGGTGAGACTGGAAGAGAAGTTCGCACCGCTGGTGGCCGAGTGCAAGACCCGTCAGGTGGCCCTGCGCATCGGCACGAACCACGGCTCTCTCTCGGACCGCATTCTCAACCGCTACGGCGACACCCCGCTGGGCATGGTCGAGTCGGCTCTCGAATTCGTCCGCGTCTGCCGCAAGATGGACCATCACGCTCTCGTGCTGTCGATGAAGGCCAGCAACCCGATGGTCGCCATACAGGCCTACCGCCTGCTGGTGGCACGCATGGACGCCGAAGGCATGGATTACCCCCTGCATCTCGGGGTCACCGAGGCCGGCGACGGCATGGACGGGCGCGTGAAGAGCGCCATCGGCATCGCCTCCCTCCTTGAGGACGGCATCGGCGACACCATCCGGGTCTCCCTGACGGAGGACCCGGTCGCAGAGATCGCCGTCGCCCGAGCCCTGCTGCGCCCGTACGCCGCGCACCCCAGCCCGGTCGGAGTGGCCACGCCGACGCCCTCCTCACCGCCTCCGGGCTTCGACCCGTATGCATACAACCGACGCCGCACCGAGCGGCTCGAGGTCGAGCCCCTGGCGTTCGGTGACGGCGAGCCCATCCGGGTGGAGACGCTGCTGCCGGGCCCGCCCGGGCCGGCGGAGGTCGCCGGCATCCTGGACGCCCTGGCGGGCCCGAAGATCCCGGCGGAGATGCGCGCCGAGGTGGTCGAGGTGGTCGTGGCGCGGCCGGACCAGGTCGCCGCCGTGGAAGCACTGGCTGCGGCGGCACGGGCCCTCACACCGGGCATCGCCGTGGGCGCGCGGGCCACCGCGGCGTTCCTGTCCGCGGACACCCGGACCGACTTCACGCGGCTGCTCACGGCGGTCCAGCGCATCGCGTTCCCGGTTCACGCGCCCCTCACCGACGACGGACTGCTGAAACGCAACGTGGGGCTCGACCTGGCGAGAACCGCCGGCAAGCCGATCTGCTGGGTGCTGGCCCCGGCCGGGCCGGGAACCGACCCCGATCTGGCGGCCCGTCTGGCTGTCGACCTGGTCGACCGGACGCGCCGGGCAGGACTCACCCGCGTGGCGGTCGCCATCGAACCGGGTTTCGCCACCTCCCCGTTCCACACGACCCGACTCGTGGCGGCACGCCTCGACGCCGCCCGGCTGCGTGTTCCCCTGATTCTTGTCGACATCCCCGCCGTTCGCGATGCCGACGCGGTCCTGGGTCCGTCCGCCGTCCTGGGTGGTCTGCTGTGCGACGGCATCGGCGACGGCATCCGCGTGGAGAGCCGCCACCCGGACGGAACCCGCTCGGCGCGCCCGGAGGAACTCGCCGCCACACGCGAGCTGGCCTTCACCATTCTCCAGGGCGCCAGGGTCCGGATCGTCAAGACTGAGTTCATCTCCTGCCCCTCGTGCGGGCGGACCCAGTTCGATCTCGAGGAGACCACGCGGCGGATCAAGGCCCGCACCCATCACCTGAAGGGACTCAAGATCGCGGTGATGGGGTGCATCGTCAACGGACCGGGCGAGATGGCCGACGCCGATTTCGGCTACGTGGGCTGGGGCCCGGGCAAGATCGCCCTGTTCGTCGGACACGACATGGTCGCCCGGGACATCCCCGCCGAGGAGGCCGACCAGCGCCTGGTGGAACTGATCCAGACACACGGGAAATGGATCGACCCGCCGGCGGCGTCGGCCTGAATCACCGCAGTGTGGGCCGGCGTTCAGTGCCCGGGAATCGGCATGAGCAGGTCCTTGCGGAGCATCGCACCGATAACCCGCTCGACGTCCGCCTTGACATCGGCACGCTGCGGAACATCGAAGCAGCGACGGATGCCATCTGCCAGGTCGCCGAGGGTGTGCTTGCCGTCACATCGCAGCCAGATGAACTCGGCGGTCTCGTTGAGCACGTGGATCCGGTCGCGTTTGCGATCGTAGAGCATGCGCTGGTCCCCGGTGGACCGCACATCCACATCGTCGCGAGCCGTGGGCTTCCAGTCGTCCGGGTAGTCGGCCAGATGGCTCAAGCTCACCCCTTCGCCGTGACATCCTCCACGGCCTTCGTCAGCGCCGGCACCACCTCGAAGAGATCCCCGACCACGCCGAGATTCGCCACCTCGAAGATCGGAGCTTCCCGGTCTCGATTGATGGCGATGATGAATCCTGACTGCTTCATTCCGGCGACGTGCTGGATGGCGCCGGAGATACCCGCCGCGATGTAGAGCTTCGGCTTGACGGTCACCCCGGACGATCCGACCTGATGCTCATGCGGCAGCCAGCCGGCGTCGGTGACCGGTCGGCTGGCCCCCACCTGGCCGCCCAGGGCCTCGGCCAGGTCCTTGATGATCGAGAACTTCTCCGCGCCGCCGACAGAGCGTCCGCCGGAGACGATCACGTCCGCGGCGGTGAGATCGATGCCGCCCTTCGGGGCCGAGCGCATCTCGACGAACGACTGGCGCACGGCACCGGCATCCAGCCCCGGCGCGAACGTCTCCACGGTGCCGGTCGTTTCCCCCTCGAAGGCGGGAAAGGCTCCCTTCTGCGCGGTGGCGATCACCGGGGCGCCTTCGAGCTGCATCTTCACGTGCAACTTGCCGTTGAACACCGCGCGCGTCCAGACGCCCGCCTCCACACCGACCACCTCCATCAGGGCCGGCATGCCGTGACGGGCAGCGAGACGCGGCGCCACATCCCACCCGGTCGGCGTATGGGCGAACAG
>JBHHZI010000177.1:0-6183 GCA_046757965.1 Acidobacteriota bacterium | reverse complement strand
AGGTCGGCATCTACTCGCACATCGGCCAGAACTACGAACCGGTGGACAAGGACACCCTCCTCTATTACAAGGAGGCGAAAAACGGCCAGATCCTCGAGGAGGGGATCACCGAGGCGGGCGCCATGTCCTCGTTCATCGCCGCCGGCAGCGCCTACGCGACGCACGGGATCAACACGGTGCCGTTCTTCATCTTCTACTCGATGTTCGGTTTCCAGCGCATCGGCGATCTCATCTGGGCCGCCGGCGACATGCGCTGCCGGGGCTTTCCGGTCGGCGCCACCGCCGGCCGCACCACCCTGGCCGGCGAGGGCCTCCAGCATCAGGACGGCCAGAGCCACCTGATCGCCTCGGCTCATCCCCGGGTGGTGGCCTACGATCCCGCCTACGCCTACGAGGTGGCGGTTCTGGTGCGACACGGCATCACCCGGATGTACGGCGATCAGGACGACATCATCTTTTACCTGACGGTCTACAACGAATCGTATGCCATGCCGCCGATGCCGCCCGGCGTGGAGACCGGCATCATCAAGGGCATGTACCCGGTGCGCACGCCCGGCGGCAAGGCAGGTCGGGCCGTTCATCTCCTCGGCAGCGGGCCCCTGCTCAACGAGGCCCTCGCCGCCGCCGACCGTCTCGGCGAGGAGTTCGGCATCGAGGCGCACGTCTGGTCGGTGACGAGCTGGACGGAACTGCTTCGCGAGGCCGAGCAGGCCAGCCGGTGGAATCGCCTGCACCCTACAGAAGCGCCCCGCCGCTCCCATCTCGAGACCTGCCTGGACAGCAGCGCCGATGTCGTGGTGGCGGTCTCCGACTACAGCAAGACATTGCCCGACGCGCTCGCTCGCTGGATGCCGGGACGATTCGTCGCCCTGGGAACGGATGGGCTGGGGCGCAGTGAAAGCCGCGAGGCGCTGCGGGATTTCTTCGAGGTCGATGCCCGGCACATCACCATCGCCGCCCTGGATGGTCTCTGCCAGGCAGGAGCGTTCGCGCGGTCGGATCTTGCGAAGACCATCGCGCGACTCGGCATCGATCCGGCCCGTCCCGACCCATCCCGCATCTAGCAACCACCCGGTTCATCCGGCACGGAGGCGACATGGCCGCCAGGGAAATGACACTCCCGGAGCTGGGAGAGAACATCGAATCGGCGGAGGTGCTGACCGTGCTGGTGGCCAGCGGTGATGCCGTCGCCGTGGATCAGCCGATCCTCGAGCTGGAGACCGACAAGGCCACGGCGGAGGTGCCGGCCGCGTTCGGCGGCGTCGTCCGGGAGGTGCGCGTCAAGCCCGGCGATCAGATCCGGGTCGGGCAGGTCCTCCTGCTGCTGGATGCCGGATCGGCCTCCGCGCCGGCCGTCTCCAAGCCGGCGAAGAAGAGCGCGAAGAAGAACCGGCGGTCCCCCCGAGCGGCGTCGCCGTCCGGCAACACGGGCGCTGCACCGACGGGGGCGCCCACTCCACGCCGACCGGCACGAGATCGGTCCACCTCGCCGAGCGCCCCGGACCGACCCGGTCCGGCGTCAGGCTCTGTGGCCAGGGCCGCGGGTGCAGCCGGCGAGGTCGCGGCGGTGCGGTCCGACCGGTCGTCATCCACTGCCACACCGGCGGAGGCGACCGGTGATGCCGGGGCGGCGCCGGCCTCCGCGTCGCGCACCGCCGGGCCGGCGTCGCCGTCGGTGCGCCGCCTGGCCCATGAGCTGGGCATCGACCTCGCCGCCGTCACCGGCACGGGCAAGGGCGGCCGCATCTCGGCGGAGGATCTGAAGGGGTACGCCCGCGCCATCCTGTCCCGTCCGGCGGCTGCGGCAGCACCGTCCCCCGCCGCGCCCGTTGCCCCGGCCACGTCGGCGGCGGGCGGCGGCGAGGCGCTGCCGGACTTCGCCCGTTACGGCGAGGTCGAGCGCAAACCGATGTCCGGCATCCGGCGCCGGACCGCCGCTCACCTCACCCATGCCTGGAACACCATTCCCCTGGTCACCCAGTTCGATCACGCCGACGTCACCGCGCTGGAGCAGTTCCGCAAGAAACACGGGGCAGCCGCTCAGCAGGCCGGGGGCAAGCTGACACCCACCGCCATCGTCGTCCGGGTGGTGGCCACGGCGCTGGAACGGTTCCCGCAGTTCAATGCCAGCATCGATCTGGAGCGGCAGGAGATCATCTACAAGCAGTACATCAACATCGGCGTCGCGGTGGACACCGAACGGGGCCTGCTGGTGCCCGTGGTGCGTGATGCGAACAGCAAGAATCTCCTGCGCCTCGCCGTGGAGATCGGCGAGCTGGCCGGGCGGGCGCGCGCCCGCAAGGCCTCCATCGAGGATCTTTCCGGCGCCACGTTCACCGTCACCAACCTGGGCGGCCTGGGAACGACCTACTTCTCCCCGCTGGTCAACTGGCCCGAGGTCGCCATCCTCGGCGTAGGAGCCGCCACCACGACGGCGGTGTGGGGGGATGGGCAGTTCCGGCCCGGTCTCACCATGCCGCTGTCCCTCTCGTACGACCACCGCCTCATCGACGGCGCGGATGCGGCCCGTTTCCTCCGCTGGGTTGCCGAGGCCCTGGAGAATCCGTTCGTGATGCTGCTGGAGGACTGAGCCGATGCCCCGGGAGGAAAGCACCGACCTGCTCGTTCTCGGGGCCGGACCGGGCGGCTACGCCGCCGCGTTTCTTGCGGCCGACCTCGGCCGTCCGGTCTGTCTCGTCGATCCCGCCCCGGACCCGGGCGGTGTCTGCGCCTACCGCGGCTGCATTCCGTCCAAGGCGCTGCTGCACCTGGCCCGCGTGCTGCACGAGAGCCGGGAGGCGGCGGCGTGGGGGGTGACGTTCGGCGAGCCGCAGATCGATCTGGCCCGCGTGCGCGCCTGGAAGAACGACATCGTCGGCAAGCTCACCTCCGGCCTGGGCACGCTGCGTGACAGGCGACAGGTGGCCTCCGTCCAGGGTCGCGGCCGTTTTCTCGACGCCCACCGCCTGTTCGTCGAGGAGACCGGCGGTGGCGAGCGCATCGTCGCCTTTCGGCAGGCCATCATCGCCACCGGCTCTCACCCGACAACCCTGCCCATGGTGCCCGCGGACTCGCCGCGCGTTCTCGACTCGACCTCGGCGCTGGCGCTCGAGGAGATCCCGCAGACCCTGCTGGTGATCGGCGGCGGCTACATCGGCCTGGAACTGGGCAGTGTCTACGCCGCGCTGGGCAGCCGGGTCACCATCGTCGAGATGACCGAGTCGCTGCTGCCCGGCGTCGACCCCGACCTCGCCCGCCTCGTCGACCGGCGCCTCCGCTCCCGGGTCGAGGCCGTCCACCTCGGCACGCGGGTGGTGGCGGTCGAGGAGCGCCCGACCGGCCTGCACGTGACCTTCGCCACCGGCGCGGACACGGCATCCGGCGAGACCGGGGCGGCGGCAACGACGGCCTCCGAGCTGCCCGCCGCCATGTTCGACCGTGTCCTGGTCGCCGTCGGCCGGCGCCCAAACTCCCGCGGGCTGGGGTTGGCCACCACCCAGGTGAGCATCGATAACGCCGGGTTCATCGAGGTGGATGCGGCCCGCCGCACGGCGGAACCGACGCTGTTCGCCATCGGCGACGTGGCCGGCCAGCCGATGCTGGCCCACAAGGCCTCCCACGAGGGGCGCACCGCCGTCGAGGCCATGCACGATCCATCGGTCACCTTCGCCCCGCGTGCCATTCCGGCGGTGGTCTTCACCGACCCGGAGATCGCCTGGTGCGGTCTGACCGAGCAGGAGGCACGCGCCGGCGAGCGCGAGGTGCGCGTGGCCCGCTTCCCCTGGGCCGCCTCCGGTCGCGCCGCCACCCTGGGCCGCACCGATGGCGTGACGAAAGTGATCGTCGAGGCGGCATCGGAGAAGATCCTCGGCATCGGGATCGCCGGCGCAGGCGCAGGGGAGATGATCGCCGAGGGCGTGCTGGCGATGGAGATGGATGCCACCGTTGCCGACCTGAAGATGACCATTCATCCCCACCCGACGCTCTCGGAGACGATGATGGAAGCCGCCGAGGTCTTCTTCGGACAGTCCACTCACGTGCACCGGCCGCGGCGCGGCCGCTGAGTCGGCCGAAGAGGCTCAGCGGCTCGCCGCAGCCGGCTCGGCGCTCGCGGTGAATTCTCCCTGCCACAGTGCGTGACCGACGAAGAACGGTCCCATCCGCTGGATGTAGCTGGACGTCTGCTTCGTTCGCCGCATGGTCTGCACGACGTGGGACAGCGGATGGAGATCCCTGCCGATCAGTCCGATGACGAACTCGTTGTCGGCCGCATCCAGCCCGTGACAGGCGAGACGCACATCATGCGCCAGGTCCGCCTCGCCGTACGCCCGCCCGATCTTCGCATGCTCGGCAAGGATGCCTCGCTGCTCGGCCGGCGGCAGCGCCGCGAACGCTCCGGTGCGACGGAGCGGATACCAGATGGCCCACGGCCAGGCGGCCGTCTGCACCGTGCGCCTGGGACGATCGAGCAACCACTCCTCGAGATTCGGTTCGTAGCCGGTGGCATAGCTGCGCCCGAACATGGTCAGGGCCGGCCGGTGGGTGAGATCCGCAAACGGCCCGGCATTGAGAAGATCGCCCACGGTCGTGACGAAGTGGGTCGGGTCCACACTCATGGTCAGCAGCGCCACGCCTTGCGGGTCGTTGACGTCCCGGTACAGCACGGCCTCCAGGTGCGAGGCCTCCAGCGCCTTGATCAGGGCGCCGGCGCGGGGCGCCCGGGTGAACACCTGCAACTGCATGAACAGCCGCCGGTCCAGCACCTGCGGTTGCCCACCGCGAGCCACGCTGTGCTCGCGGACGTCGATCTCCATCTTCCTGGTCTCATCCTTCGTCTCAGTCATGCTCGGCTGTCTCCAGGGTGGTCCCGGGGGCACTGTTTTCTTCCGGCCGGGACGTGCCGCCGGCCCCGGCGCGCCACCTCGCCGCCCCCTCGGTCGACAGACCCAGGGCATGGATGGCGCCGCCCATCAGATCCCCCACGGCGGCATAGACGAGGCGATGCTGCTCGAGCAACGGCTTGTCATCGAAAGCGGCCGAGACGATGCGCACCTGGTAATGCCCGCCGCCGCCGGCTGCCCCGGCATGGCCCGCATGGCGGGCACTGTCATCGACGATCTCCAGATGCACCGGGGCCAGGCGCCCCCGCAGGCGGGATTCAAGCTGGTCGGCGGTGCTGGGCATCGGGCCTCCCCTCCGGACGACCTCGCTAGCATAGCATCCACCTGGGGAAACCCTTCTCCCTTGCCTGCCCCCCCTCGAGTTATCCGGCAGTGCCGGGCACCACCCCGTGATCCCGTCACCGGACCGGGTGAGTATGATCCGAACTGGTCGACATCGAGGCTCAGGCATGCACGCTCTGCCACAACCCACGCGCCCGCAACCGACCCGGCTCCCCCGCCTCCGTGTCAAGGAACAACGTCACTCGTAGGTCTCCGCGAGCGGGCCGAACGCGACTGGCAGACGACCCTCCTTCGGATTATCCCACCCGCTCTCACCCGGGACGTAAAAGTCCTCCATCGTCAGCAGGATCTGTCGGGATCCTCTCGGTTCATAGAGACTGAGAAACCCAATGTATCCGGACGGAACCTGATCTCCCGCCTTCTCCTTCGTCAGACGTGGCGCCTGTTCCCAGGAGCTCAGTTCAGCGATGAGATCATCGTACAGCGCCGCGTCGATGGGCATATCCTGCGAGGCTTCCGGCTTCCCGTCGGTGAACACCCAGGCAAAGGCTCCGCTCCGCGTCCTGACAAGAAACTCCTGGACGCGTTCGCCGGCGTGGAAGGAAGGGACGTCGAGCAGAATCGATGACACAAGAGGACCGTGCTTCTGGTTCTTGATGAGCCGCGCGATCGGTGCACCCTTATGGTGGCGGAGCCATCTTGCGAGCCATTCCCCTCGTTCAACGCGATGGCGTCGCAGAACGGACCGATAGGTCAAGTCCCACCCGAGATCGGTGGGCGCCAACCGGCGGCTGAACGCTCGCTCGGGAAATCCTTGCATGACAAGGATCACGAGGCATAGCCCAAGCGTCAGACCACTCGAGTTCGAACAGTTGCGAATAACTGTGGCTGTGTCCGTAGTAGTTCAGCCAGCCGGTCACGTACCGGCGCAGGATCGGGATGCGTTGCTGATATGACTTCCGGTGTCAAGAGCTGAGCACGATTGCTACACGGCGATAAT
>JBHHZI010000176.1:0-6234 GCA_046757965.1 Acidobacteriota bacterium | reverse complement strand
GTTCTACCGGAACCAGCTCCAGCTCCTCTCGTGGCGCCATGAGCCGGCGCGATGGTTGCTCAAGTCACCGGCACACATGCCGTTTCTCGACCGGCTCCTCGACGTGTTTGACGACGCGTGTGTCGTCCAGACCCATCGAGACCCGGCACAGGTGCTCGGCTCCTCGTGCAGTCTGGCGGCGGCGGCGTCACGGCCGCTCGTGAACCGACTAGATCTTCATCAGGTGGGGGCCAGTGTGCTGGTCCGGGCGGAACAGGCCATGAGCCGACTCGAGCGGATGCGCGATCGCATCGAGCCGGGGCGGGTCTGCGATGTCCGCTACGATGACCTCGTTGCGGATCCCGTGGGGACGGTACGTCGCATTCATGCGCATTTCGATCTGGATCTCCCGGCGGACATGGCCGACCGCATGCGTCGCTGGCTGGCGGACCATCCCCGTCACAAGCATGGCCGGCATCGCTACTCGCTGGAACAGTTCGGTCTGGACCGGCACGAGGTGGACGCCGTGTTCGCGCCGTACGTGAGGCGGTTCGGTCTGCGAGGTGATGTCTCCGCGTCAACCGTGTCCGACCGCCCGGTTCCTCTCGAGGCGCCGGCGCCTCGACCCGGCCCGTGATCAGTCGATGGTGGCGATCACCTTCAGCTCCACGGCGATCGGTGTCGGCAGGGAACCCACCTCGACGGTCGTGCGCGTGGGCTGACAGGTTTCGAACGCCTCGGCGTAGAGCCGGTTGAAGACATCGAAGTCCCGGGCCATGTCGGTGAGAAACACCGTCACGTCGACGATCCGGTCCCAGCCGGAGCCGGAGTCCTCCAGCACGGTGCGAATGTTGTCGAACACGGCCTTCGTCTGGACCTCGATGTCATGCATGACGACCCGGCCGGCGTCATCGGTGACAACGCCCGGAATCGCGGCGCGGCCCCGACAGCGCGGTCCCATGCCTGACAGGAACAGCAGGTGGCCGACGCGGCGGGCGTGGGGAAACGCTCCCACCGGCTCCGGGGCGCGAGAACTGGTGATGCGCCCCGGCCTGTCGGCGTCGGTCAAGAGGCCGGCTCCGCCGGAGACATGTGGACACACACGTTCTTCGGCTCGGTGTGGAAGTGCAGGGCGTCCTGGCCACCCTCGCGTCCGACACCCGATTGTTTCATGCCGCCGAACGGCACCCGCAGGTCCCGCAACAGCCAGCAGTTCACCCACACCGTGCCGGCGTCGAGGCGTGCCGCCACGCGGTGGGCCCGGGCGACGTCGCGTGTCCAGAGGGTGGCAGCCAGTCCGTAGCGTGTCCCGTTGGCGAGTGTGACGGCCTCGTCCTCGTGGTCGAACGGGGTGACGGTGACCACCGGGCCGAAGATCTCCTCCTGGTTCACCCGGCAGTCGGCCGGCAGGCCCGTGATGATGGTCGGCGTCACGAAGGCGCCGTCGGCGCAGCGCGCCGGCAGATCATCCGGGCGCGTTCCACCGCAGTGAATGGTGCCGCCGTCGGCACGGGCGGCGTCGATGAAGGAGAGCACCTTGTCCCGGTGAGCCGCCGAGATGAGGGCTCCCTGGTCGGTGCCGTCCGAGAGCGGGTCTCCCACACGCAGCGCGCGCGTCCCGTCGACCAGACGCTCCATGAACGGGTCGAAGATGGCGCGCTGTACGAGAAGCCGGGAGGCGCAGAGACAGATCTGGCCCTGGTTGGCAAAGGCGGCGCGCACGCAGGTTTCGACCGCTGCCGCGAGGTCCGCGTCCGCGAAGACGATGCCGGGGTTCTTGCCCCCGAGTTCGAGGCCGATCTTCTTGAACAGCGGGGCGGCCACCTTCGCGATCCGGGCGCCGGTGGCCGTGCCGCCGGTGAAGGCGATGGTGGGAACGTCGGGATGGGCACAGATCGCGGCGCCGGCTTCCGGCCCACGTCCGTGCACGATGTTGAGCACGCCGGGCGGAAAGCCGACCTCCGCCGACAGGCGGGCCAGACAGGAGGCGGTCGTCGGCGTCATCTCGGATGGCTTTGCCACGACGCAGTTCCCGGTGGCGAGCGCCGGGGCGATCTTCCAGGTCAGCAGATACAGCGGCAGGTTCCAGGGCGAGATGACACCGGCCACTCCCCGCGGCTGGCGCAGGGTGTAGTTGAGGGCCTGGCCGTCGGTCAGGTGGGCTTCCGAGTGGGCGTGGAGGACGGCGGTGGCAAAGAACCGCAGATTGCGGACCGCACGGGGAATATCGAGACTCCGGGCCAGGCGCAGCGGCTTGCCGGTGTCGATCGATTCCGCCCGGGCCAGGTCGTCACGGTGCGATTCCAGCGCGTCGGCAAGGCGCAGCAGCAGGTCGGCGCGTTGTGGGGCCGGCGTGGCGGCCCAGCCTGGAAAGGCGTGCCGGGCCGCGGACACGGCGGCGTCCACGTCCTCGGAGTTGCCCGCGGCAACGCGGGAGATCTTCTCGCCCGTGGCCGGCTCGATGTTGTCCAGCCAGTCGCCCGCCGCCGCTGCGGTCTCCTTCCCGTCGATATGGTGCAGGATCTCGTCCACGACCCGTTCAATGTAGCAGAGAGTCCTGACGCGATGATCCGTCGTGCCGGTGGATGCCGGGGCGCGGCCCGGCGTCCGGCTCCTGCGGTCACTCCCAGCACTCGACCTCGCGCTCGAGACGGACGCCGGACTGCTCCCGCACGGCGGTCTCGACCTCTTCCATCAACGCCTGCACGTCGGCGCAGGTTCCACCGCCGCGATTGATGAAGAAATTGGCGTGTAGACGGGAGACCTCGATCCCGCCGTGACGTCGTCCCTTCAGGCCGGCGGCCTCGATCAGCCGGCCCGCGAAGTCGCCATCCGGTTTCAGGTAGACCGAGCCGCACGACGGCACGGCCGTCGGCTGGTTGGCCTTGCGCGCGGCGGCAAACGCCGACACGGTGGCGCCGATGGCGGACGAATCCTGCGGTCGGAGGGTGAAGCGGGCCGCCAGGATGATCTCGCGCGTCCTGCGGAAGCGGCTGGTCCGGTAGCCGAAGGCGCACTCCGCAGCAGAGTACGTCGTCACGCGGCCCTCCACGTCGACGGCCTCGACCCAGTCGACGACGGCGCCGGTCTCGTGCTCGTGCCAGCCGGCGTTCATGACGATGGCGCCGCCGACCGTGCCGGGGATACCGGTGGCAAACTCCAGACCCGCCAGGCCGGCCTCGGTCGCCTGGTTGGCCACGGCCGGAAAGGAGGCGCCGGCCCCGCAGAGGAGAGATTCTCCTTCCCGCGTGATGTCGTCGAGAACCTTGCGCAGCCGGATGACGACGCCCGGCACGCCGAGGTCATGGACCAGCAGATTCGAGCCGTTCCCCAGCAGGCGGTACGGTACGCCCGCGGCCCGCGCCCAGGCCAGACAGCCGAGCAGGTCATTCCTGTCGCGCGGCGTGGCCAGCAGTTCCGCCGGGCCTCCGATCTGGTAGGTCGTGTGCCGCGCCAGCGGCTCATCCGGGCGCAACTCGCCCCGGAAACCGGCGTCGCGCAGGCGTTGCTCGAGTGTCCGCGTGGCCATCTCGCGACGCTAACACATCGCCCGGGACACCAGCCGTGCCACCGGGACCGATCGGCCCGGCCTGCGGGTGAACCGGCTCTCCAGGGCGAACGCCTGGCGCTCGGCCCTGATGGCGCCGTAGTCGTACCGGCTGGCGAGCCAGTCGTGCAGGTAGCGGTCGACGAACCCGACGCAGCCGACCTGGCGAAACTGGGTCACATGGACCAGCTCGTGAAACAGCAACGACATGATGTGCGCCGGAGCCGGCATGCCGGCGCGCACCAGAACGATGGTATCCACCAGGGTCAGCGCCTCGAGGTCCGAGAAGTCGAGGAGGCGATCCAGCCGGGACGCACGCGCCGCGTCCGACAGCGCCGGGGATGCCACGGCGTCGACGACGGCGATCCGCACGGAACGCAGGACCGCGACCGGGAAGTGCGGCGCGAACAGGACGCGCTCCGCGGCGGTGAGCGTCCGGCTTCCTGTCAGCAGGTCGTCTCGCAGCCCGTGAATCCATCTCACCGCAGAGTCGATCAGTGCGGCGGGCGGCGAGACGCTGGAAAGGCGGTGAGCGGACATCATGGACTCATCCGGATCGACGGGCGTGTCACCGCTGGAGATGTTCCGCGGCGGACGTCTTCTCTCCCCAGGGTACAATGCGAGCCGACCGGGCGTGTCGCGCCCGTCGTGGCGACGCCCGACAGACATCGCGGGTTGGCCGGGTTCGGTCCAGATGCGAGGCGGGGGGGCACCGGCGGCAGGGTGAAATGACGCACCCGCAGGCAGGGTTCCGGAAACGCGTCCTCCTGCCCACGCGTCGGCGAGCCGTTGACAACCTGGCACACTCGTGGCATATAAGATAGGGAGATCTTCGCCCGGCATCGAACATGGCCTGTGTCCAGCTGCGTCCGAGACGGAGCCGCGGGTTCTTGTCCGGGGGGCGATGCGTGTGGGAACACGGTGAAGATACTCGTCATCGAGGACAACAGGCGGATGGCCGCGCTGCTGCGCGACGTTCTGACCGGTGCAGGCCACGGCGTGAGCACGGCGTCGTCCGCGGAGGGTGTCGAGGAACTGATCGACGATCTGTCCTTCGACCTGATCATCCTCGACTGGACGCTGCCCGGGATTTCCGGTCTGCAACTTGTCCGGCAGTGGCGGGAAGACGGATACCAGGTGCCGGTGCTGATGCTCACGGCCAGCAGCACGGTGCGCTGTCGTGTGGAAGGTCTCGATGCGGGAGCTGATGACTACCTCACCAAGCCCTTCTCGGTCGCGGAGTTGCTGGCCCGCGTGAGGAGCCTCCTGCGGCGCCGCGAGAAGCGAGAGTTCACCCCGTTCGTCGCCGGGGATCTCGTCATGGATCCGGCAAGCCATCAGGTGTCCGTGGCGGGACAGCCGGTCCAGTTGACGCCACGTGAGTTCGCGGTGCTGGAGTATTTCCTGCTGCGCAAGGATCAGCTCGTCAGCAGGGGACAGCTTGCCGAGCAGGTCTGGCAAGATGCTCTCGACCCGGCCGGCAACGCTGTCGACGTGACCATCCACAGGCTGCGCCGCAAGATCGACGGGGATCGACCCACCAGACTGCTGCACACCGTGAGAGGAACCGGGTTCGTGCTTCGCAGCTCGCGGGCATGATGGCCGTCGCGGCGGTGCGGGAGCGGTGAGCCCGCGAGACCGCGACGTCAGCAGTGACCCGGCGGGTCATCCTGCACCCCTGAAGGCCGAGGGATCGCGGCCGCTGGTGATGGCGGCCCACGCGACGCCGGCCTTGGTTCTGGCGCTGGGCCTGATCTCGATCGGTCTCTTGCTGTGGACCTGCCATGAGAGCGAACAGACTGCCGTCGACCTGGTTCGGGTGCAGAACGCGGTTCATGGGCTGGAACTGGCGGTGGCCACGTCGCATCTGTGGCTGGAGGAGTTCCTCACCGGCGATCCGGACGTCGATATCGACGAGGTCTGGAGTGATCTGGACCGCGCGCTGAGTCTGGTGCTGGCGGTCATGCAGGGGGGGGCTCCGGGCCTGGCAGGTGAGCCGGTGACCGCGTTGAAGGATCCACATCTCCGGGAGAGCGGGGAAGCCCTCAAGGACCGGCTCATCCATCTCAAGAGTTTCTCGCTGGAGCGCTACCAGGAGCACGCCGGCATCGGGACGGCGATGGACCAGGAGTTCGACGCGCTGTTCATCGGGATCCTCGATGACTCACGTCGGCTCAGCGAGGGCCTGAGAGATCTGGCTGCACGCGAGCGGCGCCGGTCGCGACTCTATCTGGGCCTGATCATCGGCGTCTGGCTCGGTCTCGTGATCGCGGCGGTCGGGGCCCTGACTGCCCGCGATCGTCGCCGGCGCCACGCCGAACGTATCCTTCGCCAGAAGGAAGCGGAACTGCGGCAGGCGCAGAAGCTGGAGGCGGTCGGCCGGCTCGCGGGTGGACTGGCCCACGATATCAGCAACTACCTCGGAGCCATCCGCGGCTACTGTGAGGTGTGCCGTTTGCACTGCGGGGGTGATCCCGCGCAGGTGCGCCGCATGGACGCGGCGATGGACACCGCGAGCGAGGCGTCCCATCTCATCCGGCGGCTCCTGTCGTTCAGCCGCATGGATCTGGTCCAGCCCCGGGTGGTCGACATGAGCGGCATCGTTCAGTCAATGGAAGACCTGCTGCGACATCTCATTGGCGAGGAAACCCGCCTGTGCACGTCGTGCGCGCCCGACCTCTGGCCGGTCCGCATCGACCCGTCGCAGC
>JBHHZI010000175.1:0-6258 GCA_046757965.1 Acidobacteriota bacterium | reverse complement strand
GGGCCATGCGGTCGTCGGAGACCGGCTTCACCATCGCGTCCGGGAATCCGCCTCCGCCGATCTTCTTATCACGAGCGAGTTCGGATTCGAGGGCCACGTCGAACACCTCATCGACGGTCTCGACGAACCGGATATCGAATGCTTCTTGAATATCATCAGGGAGTTCGGAGAGGTCCTTCTGGTTGTCCTTCGGCAAGATCAAGGTCGTGATTCCCACGCGGTGAGCCGCCAGGATCTTCTCCTTCACCCCGCCCACCGGCAACACCTTGCCGCGGAGGGTGATCTCTCCGGTCATGGCCACATCCCCTCGGACCGGAATCGACGTCAGTGCCGACGTCAAGGACGTGGCGATCGTGATCCCCGCCGAGGGCCCGTCCTTGGGGATCGCTCCTTCAGGAACATGGACATGCATGTCATACTTGCGGTGGAAGTTTTCGTCGATGCCGTACTGGGCACACCGGGAACGGATGAACGACAGAGCGGCCTGGGCCGACTCCTTCATGACATCGCCCAGCTTGCCCGTCAGCGACAGGTTGCCCTTCCCTTTCATGAGGGTCGCCTCCGTGGAGAGAATCTCTCCTCCGGACTCCGTCCAGGCGAGTCCCGTCGCCACCCCGACCTCGTTGGACTTCTCCAGTTCCCGGCGACGGAACTGGGGAACGCCAAGATACTCGGCGAGCCGCTCCGGGGTCACGGTCATCTCGAAATGGCCCTTCTTCCGGACCACCTCCATGGCGATCTTGCGGCAGACGGACGCGATCTCCCGCTCGAGATTCCGCACGCCGGCCTCTCGCGTGTATCGCTCGATGATATCCTGCAATGTCTCGTCGTCGAAACCGACCTTGTCCGGCTGCAGACCATGCGCGGTCAGCTGCTTCGGCACGAGGAACTGCCGGGCAATCTCCATCTTCTCCCGCAACGTGTATCCCGCCAGCCGCAGCACCTCCATCCGATCCTTCAGCGCGGCAGGGATCGTATGGAGCACATTCGCCGTACAGAGGAACATGACCTCGGACAGGTCGACTTCGGTATCGATGTAGTGGTCCTGGAACTGATGATTGAGTTCCGGGTCGAGCACCTCCAGCAGCGCCGCGGACGGGTCTCCTCGAAAATCCGTGCTCATCTTGTCGACCTCGTCGAGCATCAGAACCGGGTTCCGGGAGCCGGCCTTCTTCAGCATCTGCACGATCTGCCCCGGGAAAGCCCCGATGTAGGTGCGACGGTGTCCTCGAATCTCCGCCTCGTCCCGCACTCCGCCGAGGGACAGCCGGACGAACTTGCGGGATGTGGCCCGGGCAATGGAACGCCCGAGGGAGGTCTTGCCGACACCAGGAGGGCCCACGAAGCAAAGAATGGACCCGCGAGACTTCTTCACCAGCTGGCGGACCGCCAGGAATTCGAGGATACGCCCCTTGATCTTCTTGAGACCATAGTGATCTTCATCGAGGATCTGTGCCGCACGGTCGATGTCCCGGGATTCGCGAGTCTTCTTGCGCCACGGCAGTGACACGAGCCAGTCCAGATAGTTCCGGGACACCGTGGCCTCGGCAGAGACCGGCGGCATCACCTCCAGCCGCTTGACCTCCTGCATTGCCTTCTCTCGCGCATCCTTTGGCATCCGGGCTCCGCCGATCTTCGCCTTCAACTCCTCGATCTCGCTGGCCCTGTCCTCGCGGCCACCGAGTTCCTTCTGGATGGCCTTCATCTTCTCGTTGAGGTAGTACTCCTTCTGTGCCTTCTCCATCTGCTTCTTGACCTTGTTGTGGATCTTCCGATCCACGCGGAGCTTGTCGACCTCCGCCTCCAGGACCGCCATCAACGCGTTGACCCGCTCCGCCGGAAAGAGCGTCTCGAGGAGATTCTGCTTGACATCCACGCCGACCTGCAGATTGCTGGCGATGGTATCCACGAGCTTCGATGGATCCGAGGACCGGCCCACCGGAATGAAGCTCTCCTGAGGCAGATGAGGCGAGAGCTTGACATAGGTCTCGAATAGCGCCACGGCCCGCTTCATCTTCTCTCTCAGCTCGCGGGTCACCTCCGACCGTTGCTCGAGCCTCTTCAGGAGCGCGAGCTGGTGATCTTCCAGTTCCTCGACCTCGATCACGCGGGCGCGGTCGATACCCTCCACGAGCACCTTGACATTGCCGTTGGGTAGCTTCTGATGCTGCACGACCGTGGCGATGGTGCCGATGGAGTTGATGTCCTCGATCCCGGGGTTGTCGACACGGGCATCGCGCTGGGTGGCGAGAAACAGTCGCTTGTCCATCTCCAGCGCCGCATCGAACGCACAGAGGGAGGCGCTCCGCCCCACGATGAACGGCATCATCGTGGACGGGAACACCACGATATCCCGCAAGGGTACGAGCGGTATGGAGATCAGGCCGTCACCGGCCGTTTTGGGTTCGGACTTACTCATCTCACCCTCATTATAGCGTATACGTGCGTGAGGACTTGTACGGTGCGGCGGATTGATGGGGTGTGGGGAAGAACATTTCCGCGGGGCATCCCCCGCGCCGGACGGGGCCCGCCTGTGGGGATATCGAGGGGTTCCTATCCGGCCTTTTCGATCAGGGTCAACGGGTTCTGCTGGTTCTCCACAGCTTCCTTCGTGATGATGCACTCGGAGATGTTGTCCTTCGATGGGAGCTGGTACATGATCTCGAGCATCAATTCCTCGAGAATCATCCGCAGCCCACGCGCTCCGACCTTGCGCTGGATGGCCTTCTCGGCGATGGCGGAGAGCGCATCCTCGGTGAACCGGAGCTTCACATTCTCGTACTCGAAGATCCGCTGGTACTGGCGAACCAGCGCGTTCCGTGGTTCGGTGAGCACGCGAATGAGCGCATCCAGGCCGAGGTCCTCGAGAGTGGCACTGACGGGCAACCGGCCGACAAACTCCGGGATCAGACCGTACCGGATGAGGTCCACGGGCTGGATCCGCGAGAGAATCTCCGGTGATGTCCGGGTTCGAGACGACTTGAGATTGGCCTTGAATCCCATGCCGCTGCGGCCGATCCGCTGCTCGACGATCTTGTCCAGGTCGACAAATGCGCCACCGCAGATGAAGAGAATGTTGTTGGTGTTGATCGGCACGAATTCCTGGTGGGGATGCTTCCGGCCGCCCTGCGGCGGGACGTTGGCCGTGGTCCCCTCCAGGATCTTGAGGAGCGCCTGTTGCACTCCCTCACCGGAGACATCCCGTGTGATCGACGGATTCTCGCCCTTGCGGCAGATCTTGTCGATCTCGTCTATATAGATGATTCCCCGCTGACATTTCTCGACATCACTCCCGGCCGCCTGAAGCAGCTTGAGGATGATGTTCTCGACATCTTCACCGACGTAGCCGGCCTCGGTGAGCGTCGTGGCATCGACGATCGCGAACGGGACCGAGAGGATCCGCGCCAGGGTCTGGGCCAGAAGAGTCTTGCCGGTGCCGGTGGGACCGATCAGCAGGATGTTGCTCTTCTGGATCTCGACATCACCCTTGCGCTTGCTGAACTCGTTGCGCTTGTAATGATTGTAGACTGCCACGGCGAGTTTCTTCTTCGCGCTCTCCTGCCCGACCACGTACTCATCCAGCAGCGCGCTGATCTCGATCGGTTTGGGCAGCTTGAGATCACCCTTTGGCTCCTCGGCCTCGCGTCCGTCGGCGATGATGTCGAGACAGATGTCGACGCACTCGTTGCAGATGTAGACGGTGGGTCCGGCGATCAGTTTCTCGACGTCCCTCTGATTCTTGTTGCAGAAGGAACACCGCAACCCGTCGCCGTCGCTCTTTTTACGAACCATCGTCCCGCGTCTCCAGCGTCACTTCTCTCGTTTGGTGATGACCTGATCGATGATGCCGTATTCCAGTGATGTTGTGGCCCCCATGATGAAGTCGCGCTCGGTGTCGGTCTCGATCTGCTCCGCTGTCTGACCGGTGTGCTTCACCAGGATCCCGTTGAGCATCTCCTTCATCCTGAGAATCTCCTTGGCCTGGATGTCGATATCCGTGGCCTGGCCGGAGAAACTGCCGAGGGGCTGATGAATGAGAATCCTAGACTTGGGCAGGGCGTATCGCTTGCCCTTCGTTCCCGCGGCCAGGAGAACCGCCGCCATGCTGGCCGCCTGGCCGATACAGATCGTCGAGATGTCCGGCCGGACAAACTGCATGGTGTCGTAAATGGCCAGCCCCGCCGTGATCTGACCCCCGGGACTGTTGATGTAGAGATGGATATCACGCTCCGGATCCTCGGATTCGAGAAACAGGAGCTGAGCGATGACCAGATTGGCGATGTTGTCGTCGATGGGCGAGCCGACGAAGATGATGCTGTCCTTCAACAGCCGCGAGTAGATGTCGTAGGCCCGCTCACCGCGGCTCGACTGCTCCACAACCATTGGAATCAGTGGCATTTGCAGCTACTCGCTTTCTTTTTGAATATGACCAACGCTGACCAGAAAGTCAAGGACCCGTTCCCGCCTCAGGTGACGCTTCATGGCCTCGATGCGCCCCTCCTTGTGCCAGGACGCCTGAACGGCCTGAGGTGTCTTGCGGGTGCGTCTCGCCTCGGCATCGATCACTCCGGTCAGCTGGGCATCATCGATGTCGATGGCCTCGGCATCCGCGATGGCATCCAGAATTCGAGACGTCCGGAGATCTTTCTCCACCTGGCCGGCCTGCCGGTCCCATTCCTCCCGCCAGTCGATCCCTGTCTTCTCCGGGTCCAGCCCTCGCGCCGCCATCTCCCGCGCCAGGGATTCGAGACGTCGGCGCGTTCCCTGCTCGACCAGGGACCGGGGAACCTCGAAGCGGTTGCGATCGAGCAGCCCGCCAACGATCATGTCACGAACCCTCTTGTCGGCCCAGGACGTCTTGCGATGTTCGAGGTCGTTCCGCACATGGGCCCTGAGCTCGTCGAGAGTGGCGAAGTCCCCTGCCTCCTGGGCCATGTCGTCTCCCAGCTCCGGGAGCTCGCGCTCCCGGATGGCGGCCACCTGAAGCTCGTAGCGAATCGTGCGACCCGCCAGAGCCGGTGTTCGGTACTCATCCGGGTAACGGATCGTGACCTCTCTTTCTTCCCCGACCCGCGCGCCGGCGAGCGCGCCGGACAGGTCAGGATGCACATCTTCCGTGCCCACGATCAGCGAGACATCCTGGCGCTCGAAGCGCTTCCCCGTATCGGCGCCCTCGAGGTGTGAGCCCACGAGATTGACGCTGACGTCATCACCTTCGGCTGCCGGGCGGCCCTCGATACTCCGCACCCGGGCCATGCCGTGTCGGATCGATTCCACCGCCTCGTCGACCTCGGTCTCCGAGACGTCACTCGCCGGACGCGTGGCCGGCAGATTCCTGTACTCGCCGAGTTCGAAGCTGGGCTCGACGTCGAACCGGACGGTCAGTTCGAGCGCGCCCCCCTGCCGGTAGGTGTGCTTGTCCAGGACCGGGGATGCCACCGGGTGAAGCCCTTCGGATTCCAGAATGGCCGCCACATGCCTCCCCGCCAGGGTCTCCACCGCCTCCGCCTCCACATCCCGGGCGTACCGCTGGCGGATCAGTCGAGCCGGAACCCTCCCCTTGCGAAAACCAGGGAGGCGGACCTTGCGTGCAACCCTCTGCACGGCGCTCGCGATCTCCGTCTCCACCTCGACCGACGGGATCTGGACCTCCAGACGGCGGCCGCACGCACCATCCCTGGCGATCTGGTGCTGAGGAAGAGTCTCGGAATGGCTCACGGGAGATATCCGGAAGAGGGCATCGGGAAGCGGCTGGTGCGAAAGGGGGGATTCGAACCCCCACGGGGGTCACCCACTGGATCCTAAATCCAGCGCGTCTACCAGTTCCGCCACTTTCGCATCACGAAGAGGCAGGAGGGCAGTCTCCAGCGCATGGGTCGAGCAGCAGGCGAGAAAAGCTACCACGGCGTCCCCGGAGCGTCAACTCGAGGCAACCGGCCATGCGGCGCTCAGGCGGACCGTCCGGCGCGTTTGCGGCGGCGCCGGCGGCGGCGGTGCCGGCCGCGGGAGCCTGTCCGCCCGGCCCCGTCACCTCCCGGCGCCGGCGACGAGACTTCCGGCGCGTCCTCGAGACGCTGTCGCCAGGCATCCAGAACATCGGTGGGGATGCCCGTGGTGATGACGTGGAGACGAAACAGTCGCAACGCATCCCTGAAGTAGCCCCGGCGCATGAACGCCGAGAGCGAGAAACGACGTCCCTTCGGCCGCAGGCAGCGCCTCTGGGCGAGGTAGATCTGGATGATCCGCGCCGTGTCCGCT
>JBHHZI010000174.1:0-6266 GCA_046757965.1 Acidobacteriota bacterium | reverse complement strand
TCCAGGGCGTGCAGGAAGGCGACCAGGTCGTCGATCTCGGCCGGTGTCAGCGACAGGGGAGTGATCCGCGGGTCCTGCCAGCGGTTGGGCTCCCCCCCCTTGTCGTAAAACGCCACGACCTCTTCGAGTGTCTTCTGGCTGCCGTCGTGCATGTACGGCGCTGTGCGGCTGAGGTCCCGCACGGTCGGCGTCTTGAAGGCGCCGCGATCCTCTTCCTTGCCGGTCACGGCGAACCGCCCGAGGTCCGGGTCGGCGGAGGCCATGCCGACGCCCAGATTGTGAAAATCGGAGTCCGAGAAGGTCTGGCCGGCGTGGCACAGGGTGCACTTGGCCTTGTTCCGGAACAGCTCCCAGCCGCGCTGCTGGGCATCGGTCATGGCGCCGGCATCACCGGCCATGAAGCGATCCCAGGCCGAGTTGCCCGACAGGATGGTGCGCTCGAATGACGCGATGGCCTTCGCCACCCGGTCGGGGTTGATCTCTTCGCTGCCGAACGCCGCGGCGAACAGCGGGACGTATCCCTCGATGGCGCGCAGATTGGCCACCATCCCCTCGAGGGTGTTGCCCATCTCGATGGGGTTGGCAATTGGCCCGAGGGCCTGCTCCTCGAGCGTCGCGGCCCGTCCGTCCCAGAACTGGGAGTAGCTGTAGGTGGCGTTGAGTACCGTGGGGGCGCTGCGGGTGCCCTTCTGGCCCTTGTGGCCGGTGGAGGTGGACGCCTGGTCCGTGAAGCCACGGGCCGGATCGTGGCAAGTGGCGCAGGAGACGTCGTCGGCCACCGACAGCGCGGTGTCGTAATACAGGAGGCGGCCCAGGAACACCTTGTCGCGGGTCACCGGGTTGTCGGCAGGCGCCTGCAGGTCGTCGGAGAGACCGAGAGGTACGGTCACCGACCAGGTTTCTGGCGTCTCCGCTGCCGGGGCCGGCGAGGAGTCTGTCTGCCCCGGGCCACACGCGGCGATCAGAAGCGCGACGGCCGCGACGCCGGCGGCCCGCTGCCCGTCCCTGGCGCGACGGCTCCGCGGCACGCGCGGGATGAAACGCTGAGATCGGTGTCGATGGAGAATCATCGAATCAATTCCTCCTCACCGTGCAGGGTGGCCGGGCAGGCATCATTCTAGCGAACCAGGCCGCACGACGACGGGGCGTCCGCCGAGCAAACGCCGGCCGCGCTACAGCTTCACCTGACCGCCGATCTCGATGACCCGATCCGGGGGGATGCCGAAGAACGCCGCGGCGTCGACCGCGTTGCGCGACATGAAGGCGAACAGCCAGCCGCGCCACGCCGGCATGCCGCGGGTGCGCCGTGGCAGGAGCCGTTCCCGGCCCAGGAAATAGCTCGACTGGGCGGCTTCGATCGGCAGGCCCTCGGCCTGCCCGCGCTTCAGTTCCCGCGGAATGTTGAGAGACTGCATGTAGCCGTGTTCCGCTGTCACCTGATAGAAGCCGTTGCCCAGATCGACAACATCCAGACGCTTCCGGGGGGGGATATACGGCACCCGCCGGGCCCGCGAGGTGAACAGCACGACGACCTCGTGCAGGACCTTGTTGTGGGCAAGATTGTTAATCAGTGCGGGGGGCACCACGTCCAGGTTGCCGGTCATGAAGACCGCCGCGCCCGGCACCCGCGTCGGTGGGGCGCCCTTCATCTCCTTCAGGAACGTATCCAGCTTCACGGCGCTGGCGGTGAAACGCCGGGCCAGGGTATCCCGGCCGCGCTTCCAGGTGCTCATGAACAGGTACGCGACGACTCCGATGGCCAGCGGGAACCAGGCGCCGTGCGCGATCTTGCCGACGTTGGCGCCGAAGAACGCGACGTCGACCACGAAGAACACGGCCACCGGCGCGCCGGCGGCAAGACGTCCCCACGACCAGCGCTCCCGGGCCACCACATAGAAGAGGAGGGTGGTGATGATCATGGTCGAGGTGACCGCCACGCCATACGCCGCAGCGAGCCGGCTACTGGCCCCGAACCCGATAACCAGGCCGATGGTCGCCACCATGAGCAGCCAGTTGATCTCGGGGATATAGATCTGGCCGATCTCGTCCGAGGAGGTGTGGACGATGCGCAGCCGGGGGCAGTAACCGAGTTGGATCGCCTGTCGCGTCAGCGAGAAGGCGCCCGAGATGACGGCCTGGGAGGCGATGACGGTGGCGCAGGTGGCCAGCGCTACCAGCGGAACGTAGGCCCAGGCCGGGACCAGACTGTAGAACGGCTGACTGGCCGCCGCCGGATCCGCCAGCAGCCGGGCGCCCTGCCCGAAGTAGTTCATCAGCAGGGCTGGCAGCACGGCGCCGTACCAGGCGAGTCGGATCGGCCGCTTGCCGAAGTGGCCCATGTCGGCGAACAGCGCCTCGGTGCCGGTGACGACAAGAAAAACCGCACCCAGGACGAAGTAACCGGTGAAGCCGTTGCGCAGAAAGAATCCCACGGCGTGTGCCGGATTGGCGGCGGCCAGGACCGCCGGCGTCCGGACGATGCCACCCAGTCCGAGAGCGGCGAGCGTCACGAGCCAGGCGAGTGTCACGGGCCCGAAGATGGCGCCCACCCGCGCGGTGCCGCGCCGCTGCACGATGAACAGGATGGCCAGGATGATCACGGTCACGGGTAGAATGAATGGTGTGAACGTCGGCGCCGCCACGCTCAGGCCCTCGACACTGCTCAGCACCGAGATCGCGGGTGTGATCATGCCGTCGCCGTACAGGAGCGCCGCGCCGAAGAGGCCCACCGCCAGGAGCAGCCGCCGGAGTCGGGGCGGCCGCCGACCGACATGAACCTGGGCGAGCAGGGCGATGATCCCCCCCTCGCCGTCATTGTCGGCGCGGAGGATCATCGACAGGTACTTCACCGTCACCACCGTGATCAGCGTCCAGAGGATGAGAGACAGGACTCCGACCACGTTCGCCGCCGAGGGCTCGATGCCGTACTCGCCGTGAAAGCACTCGCGGATGGCGTACAGGGGGCTGGTGGCAATATCGCCGTAGACCACACCGAGCGTGGTCAGAGTGAGTACCATGAGACGGCGCGGTGCGGCCGGCTCGGTCGCCTGGTCAGAGCCCGGTCGGGCCGCGGTGTTCACCTGGTCTCCGGTCCCGGTCTGGGCGTCATCATCCGTCCTGCTCTCCTCCGCCGGGGCCGTCGGGCCCGATCGCTGCCCACGGGGTTCACCTGGCCTCTGGTCTCGGTCTGAGGGCGATCATCCGTCCTTCTCTCCCCGGCGGGGGCCGTCGAGGTGACCGGCCCAGGTTACTCTTTCCGACCGTTCCGGAAGATATCCGTCCTCCGTCCGGTTGTCCTGTACGCGGACGGTCTGGAGCGGGCCTTGCGACCGGATCGTGTATTCTGTCGGTTCCACATTCTGCTGGATCGACCATGAGGAGACCGATGAACGAACCACTCCGCCGCCGACCCGGCCTGGCCGCCGGCGCCCTCGCCCTCCTGTTGCTCGCGCCCACGCTCGGTCTCGCGTCGCCCCGGCCGGTGCGATCCCGGACCGTCCGGTTCGTCTACCAGGCCACCGTGCGGGATATCCCGGCCGATGCCACCCGGGCGGCCCTCTGGATCCCGTCGCCGCCGGACACCGCCTACCAGACGATCCGCGACCTCACGATCACGTCCGACCTCCCGCACGAGATGGTCAACGAGGTACGGTTCGGCAATCGAGCCGTGCGCTTCGCGCTGCCCCCGGGCACGCGCAAGGCGACAGCCACCCTCTCGTTCGAGGTGACCCGGTTCGAGCATCGGCACGAGATCGGCGCCGGTCCGGATGCGGGAGCCGCGCCGGAGGCCGCGACGACGGCCAGGGCGACGCTGCCCACCGCGGTATGGCTGCAGCCCGACCGGCGCGTGCCGCTCGACGCGACGATTCGAGGCTGGGCGAAGGAGACCGTGGCCGGGCAGACCACCTCCCTTGGCAAGGCACGGGCCATCTACGATTACGTGGTGGACAACCTGAGCTACGACAAGACCGGCACGGGGTGGGGCCAGGGCGACATCTACTGGGCCTGCGACGCACGGCGCGGCAACTGCACCGACTTTCACGCCATCTTCATCGGCTATGCGCGTGCGGTCGGCATTCCCGCACGCTTCGAGATCGGCTTCCCGCTGCCTGCGGACCGGGGACAGGGGCAGATCGGGGGGTACCATTGCTGGACCGAGTTCAACGTCGAGGGAGAGGGCTGGATCCCGGTGGATGCCTCCGAGGCGAACAAGCACCCCGAGCGGCGGGAGTACTTTTTCGGAGCCCATGACGAGAACCGGGTGCTGTTCACCATCGGCCGGGACCTCGTCCTGCCGGGCATGCAGGATGCCCCGCTGAACTTCTTCATCTATCCGTATGTCGAGGTGGACGGGGCGGCCTTCTCTCATGTGGAGCGCCAGTTCTCCTATCAGGACGTCTCCACCTCACCGCCGCACACCGCCAGTCGGTGAGTGAGGCGCCGGTGGGGGCTCCGGGGTGCCGGCGGTGTTATCGGGATCGGTATCGCCCGCACCGGGACTCACGGGGTAGCTCCGCCGCTCGCCGGGTGAGGGCATCCAGAAGCGGCTGCTCGGCGGCAGAACCTGTTTCAGGCGCTCGATGAACATCGCAGGGTTCGTGCCGGTCACGGGATGCCAGGGCGGCCCCGGCGGCGCGAAGAAGTCCTCCCAGTGAATGAGCATGACCGCGGCCGGCCGGAGCGCCTTGACCACCGCCTCCGGGTAGTGATGCACCTTCGAGAAGCCGGCCACGCAGAGGATCGCCAGATCAAATCGTTTCCCGTCGGCCATTGGCGGGGGAATACCGGCGGGCGGTGCGCTGGCGGCGTCCTGATAGAAGATGCGATACAGCGGGATCGTGGCGCCGGAGTCCAGCACATCGATGATGAAGCTCAGCGGCTGTCCCATCTTCCAGCCGGAGGCGCGCGACGGCAATCTGTCGAGGTCGGTGTCGTAGGAGCCCGAATAGAACAGCATCCCGGCGAAGTGCGGAGCATGGCCGCTGCGCAGCGCCATGAGGCGCATTCTCCCACCGGCGATCGGGATCCAGTCGCCGGCCCGCGCGGCAGTGCCGGCGCGCGCGTTGAGAGCCTCGACCCGTCCCGCCAGGGCCGGCACCGCGGCGAGAATGTGCGCGGCCGTATCGTTGCCGTACAGGACGACGTCCGGCGGCAGATAGGGGGCCAGTTGGGGGAGATCCATGAGGTGGTCGTAGTGGGCGTGTCCGATGAGGATCGCCTGGACATCTCGTGTCCACACCTCCAGCTGCGGCGGGAACCGCCGCGGGTCGGCATGAATCCGTCCGAAGACCACCTTCCCGAGGCTGGGATTGGAGAAGAACGGGGCGGTCAGGATATGGTCGTCGCCGCGCTGGAGCGAGACGCCTCCCGCGCCCAGGTAGCGGACCTCGACGTCGCCGGGGTCCGCCGTCCGATCCGGAGCTGCCAGTGTCAACCCGGATCCGTCTGATCTGCTGGCGTTGGAGGCGGGAATCGGCGACGATGCCCTCGTGTTGTTCAGGCGGGTGGCGAGGGCGGCCCCGCACAGCGCGGCGAAGGCGACGCCGATGGTCACGATGACGTATCGTCCGAGCATGGTCGCGTGGGGATGGTACCGGTCTCATCCGGCTCGTGGGGTCGCGCCCGGGGGGACGTGCCGGGCGCCGATCACGTCGCTGCTCGCCGGTGTGGCCCTCCTCGCGGCCGGCGCGTGCGGCGAGGCGGAGACGCCGATGGGGACGACCGCCCCCTCGACGGCCGTTGCAGGCACCCCGCAGAAACACAGGACACAGATCGAGGACAGCGACATGCACCTGCTCAGCTCCGACGTCTCACCCGGTGGGGATATCCCGCGCCAGTTCACCTGTGATGGCGATGATGTCTCACCCGACCTGCGGTGGACCGGCGTGCCGGCCGGCACCGCAACGTTTGCCCTGATCCTGGATGATCCTGATGCGCCCCCCGGCACCTGGATTCACTGGGTGATCTGGAACCTGGACGGCGACGTGAGGATCCTCCCCACCGGTGTGCCCCGGGACGACACCCTGGCCGGGGGCGCCGTCCAGGGCGCGTGCTGGGGCGTGCATCGCTTCAGCCGCGTGGGCTACTACGGCCCCTGTCCCCCGCCGGGCAAGCCGCACCGGTACTTCTTCCGTCTGTATGCGCTGGATACGCGGCTCGACCTGCCGCCGCGCTCCACCCGGGCGCAGGTGGATGCGGCCATGGCGGGCCATATCCTGGCGGAAACCGAGTTGATGGGTCGCTTCGGCCGGTGACCGCACGCCACC
>JBHHZI010000173.1:0-6282 GCA_046757965.1 Acidobacteriota bacterium | reverse complement strand
GGGTGAGCGGTCAGCGAGAGCATCCACTCCTTCAGGTGGTCCGCGTTCAGCGCCGCATCGAATCGCTTCTCGAGGGCGTGCTCGGCGATGGCCGCTTCGCCGGAGAAGCCGGTGAGACGGCCGTTGTCGGGAACCGGCGCCGCCTGATGCGACAGAACGGCGGCCAGCAGGGTCGATACGACGCGGGCGCAGATCGTCATGAGGTCTCCTGGCATGGACGGCCAGGCATCATACCGCAGACGGTTCGGCTGCTCTCAGTGCCGGTCTCCGGCCAGAGCCGCGGCAAATCCCTTCTCGGCGGTGAGCGCCGCCAGGATCGGGTCCTGCTCGATGAATGAGCGGGACACACGGCCACTCGAGGTGGCGCAGGCGAGAGCATCGAGGGCCTTGCGACGCTGCTTCAACTGTGTGTAGGCGCGCGCGCGCTGCAGACAGACTCCCGCGTCATCGGCCCGGATCGCCGCCGCGATGTCGAGAACCGCGAGGGCTCGCCGGGAAGCGGAGGCACGGATGAAATCCCGGGGCAGGTAGAACGATGTGAAGGTGAACACGTTGGCGAGTTCCCGCCGGGCGAAGGCGGCGTCGAGTGGATCCTCGCCAGCGGCCTTCTTCTTCAGATTCTTGATGTCCAGGGCCCGGAGGGTGCGGACGAGCGGCGGCGGCGGTGCGTGGCCCCAGAAGCCCTGCAGAACTGCCTGAAGGCGGTTGACCGCCGCCTCGTGGGCGGCGGCGATCCGCACCAGGTGCCTGTCCGTGGCCACGACGCGCGGATCCGTTGCCAGCTCGCCGGCGCGGGCCGCCGCAAGCGCCGTGTCCGTCAGCCCGGCAAGATCGCGGACGAGATCCCGGTACACGGTCCAGGCCTCGTGGACCTGTCCCGCTGCCTCGAGATCGCGGGCCCTTTCAACCTCCTCGTCGAACAGGGTGCCGGCCAGGACGCGGTCCGTCGGGCGCAGATGCGCCTGCATGGCCTGGATCTCGAACCATGCGATGGCGCGGCTACAGATCTCTTCCGGCGCCCAGGCATGGGGGCCCTCGAAGGACTCCATCCGGTGCGGCATACCGGATCTATCCAGAATTCCCTCGAGGGCCCTCATCTCGTCATGATTGAAGTCGAGAACACCCGCCGCGCCGGCGAACACCCAGGTCATCTCGTCAGGTGGTTCGAAGCCGGGAGGGAATCCCGCGCCGACGCCGAAGATTCCCGCCACGCGGCCGGGCAGGCGGGCCGCGACATCCCACGCCAGCCGGGCGGTGCCGGAGAAGCCGGCGAGGTAATGGCGCCGGCCGTCGATGGCGAGGCGTTCTTCCGTGTCGGGAAAGATCGCCCTCAGGGCGAGGATGTTCGGTTCGCGCGGACCGTCGCTGCGCGTGTCGTAGGAGCTGACGACCACGTAGCCGAACCGCTCGGCAGCCGGAACGAACCGTTCCATCGCGCGGATCGCCCGGCCGCGCGGGTCCATCACGATGAGCAGCGGCCAGCGATGCTGCGGGGTATAGCCGGAGGGCAGGTAGAGAGCATAGGTGCGCGCGGGGTCCACGGTGGCGGCCACCCGGGGAACGATCTCGCCGGTCGGAAAGGTCCCGGGAGCGCCGGCGCCGGCGACGCCGGCGGCCAGGATGACGGCGGTCAATGTGGTTCCGATGGACAGGCGTCGTGGCATGCTGGTGGACCTCAACCTACCGCACCGGCCGGCAGCCGGCGCGGAGAATCCGTCTTCGGCGCGGGGTGCGCTCTGCACGAGTGTCGGCAATTGCGGGGGCCGCGGGCGGGAGACGCCGGCACGTGTCGGCGGTCAGGGTCAACCCGCCGGCCGCTGCATGCCTTGCCGGCGGCAGTTCCCGTGTTGGCACCGGTGGCGGCGAGGCGAGGTCCTTGTGGTAGAGTCGCTCTCCGTGGAGATCTACGACAAGATTCTCGAGACCATGGGCAACCCGCCGCTGGTGAACCTGTCTCGGTTCTGCAGCGGCGGCGCGACACTGGCCGCCAAGATCGAGTCGTTCAATCCCGGCTCGAGCGTCAAGGATCGGATCGGTGTGGCGATGATCGACGCGGCCGAGAAGAGCGGTGAGCTGAAGCCCGGTGGAACCATCGTGGAGCCGACCTCCGGCAACACCGGTGTCGGCCTGGCGATGGTGGCCATCCTGCGGGGCTACAAGCTCATCTGCACGGCGGCGGACAAGATTCCGCCGGAGAAGGTGGCCCTGCTGCGTGCCTACGGCGCGAAGGTCATCACCTGCCCGACCGACGCGCCGGCCGACGATCCGGCGTCCTACTACAAGGTGGCGGAGCGCATCCGGGACGAGGACGGGGCGTTCCTGCCGTACCAGTATCATAACCAGGCCAATCCCACGGCTCACTACCGCACCACCGGTCCGGAGATCTGGAGGCAGACCGACGGCAAGGTGACGCACTGGGTGGCCGGCATCGGCACAGGCGGCACGATCAGCGGCACCGCGCGGTTCCTCAAGGAGCACAGCCCGGACGTCCGCGTCATCGGCGTCGACACCGAGGGCAGCGTGTACGCTCATTACAAGAAGCACGGGGAACTGCCGCCGGCGGAGAAGATTCACCAGTACCTCGTCGATGGCATCGGCGAGGACTTCCTGCCCGGCTCGGTCTGGTTCGACTACATCGACGAGGTCATCACCGTCGATGACCGTACCGCCTATCAGACGGCCCTGGAACTCGCTCGCACCGAGGCGATCTTCGGCGGGTCGTCCTCCGGGGCGGCGGCAGCGGGGGCCCGGCGGGTGGCGGCCTCGCTGCCGGCATCGGCGCTGGTGGTGACCCTGTTCCCCGATACCGGCGAGCGCTCCCTCTCGAAGCTCAACGAGGGGTGGATGGCGGAGCACGGACTCCTCGACCCGGCGGACTGACCCGGACCAGCCTGCTGGCGCCTGGGCAACCGGACACCGCGAAGCTGCCCGCGGGCGAGCCGCTCTGTGACGCATGGTGGCTTCTTGATACCCCCGGATGCGGATCCGTCGCGGTGAGGTGCTACCCTCGGGAACTTTCGAGGCTTACGCCGTGCCCACAGGAACCGTCCGGACCCGATTCGCGCCCAGCCCCACCGGATATCTGCACATCGGGGGGGTGCGCACCGCGCTGTTCAACTGGCTTTTCGCCCGCCAGCACGGCGGCGCCTTCATCCTGCGTGTGGATGACACGGACATGTCGCGCAATGTTGACGGAGCGCTTGCGCCCATCCTCGATGGTTTCCGGTGGCTCGGCCTCGACTGGGACGAGGGGCCCGAGGTCGGTGGTGACCACGGGCCGTACTTCCAGTCCCGGCGCCGCGATCGCCACCAGGCCGCGGTGGAGGCGCTCATCGAACGGGGAGCCGCCTATCGCGACTACGCCACGCCAGACGATCTGGCGACGGAACGACGCGAGGCGGAGGCGGCGGGACGGTCGTTTCGTTACAGCCGCCGCTTCATGGCATCCTCGGAGGCGGACGCGAGGCGCTTCGAGGCTCAGGGCCGGAAGGCGACGGTCCGCCTGATGATGCCGGCGGACGGTGTCTGCCGCTTCACGGACCACATCCGCGGCGACGTGAAGGTCAACTGGGCCGGCGAACAGGACCACGTCATTCAGCGGGCGGACGGCACCTGTCTGTACCATCTCGCCAGCGTCGTGGACGATCACGACATGCGGATCTCTCACGTCATCCGGGCCGCCGAGCATCTGTCCAACACACCGCGCCAGGTCTTCATCGCGAAGTCGCTGGACTACCCGCTGCCGGAGTATGCCCATCTGCCGGTGGTGGCCGAACCCGGCAGCCGCAACAAGCTCAGCAAGCGCAAGCTGGACCGCTATCTGAAGAACGGCGACTTCGCGCGTCTCAACGAACGCGGCGGTCGGATCGCCCGGGCCATCGGTCTGGACGCCCCGGCGGAGGCGTTCAATCCGGTGGTGGTCGACTTCTACGCGAAGATCGGTTTCCTGCCCGAGGCTCTCATCAATTACCTGCTGCTGCTCGGCTGGTCTTACGATGACCACACCGAGACCTTCACGCGCGACGAGATGATCCAGGGGTTTTCGCTGGACCGTGTGAACCGGGCTCCGGCGAGCTTCGATCCGAAGAAGCTGGTGGCCTTCCAGGCCCGTCACATGCAGGCCACGACACTGGAGCAGCGCGTCGAGGCGGTGCTGCCGTTTCTGCAGGCCGCGGGGCGGATCGGAACGCCCCCGTCGCCCACCGAGAGTCGCCGTGTCGAGGCCGTGGTGGCCGCGGCCGGCGACCGGCTCGAGATCGCGGGCGACATCTTCAACTTCGAGGACTTCTTCGTGGCGGATGGCGATCTCGCCTACGATGAGAAGGCGGTGCGGAAGCGTCTCGAGAAACCGGAGGCCGCCGTCCTGCTGTCTCGGTTCCGGGACCGTCTGGCGCAGGCCACCTACGACGCCGCGAGCCTGGAGGCGCTGCTGCGCGACTTCGTCGCGGCCGAGGAGATCCCGGTGGGACAGATCATCCACGCGGTCCGCGTGGCCGTCACCGGCAAGGCGGTGGGGTTCTCCCTGTATGACACCCTGGCCATCCTCGGGAGGGACTCCACGCTGGCCCGCATCGACCGGGTCCTGTCCCGGCTTGCCGGCGCCCCGCCTGACCGCCCGGAGACGCCGTGACAGAACGCTCGCTGCATTTCATCGAGAATCTCATCGAGGAGGATCGTCGGGCCGGCCGCTTCGGCGGGCGCGTCTGCACCCGCTTCCCGCCGGAACCGAACGGCCACCTGCATATCGGGCACGCCAAGTCGATCTGCCTCAACTTCGGTCTGGCCGCCACCTACGGGGGCCGGTGTCACCTGCGCTTCGATGACACCAACCCCATCAAGGAGGAGGCTGCCTATGTCGCCGCCATCCAGGACGATATTCGCTGGCTCGGGTTCGACTGGGACGAGATGCACTTTGCCTCGGACTACTTTCCGCAGCTTCACGCCTGGGCGGTCCAGCTCATCGAGGGCGGCGATGCCTACGTCGATGACCTCACCGCCGATCAGATCCGCGAGTATCGGGGCACACTGAAGACTCCCGGACGCGAGAGCCCGTTTCGTGACCGCTCCGTGGCCGAGAACCTGGACCTGTTCGCCAGGATGACCGGCGGCGAGTTTCCCGACGGGGCGAAGGTTCTGCGGGCCCGGATCGACATGGCCTCGGGGAATCTCAACCTGAGGGATCCGGTCATGTACCGGATCCTGCACGCCTCGCATCACCGGACGGGGGACACCTGGTGTGTCTACCCGATGTATGACTGGGCCCACGGGCAGTCCGACTCCATCGAGCAGATCACCCATTCGATCTGCACGCTGGAGTTCGCCGACCACCGACCGCTGTATGACTGGTTCCTGGACCGGATCGGCGTGCACCATCCGCAGCAGATCGAGTTCGCGCGGCTGGAGCTTGCGCAGACCGTGGTGAGCAAGCGCCGCCTGAAGAGCCTGGTCGATGACGGCGTCGTGGATGGCTGGGACGACCCGCGCATGCCGACGCTCTCCGGTCTGCGACGCCGGGGCTACACGCCCGGATCGATCCGGGCCTTCTGCGAGCGGATCGGCGTGTCGAAGGTCAACAGTCTCGTGCCGCTGAATCTCCTGGAGAACGCCGTCCGCGAGGATCTGAACCGGCGGGCCCGGCGGCTCATGGCCGTTCTGAGACCGTTGCGGCTGGTCATCGAGAACTACCCGGAGGAGCAGACCGAGAACCTCACCGCCATCAACAATCCCGAGGATCCAGCGGCGGGAACGCGGTCGGTGCCGTTCTCACAGGTGCTCTTCATCGAACAGGGCGATTTCTGCGAGGATCCTCCCCGCAAGTACTTCCGTCTGGCGCCGGGTCGGGAGGTGCGGCTGCGCTACGCCTACTTCGTCACCTGCACGGATGTGGTCAAGGACGCCGATGGCGCTCTCGTCGAGATCCGCTGCACGTATGACCCGGCCACCCGCGGCGGCGATGCCCCCGACGGCCGCAAGGTGCGCGGCACCATCCACTGGGTCTCGGCCGCGCATGCCGTGACGGTCACGGCCCGACTGGATGACCCGCTGTTCGTTGCCGGGGCTCCGGCGGGCGACGCGGCGGCCGATGCCACCGGCCTGACGCTCGACCGCGGCGCCCGGACCGTTCTCACCGGTTGCCAGGTGGAGCCGTCCATCGAGCAGGCAGCGCCGGGCGATCGGTTCCAGTTCGAACGCCAGGGATATTTCTGTGTCGATGCACGCGACTCGACCGCTGGGCGGATCGTCGTCAATCGCACAGTGTCCCTGCGCGATAGCTGGAAGCAG
>JBHHZI010000172.1:0-6322 GCA_046757965.1 Acidobacteriota bacterium | reverse complement strand
TCTCACCGACCTTCGCCAGCGCCGTCTGGATGTCCTCGGCCGACTGGTAGCGCAGTTCCGGTTCCTTCTCCAGGCAGCGGGTGACGATGCGCGCCAGCGGCTCCGGTATGTCGGGTCGGGTGTCGGCGATCGGCTGGGGAATATCCCTGAGGATGCCGGACGCCACGTCGGCGGTCGTCTCGCCGACGAACGGCCGGTGCCCGGTGGCCATCTCATAGAGCACTGCGCCCAGGGAAAAGATGTCCGCCCGGTGGTCGACCGGCTTGCCCTGCACCTGCTCCGGTGACATGTACGGCACGGTACCCATGATGGCGCCATCGGCCGTCAAGGTCTGGGTCGGCATCTGGGTGTGCTCGCCCGAGTCGCCCGTCGCGTGCAGCTTCGCCACGCCGAAGTCGAGGATCTTCACCTCGCCATCGTCGGTCACCATGATGTTGGCCGGCTTCAGATCTCGGTGCGTGATGCCTCCCCCGTGGGCTGCCACCAGCGCCTTGACCAGTGGCTGGACGATCTCGAGCATGCGTTGCACACTCAGGCCATCGCCGCTGACGAGCTGGTCCAGTCCCTTGCCCCTGACCAGTTCCATGGTCATGAACGGACCCTCGGGCGACTCCTCGATGGAATGGATGGTGACGATGTTGGGATGGTTGAGCGCCGCCACCGCCTGCGCCTCGCGACGGAACCGGTCGAGCCGCGTGGCATCACCGCTGACCTCCGGGCGCAGGACCTTCAGCGCCACCTTGCGGTGCAGGGAGGTGTCCTCGGCCACGTAGACCGACCCCATTCCCCCTTCGCCGATCCTGTCAAGGACGCGATAACGCCCCAGCGTCTTGCCGATCATGCTCTCTCCATGGCTCGAGGCGAGGAAAACGGAGGAGAGAACCCTCGCGGACCGCGCCCGGAGGAGCGCGTGAGCCGGAGGCGAGAAAACTCCCGGTGCCTGCCCCGATACGCGCCGCAGTATATCGTGCCCGGCACGGATTTGCAGCCCGGATGCCGGACCGGCCGGCGCCGGGTCACGGGGTTTCCGGGAGGTACTTCTCGAACCAGGCGAGGATGCGCGGAGAAACATCCATCAGCAGCTTCGGCTCTCGCGGTCCGTGGGGCGTGCGCGGGTAGACCACCATCTCGGTCGGCACCCCCCGACGCTGCAGGGAACGGTAGAACTCGATCCCCTGGGTCAACGGCACACGCCGATCGTTGGCGCCGTGCATCACCTGCGTCGGAGTGACCACGCGTGAGATGTGGGCAATGGCCGAGTGACGTCGATAGATATCCGGGTCGTCCCAGTACTCGGCCCCCATGTGCGCGACCAGGTAGTCTCCGACATCGGTGGTGGTCACCATGCTGATGAGATCCGGCAACCCGGCGCCCATGCTCGCTGCCTTGAACCGATCCGTGCGGGTCACGGCGAACGACGTCATGTAGCCGCCGTAGCTCCAGCCCATCAGGAACAGCCGGTCCGGGTCGGCCACTTCCTGCTCGATGAGAAGATCCACACCGGCGAGAAGATCACTCAGATCGCCGTAACCCCAGTCGCGGAAGTTGGCGTAGCGAAATTCCTTGCCGTAGCCGGTCGAGCCGCGAGGATTCGGGCGCAGCACCGCGAAGCCGTGCTGGGCAAAGAACTGGATCATGTACAGACCCGGCCCACCGGTGAAGTTCCGGCCGAACACCCCGCCTGGCCCGCCGTGAACGTTGAGAATGAGGGGCACTCGCTGATCCGGCGGCCCATCGACCGGCAGGGTCAGCAACCCCTCCACCGGTGTGCCATCCGGCGCCTTCCAGTGGAGCAACTCGGTTCGCCCCATCGGCGGGAGCGGGATATCGACATTGAGTTCGCTGATGCGTTCCGGAGCCGCGCGGCGCGTGGACGAGACGAAGACCTCGGGCGGCGTGTCGACCGTCTGCCAGGAGAAGGCCACCCGGCTGCCGTGAGCACCGAGGGCAGCCGCCCCGACGATCCCGTCCCCCGTCGTCACCTGCCGGATCTGCCCGGTCATGCGCGGCACCGCGAGGATGTGACGGGACATGCCGTCGTTCTCGACGATGAAGACCGAGCGGCTGTCGCCTGACCAGCCCAGGATGCGTGCGTTCCTGTCCGGCGTCTGCGTCAGGCGTCGGACCCGCGAGCCGTCTGGCGATACCACGTACAGATCCGCCAGACCGATCGGCTCGGGAACATCGCCGGTCCCTTCGAAGACGATCCAGTTTCCGTCCGGCGACCAGTGCGGGTTGCGCTCGACCCCTCCCAGACTGACCAGCGATGAGGTGACGCCGACCGGGCCAGGCTGATCGGCCGCCTCCCCCGCAGCGTCATCCGGGGCCTCGACATCGGCCGGAGGCGTGGCCTTCTCCTCCTCGGCGGACCGGGTCGCCTCGCTCTCGGCCCGGGCCTCTGTCGCAAGTCGGGCGAGTTCGTCCTCATCCGGCACCGAGACGACCGACAGGTCCCCGCGCATCAACGACGTGTTGGTGCGCGGATCGGGCTGGTGCGCGAACACGATGCGCGTCCCGTCGGAAGACCAGTCGAAAGACGTGACATACGCCTCTCCCGCGGTCAGCGGCAGGGACGTGGCCGGCGCCTCGTCATCGCTTACGACGCGCAGCACGTGCAGGCGAGCCATCTTGAAGTCGGAATCCACGAGGATGACCGCGCGCTTCTCCTCTTTCTTCTTCTTCTCCTGCGGCGTGTCGGGATCTCCTGTGAGGAAAGCGATGCGTGTGCCGTCCGGCGACCAGCGGAAAGCGTCAACGCTGCTGGCGACATCCGTGAGCTGGCGGGCCTCTCCGCCGGACATCGGAAGCAGCCAGATCTGGGCCGTCGGACTGCTCCCGGCCTCGCCGCCACGGGCCGCGGTGAACGCCAGCCACCGCCCGTCGGGCGAGAAGGCGGGGGCATTCGCCGACGTCTCGCCCCGGGTGAACTGCTTGTTGGACGATCCGTCGGCGGCCGCCACCCAGATGCGGCTGACCCATTCCGACTTCTTGCCCTCCATCAGTGGCGTGCGCACCACGTAGGCCACCTGCCGTCCGTCGAACGAGACGGCCGTCGCGCTAGGAGTGGCAAAGCTCATGCACAGGTCGGGGGTCCAGCCCGGCGCCGCTGGTGGAGGTGCCTCCGAGGTCTCTCCGGAGGATGCGGCGGCCGGGACCGAGAGAATGCAGACAGCCGCACTCACGACCGCTGCGCACGCGAGTGCTCTCATCAGGTCCTGCACGCTGCGTCCAGGGCGCGACGCGTCTCCTGGCCGGATTCTCTCGCTCATCAGGTTCTCCTTCTGCGTTCCTTCCGGCCCGGACACGACACCCGGGCACAAGGATGGCCCATGATGCCACACCAGCGATGGCAGGCCGGAGGGGGCGGAGAACAGGTCCACGTGTCGCCGCCGTCGGTCAGCGTCAGCGGGCCCGCTTCCCGGGACCGCACCCGACCTGGGCCATGGCGATGAATTCGCCGGTGGTGAAGCCGGCGATCGCATCGCCGATCACATCCAGAGGCAGGTCGTCGATCTTCTTGAATCGCAGGCACGACTTCCCGGCATCGAGACGCTTGCCGGCGGCCTTGTAGGCGTCTTCGAATTGCTTCCGTATCTCCGGGCGCATGTAACAGCCGGTAAGATAGAGGGCCATGTGATTCTTCTGCGAGGCCAGCGCGGCATACATGAGAGGCTGGCCGTTGTAGGTGTCGGGGCAGGTCGTCAGAGGCACCTCGTAGGTGATCATGCCCCAGTTCATCACCTCCCGGATGCCCTTAGGGAGTCTCTTCCGGATGAGAGTGGCCCCGGGCTCGCCGAGGGCCATCGCGGCCGGGAAGGCGGCTCGTGTGCGGTCGCGGCCCGGCCCGTCGGGACACGATCACACGATCGCGAGACTCCGTGCCCCGGGTGGGTGGGCCGTGCAGATCATGTCCTCGCCACACCGACCGACTCGTGAAACCGTCACTGTTTCCTCGCGACGAACGTATCGAGGCCCTCGCAGCCGATCGGGCCGAAGATGAACCGTTGGCCGCCGTTCGCACCTCCGATGATGACCTCCCACGAGACCTCGATCTCCCAGTAATCCTGTCCCCGGATCAGGCGACCGTCCTTCGATAGATTCCCATCTGCGGCCTCGGATTCCAGGCACGAGATCGGCTCGCCGGCTGGAGAAGTCGCATGCCCTGAGGAGCCATCCGGACGGCCGCCTGCATTCCCTGCCCGAGGAACAACCCCTGCAGATCGGTGACCCAGGTCAGGGACACATCTTCTCCACCGAGAATCGCTCCGGGTGGCACAGAGAGAGTGACCTGCGTCCCGTCCGATCCGGTCAGCGACAGGGACAGAACCTGATTGCTCTCGGCCGTCCAGGCAGGACTGGTGGCCAGCGGGTCGATGGTGATCGGATAGATCGCATCATCGGTATCCACGACCAGTCGGATGCCACGCATCGTGTCGCCGGCGTATCCTTCCATCCAGGCGGGCAGCACGGTCCCGGCGGCGCCTGTCGCCGAGAGTTCGGCATGATGCACGACCGTGGCTCCGCCAGGCAAGGCAAAGTCCACGGCCTGACCGTCGGCCGCGATCACCGGCACGAGACCGCCGCTCAGATCCAGGTCGAGATGAATCAGCGTCTGCGGATCGATGCCTCGCGTGTTTCTCGAAACCAGCGCGGGACCGTCCACGGCCTTCACACCTAGCAGTCGCGCCATGTCTTGCGGGGGCGCCGGCAGCACGAATCCCTGCTCCAGCCCTCGCGGACTGTTCACGTACCGTTCCTCCAGACCACCCCGGTGATGATCGAGGCGATTGCCCATGGGCGACAGGTCCCCCGGTTCCACGGGCCACATCGAATCTCCCTGGCCGTATCTTGCGAGGGACAGGGACCACTCCCAGTTCACCGTCGTCGTGGTGCGCGGCACGACCCGGATGCCCGCGGCGTGAAGTAGGTGCGAAATCCCTGCGCACGGTCTGGCGCCTGCCATGCCGCCTTCAAATCGTCGAATCGCGTCTGGCTCTGCCAGGTGCTCTGATACTCGGACGCCGTGATCTCGCGCCGAGCACGCCTCCACCAGTCCGCCGACAGCCGGTCCGGCTGACCCGCGGTCGCGCGAGCAGCGGCAGGGGGCGCCGGTCGGACCGTGTTCGCGGTCCAGCCGGTCGCCGGGCAGATGAACGAGGCGACCGTCACGACCACCATCTGCTGGACGAGACGCCAGCTCATCCCGGGTGGGTGACGTCGAATGCTGTCCAGCATCGTGCGCCGGCTCTGCCCCTCCTGGCTATCGGATCGCCGCGACGACATCACCCAGTCGGCCCTGCTCCGCGTGCTCCAGGCCCGGCACCGTCACCCGGAAAACTCTCTCCAGGGTGAGGAGAATCGCCCTCCACCGACGTCTTATCTGTGGAAGGCCGCGTACAGCACCATGGTGGACGAGATCCGCAGATTTCAGCGACACCCGGAGGTCTCCCTCGAGGGTGTGGACCCGGCGCCGGACGGCCGGGAGCCGTCAATCGACCCGGATGAAGCTCACGAGATCGGGCGGGCGATCCAGATGTGCTGGCGCCGATTGAGTGAGACTCGACGCACCGTGGTGGGACTCTTTCTTCTCGGTTATGGCCGCGCCGAGATCGAACCGATCCTGGCCTGGAACACGAAGAAGGTGGACAACCTGCTTCACCGAGGGCTGCGGGATCTGCGCACCTGCTTGCGAAGCCAGGGAATTCATCGATGATTCCAGACGAACATCCCGAAGAGGTGTGGTGCCGGGCGCTGGCGTCACTGGCCAGCACCGGTGAGACCGTCTGTCCGGACTGCCCGGCTCCCGAGGCCATCTTCGACGCCGCCTGGGGAGCCCTGTCGGAGAACGAGGTTGCCCCTCTGGTGGCCCACGGCATCGAGTGCCCGGCCTGCGCAGAGGCCTGGCGCCTCGCCCACCATGCCCGGGATGAAGCCCGCCGAACATCGGAGCACGCCATCGGGATCAGGAGGTGGACTCCCGCTCGGCTCGGCTGGACAGCGGTGGCTGCCGTGGCGGCCACCGTCGCCGTCTCTGGCATCATCCTGCAGGTGATGTCCGTGCAACCGGCACCGCCGGGCGTCTATCGGTCCACCCATCAAGAGGTCATCCGCTCTCGCCGCTCCGCAGACGGCCCCTGCCGGGTGCATGACTGCCTGCTGCGCTGGCAGGGGCCCGAGGGCGCTCGCTACCGGGTCTGGCTGGCCACACCGGATCTGGACATTCTCTGGACCAGCGAAGCGCTCGAGGACACACACTGCCAGGTCCCTCCCACGGTGCTGGACTCGCTCCCGGCCGGCGCGTCGCTCCTGTGGCGCGTCGAGG
>JBHHZI010000171.1:0-6496 GCA_046757965.1 Acidobacteriota bacterium | reverse complement strand
CGGGCAGGCCCACGGCGACCGCCGCGGTCTCCCAGGCGAGGGACGCCGTCAACCAGTGCTGGAACGACCAGACACCGACCACCGTGACACTCGCCGTGGCCGCACCAGCGGCGAGCGACGGACTGCTCTGCTGGTGGGCCATCCAGCCGGCGGCCACGCAGAGCATCGCCAGCAGGATGGCGATCGGATACAGGTGCGGCCCCAGCTCGACACGGCTGGCGAAATAGACCGCGAAGGCGAACGGAAAATAGATGGCCCCGACCTGACTCCATCGCCACCGGCGCCGGGATGCGTCATCGCCGGCAAATCCCCCGGAAACCGCAAACAGCACCGAGAACACGGCCAGGATGGCCAGCCCCAGCAACACCCGGTCCGGCCCCATGCGCCCCCCGACCCACAGCGCCTGCAGCGCCACGGTACCCAGCAGACTCAGGATGCCCAGGGACGGCCAGTTCCGCTTGTGCCCGATGGTCAGCAGGCCGAGGTCGAGGAGCAGAATGTAGCCAAACAGGCCGATCGGCCGGTCGGCCCCACTCGACAGGAGGAGCGGCGTGACGAACCCACCGACCAGGCCCAGCACCGCGATGATGAGCGAATTGCGGCGCAGCGCCAGCAGGCAGCACGTGATCGTCACGACGATCATCAGGCCGAAGGAGAGCGTCATGCCGATCAACGCGTAGAGAACATGAGCCGACCAGAACGCGGCATAGAGGATCAGGACGCCGGCTCCGGCCAGGCCGTCGGAGGTCGACCGGTAGCCGCGCGCCCGCAACCAGCCGGAGGCACCGACACACGCCAGCCCGGTGAGGGTGCCGAGGAGGACACGCATCGCGGGCGTGATCAGCGCATGTTCGATGGAATACTTGAAGAAGAGCAGCCCGGCCAGACCGAGAACCACCGCCCCCAGCAGCGCTGCCCCGCGAATGCCGATCCAGCGCTCCCAGTTGACACCGGTGGAGGAGACCGGTGGCGGGCCGGCCGCCGGCATCCCCGCAGGCGACATCGCAGGTGGACCGGGCTCCGATGCGTCGGAGACCGCACTGGCCGCCGGGGGTGATCCGGACGGAGTGACATCCGGAGGCAGAGACGGCGTCGCCCTCAACTTCCGGCCCGCCGGCGATTGGCTGGATTCTCCCGACGGCGTCTGGCCGGACTCTCGCGCCGCGGCGTCCGCCCCGGTAGCCGCGGCACCGGGTTGCTCCGCGGCAGCAGGCGCGGTGTCGGACTCCCCGAGAACATCGACCCGCCGGCGCAGATCCTTCAGCTCACGTTCCAGCGCGGCCAGTCGGCCGTGGTTCGGCGTCGATCCCGGCAGCCGCCTCTCGAGGCGCCGCACACGAACGAGGGCGATGATCGCCAGGACCGGGGGAAGCAGGAAATACAATCCGGCGACGAGCAGGAGCAATACGAGTGACCCGTCCATGCGGCGCCCCCCTGTCTCCGTCCGCGGGCGTGCTGATCGCCCGTTGGCTGCATCCTACCATGGGAATCCGATGCAGAATCGAAGCGTGAGGTGAACGACCCACCTCCGGCCGCGTCGGTACGCGGTGCCTCAGGGGCCGGCGTACAGCCACCCGACCTGCATGCCGCCGGTGATGCCGTGGGGCAGGAGCCAGATCACCAGGAGACTGGCGGTGACATGGGCGAGCACCGCGGCGAGGAGATTGGGCTCGCGATGAAACAGCCAGGCGACGATCGCGCCTCCTCCCAGTGTGTAGAGGGTCAGGAACGGGTTCGGGAGATGAAAGAGCGCGAACAGAGAGGCACACGCCACGATGGCCAGCCGATCACGCCGCAGGATCTGCCGGAGTCGTGTCAGCAGGAAGGCCAGCAGACAGAACTCCTGCAAGAAAGCCCACACCAGGTAGCGGGCGATCTCGCCGGGACGCGGCCACGGGGATTGTCGCACCTGAATGCCGCCATGCCACCACAGGAGAACCAGCCCGGCATATCCCAGCGACGCCACGCTATACAGCGCGAGCGCCCGGGGGAAATTATCCAGGCGCAGCCCGAGCTGGAGCCGGTCGCGCTGGTGGCTGAAGGTGCCGGCCACGGCGATGGCCAGCAACCCGACGATGACCACGGCTTGCAGAGATGGCGACCTCCGGATGAATGGCTGGCCGACCCAGATGTAGAGCTCGAGCGAGACCACGAAGGCCAGGACATCCATGCCGGGATCCTACCGCACAGGCTCCGGCGGGCACGGGCGAGCTGATCGAAGCGAGGGCGCCAGTGCCGGCCCCCTCGCTCGCGATCGCCACCGGAGCCCGGACGGGGCCCTTCACGGGCGTCCTCGACGGTTCGAACTTTCTGGCGAGCGCCGCGAGGAGTGACGCAACCTTTCCTTCTCTTTCCTGCTGTAGCCGATCGAGACCACTGTGACCATGGCTCGCCCTGCGTGCCGCCACCGGTAACCCGTCAGGGCGCTGCAGGAGGAGAGAAGATGAGGGTTTCACCGATGAAGAAACGGCAACGTTTTCGCCGGCATGGCACCATACTCGCGCTGGCCCTCGGGGTGCTGCTCGCCCCGCTGGCCGACGCCGCCACGTTTGTCGACAGCACCACAGCACCCTTCGGGACATTCAACGGTGTCGACTATGTCATTCACTCAGGGCGTTTCGAAGGGGCCACCGCTCTCGGAGCCTTCCGGATGCCGTACGAGATCGTGGCGCCGCTAGATCCGGCTGCAGGAGCCGCGACCCTGCTTCTCGAACCACCGCACTTCGTTTTCGCCCCGCTGGGCCGGGAACTCACACTGGGCCGTGACTTTCTGTTCGGGAAGGGCATCCGCTACGCGACGGTCGGATTCGGACTGAACGGCTTCAACAGTATCGACCCGTTCGCGACGGACCTCATGATCGCGGGCAACCCGGTGGTTCCGCCGACGTTTATCGACCTGGCCGCGATCGTCGACGAGGAGATCCTGGTGCAGTTCGTGCAAGCACTGACCGAAGACCCGCTCGCCGCCGATCTCGTCGGTCCCATCGAGCGGCGATATGCCTATGGCATCGGTCAGTCGGCCGGGGTGCTGCAGGAAATCCATCTGGGTCCCTTCGGCGCCGGGCTGTTCGACCTGACGCTGATCCATGCCGTGCTCTGGCGCCCGCCGTTCGCACCGGGAGGCGTCTACGAGTTCCTGCCGGATGGCAGCCCCACGCCGGTGCCGTTCACGCCCCCGGCCGGCGTGGGTCACGTCATGTTCATCGCGCCCGAGGGAGACTAGGTCCTCAGTGATTCGGAGTTCTTTCGCGCCGCCGTCAGTGAGCCGGACTACCGGTTGTATGAGATTGCCGGTGCCGCCAACACTGTGGACCCCTCGCAGGTGCCGCTCAATGGCCTGGATCACACGATGATCCTGCGGTCGCTGTTCGTCCGCGGGGACGAGTGGGTCCGCTGGGACGTGGAGCCACCAGCGAGCAGGGTGATGGCTGAGGACATCAGCGGCGCTCCCGATCCAGTTTACGGGTTTCCCACGGGCATCGCCCGGGACACCGATCTGAACGCCGTGGGTGGTGTTCGCTTCCCTGATATCGAGGTGGGGCGAGCTCAGTTCATCGCCGCGGACTTCTCCATTGGCCCCATTCCTGGCCTGGCCGGAGGAAGGATCGACCTGGCCTGCGAGCCCGCCCCCGATGGCTCGACGCGCTTCCCGAATCACGGCAGCTACGTGAGCCGCTCGGTCAAGCAGGTCAACGCGCTGCGCAAGGCCGGCTTCCTCCTCGACGCAGATGCGGATGTGCTCAAGGAGCAGGCCGCCGAGTCGAACGTCGGCCAGCCAGGGAGCTGCCCCTGAGGCTGAAGACGCAACACGAGCGTTCGAGGATCCCCCTTGCTGACCTCCTCCTCGAAGCGCGGCCGGTGCACGGGCATGAGCCCTGCACCGGCCTTTTTTCATCCTTGATGATCAGGCGAGGGAGGCGAACAGGAAGCGGACCTCCGCATCGACCTCGCTCGCGTCCTCGAGCGTCTGTGCAACCTCGTCCCGGATGAGCCGGCCAAAGCGCTGGCGCAGGCGGCGCACGCTCGACTTGACCGCGCTCTCGCTGGTGGAAAGCCGTGCCGCAACCTCGCGATACGAATGTTGGAGCCTGCCTTCGACGAGGCACCCGCGCAGCAGCCGGAACTCGTCGGCCTTTCTGCGCCGCTCGGCCTCCTGCCCCATCCGGGCGATGACCCTGTCGACCACGGTCATCGCCCAGCGTCGATCGAACTCCTTCTCGGGGGTGTGCCGGTCGCTGACGGCCGAACCGTAGCGACGCTCGGCATCCTCGACGTCCAGCGACAGGAGGCTGGCGCGCCCGCCGCGCTTCCAGGCACGCGCATGTTCGCGCTCATTGGCCAGATAGTGCTTCATCTTGTGCAGGAGAAAGGCGCGAAACCGTCCCGCTTCCGGTGTCACCGCATCGACGTACCGGGCCTCGATGAGCTGGATGAAGAAACCCTGCACCGTGTCGGCGGCATCCTCGTGAGACAGACCGCGGCGCCGCACATACGCATAGAGCGGAAACCAGTATGTCTCACAGAGGGTGCCAAGCGCCTCCTCTGATGCCCGCCCGGTGGCCTCCTGCGCCTGCAGGACCATGCTCCAGCTCGTGGTCGAGAAGGGGTCCGGCACCGTGAGGTCTCCGCTGAGTGGACGAACGCTGCCGGGTTCGCGGCGTTCTAGAGCTCCGAGCTCCGGGCGAGATCCTCGACCAGCCAGATATCATTCGTCGAGGCGCCGGCGGCACAGATCCACTGGGATTCATCGATTCCCACCACGCACTTGCCATCCTGACCCTCGAACGGCATCTGGAAGAGCATCTCGGCTTCGCCGCCACCGGCGGGCACGCGAATGGCCTTGCGGTCGTAGTCCCAGATGTAGATCCAGGCATCGTCGGCGGACCAGCCCACCGGTTCGCCATCCTCTTCATAGATGAGATGCTCGGCGGAGCCATCCACCGCCAGGACCCAGACCCCCACTCTTTGCGACTCTCGAATCCATCGTGCGACAACGCGCGTGCCGTCGTGTGAAAACTGCGGAAAGCCGATCCAGCGTTCCTCCTCCGCGAGCAGAGGCTGCTGCTCCCCGGTCACCGGATCGAGCAGCATGTAGTTGCGATTCGCCGGCCGCTGATAGGCAATGTGTGAGTCGGGCGCCCAGGTCACTCGTTGCGTGGCCGAAAGCTCGGTACCAGCGAACACCTGCGGCGAACCACCGGTGGCGGCAACCTTCCACACGCGCGTCGCCCCACCCGTGTCGGATCCGTAAGCGAGCCAGGCACCATCCGGCGACCACGATGGATACCCCTCGCGCTCCCGGCTGAAGGTCAGCCGCCGTGGCGAGCCACCGGCCAGCGGGACCACGAACACGTCGTTCTCGGCGCTGAGCTGCGGCTCGTTGCCGCGCACGAAAGCGATCTGGCTGCCGTCCGGAGACAGACTCTGCTGGGAATCGTGATAGGTCCCGCTGGTCAGGAACCGGGTCCGCACGGCCCGGTCGTCGTCTCCGTCGCCAAGGGTCACGACCGACAGATTGGACCAGCTGCGCTGCTTGTCGTAGACCAGTCTGTCGCCACCCCGTGACAGGCTGAAGAACTCGGTTTCCAGTCCGGACAGCATCACCTCCGGCTCACCCAGGGCCCCGCCGGACAGGGGGTCGACGGAAACGCGCAGGAGTGTCGAGATCGGCCCCTCGACGTCGAGGAAATACAGCGACGTGCCGTCTCCGGACCAGCGCAGCTCGCGCAACCACTTGCTGCCCGTGTACACGGGCTCCATCGGCCCACCGTCGGCGCGCATGGTCAGGATCTGGCACTGATCCTGGCCTTCGATGTAGCCCAGAAAGGCAAGAAGGTCCCCGGCAGGCGACCACTGCCAGTCCCACAAAAACGTATACGGCATCTCGACCGGCACCTCCTCGAAGTCGCCTGTGGCGATGTCCACGACGTGGATGGCCGTCTTGCCCTTGGTGACCCCGTAGCGCTTGCCGTCCGGCGCCCACGAGTACCACCCACCAGGTGTCTTGCCATCCACGTTGCGCGCCGGACCACCCAGTCGCGGAATCAGGTAGCGGGCGAATTTTTCGTTGTCGATCTGGGCGCTCACCAGCAGCTCCGTCTCCAGGGGCGACCAGCGCACCCGGGCTATGCGATGAGCCTCGAAGAGTTTGAGCGGCTCACTCGTCATCGGATCCTGTGTCAGATCCTTCAGCATCAGATGATGTGTCTCCCAGTTTCCAGCCCTCTGTATGTAGGCGAGCATGGTTCCGTCGGGAGACAGCTCACCGCCAAACGATTGGCCGGTGAACGTGAGGGGCTCGTGTTCGGCGGATGCGACCATCGCGACGGTCGAGCCTCCCGCCTGCGCACCGCGGTCGCCTGGAGGCACGATGAGATGTTCCAGGGTGACATAGAGCACGACGACCGCCCCGATCCCTGCAAGCACCGAGCCGAGCTGCCAGCGTTGCTGTCTCCAGATGGGCGAAGCGGGGTCAGACGGCCGCGGTGAAATCAGC
>JBHHZI010000170.1:0-6604 GCA_046757965.1 Acidobacteriota bacterium | reverse complement strand
GTATCGTTCCGGCCATCGTGCCCGGCCCGCTCTCATTTCTCTATGTCGATGCCTTCTCGGGCGTCAGCGGCGACATGTTCCTGGGCGCCCTGACCGATCTGGGGCATCCGTTCTCCCGCCTGCAGGCGGACATCGCGGCGCTCGGGCTGGACGGCATCCGTCTGCGCCGGCGGCGCATCACGCGGGCCGGCATGGCGGCGGTCCAGGTGCGGGTGAGCTGCGCCGCCGACCAGCCCCACCGCGGCCGGCGGGAACTGCGTCGCCTCCTCCGGCAAGCCGCCCTCCCGCCGGCGGTTCGCCGGCAGGCCCTCGCGGTCTTCGAGCGTCTCATCGAGGTGGAGGCCCGCATCCACAGGATCCTGCCCGAGAAGGTCCACCTGCACGAGGTGGGAGCCCTTGACGCCCTCGCCGATGTGGTCGGCACGGTCGCCGCACTCCAGCGTCTCGGGGTCAAGGAGATCCGCTCCTCCCCGGTCAACGTCGGCTCCGGAACGGTCGCCTGCGCCCACGGCACCCTGCCCGTCCCGGCTCCCGCCACGGCAGCGCTCCTGGAGAACGTGCCGATCTACGGCGCCGGTGAGGGGGAGAAGACCACGCCCACCGGCGCGGCCCTTCTGACCACACTCGCCACCTCCTTCGGACCGATGCCCGGAGCGGTCATCACCGCCATCGGTCACGGCGCGGGTCAGCACGAGGACGCGCAGCGTCCGAATCTTCTCCGCCTGATGGGAGGAGATCTCACCGGGCAACCGGTCCCGACCCCGAACGCCCTGGTCGAGCTGGCCTGCGAGATCGATGACATGGACCCGCGCCTGTTCGGACATCTCTTCGATGTTCTGCTCGCCGCGGGCGCGCGTGACGTGCACACCGCGGTCATCCAGATGAAGAAGCAGCGGCCCGGGACGCACGTGACCGTGCTGGCCCGGCCGCAGGATGTCATCACCCTCGGCACCATTCTCCTGGACGAGACCACCACGCTCGGCTACCGGATACGTCCGGTCGAGCGGGTCGAGCGCGTTCGCCGCCACGTCACCGTCCGCACGCGCTACGGGCCGGTCCGCCTGAAGGTCTCCGGCGACGACCTGGCGGCTACCGTGGCCACGCCCGAGTACGAGGACTGCCGGCGCCTGGCGAGGAAGAAGAAGGTGCCCCTGCGTGCGGTTCTCGCCGCCGCCCGCGCGGCCGCCGAACAGTTCCTGGCCACCGCGGGCAACCCGTGACGGCCGTGATCGTCGACTCGCATGCCCACCTCAACCATGAGGAGGCGTTCGACGCGGATCGTGACCAGGTCGTCGAGCGGGCCCGCGAGGCAGGCGTCACCACCATCCTCAACGTCGCCACCTCCGCCGCGGACGCCCCCGCCACGGTGGCGACCGCGCGGCAGCATGACGGTGTCTGGGCCAGCGTGGGCATCCATCCCCACGAGGCCACCTCCGCAAGCGACGCGGCGCTCGACCACCTCGAGCAGTTGGCGAGCGACCCGCGCGTCATCGCGTGGGGAGAGATCGGCCTGGATTATCACTACCTGCACGCGCCGAAGGACGGCCAGCGGCAGGCGCTGGAACGCCAGCTGACGCTGGCAGGTCGACTCGGGCTGCCGGTCAGCGTCCACACCCGCGAGGCGGAGGAGGATACCGTGTCGATCCTGCGGCGCTGCACCGGGGAGGCACGAGGCGTGATTCACTGCTTCACGGGGGATCAGGACCTCGCGGATCGATGCCTCGACCTCGGCTTCTGCCTGTCGTTCTCCGGCATCGTGACCTTCCGGAACGCGGAGGCGCTGCGAGGCGTCGCCCGCCGGGTGCCGGCCGACCGGCTCCTGGTGGAGACCGACAGCCCCTACCTGGCGCCGGCTCCACGCCGGGGCGGGCGCAATGAACCGTCACGAGTTGCGGCCGTGGTCGACGTGCTGGCCACGGTCCGGGGCGTCACGGCCGACACCATCGCGGCGCAGACGACCGGCAACTTCCGGCGGCTCTTCGGCGTGCGCTGACAGGCGCCGCGGATCAGCGGCTGCCGCGCGCCGCCTGCTGCTGTTCCGCCCTGGCGAGGTTCTCCCGGACCGTTGACGCGGCCATCATGTTCTCGAAATCGGCATCGCTGCGCAGCAGATCGAAGTCCGAGAAGCCGAGAGCGATGGCCCGCTGGATCGAGCCGTAGGCGCGCTCGATCTCGCCCCGCAGCGAGAACAGACGGGACAGTTCGATGAAGGCATCGATGCGCTTCTGGTCCGAGCGGGCCACGAACTCGAATTCCTTCTCGGCATCATCCAGAAGACCGCGCTGCAGATCCGCCTTGCCCAGGTAGAAGTGCGCGTCCAGATTGCGCGGCTCCAGATCCACGGCTTGCCGGAACAGTTCCACCGCCTCGTCAAACATCCCCTGCAGGAGCAAGGCGTTCCCCAGGGAGCGCCGGGCCGGAAAGTAACGCGGGTTCTGCCTCAGGGCCTGCAGGTACCAGGAGGCGGCTCCCTCGTAGTCGTTGCCGTCGAAGGCAATGCCGCCGAGCCCCATCAGGGCGCCGACGTGGTCCGGGTTGACCTGCAGGGCGGCCGAGAAGCGCTCCTTCGCCGTGGACGTCTCGCCGCCTGCCGGGCCAGGACGCCCAGCCCGAACAGCGCCTCCGGTTCGCGCGCATCGATCGAGAGGGCCCGGTTGAAGGCCTCCCGGGCGCCGTCCGCATCGCCGGCGCGCCGGGCCACCGCGCCCCGGGCGGCGATCACCGCGGCCGAGTCCGGGTAGGTTTTCTCCAGGCCATCCAGCACGGCACGGGCCTTGTCGAGATGCGAGCGACGCACATGCTCTGCCACCAGGTCGAGACTGGCGTCGAGGTTCTTCGGATCGAGACGCACGGCATTCTCCAGCGCCGCGAGCGCATCGTCCGGACGGCCCAGCGTCCCGTAGACCACCCACAGCGAGCGCTGGATGATCGAGTTGCCAGGCGCCAGATCTCGTGCCGCCTCCAGCTTCTGTGCCGCCGCCGCCGGTTCGCTGCGCCGCGCCAGCTCGATGCCGGCCTGGTAGAGCGCCCCCGCATCGTCGCCGCCGACCGCCTTGAGGCGCGCGATCTCCGCCGCCGGGTCCTCCGGAACCACCGCCTCGACCGGCGCGGATGCCGGAGGCGATGCGTCACCGCCGCAGCCCGGCGTCAAGCCCGCCAGCACCATGACCGCCACCCCCCACCGCGGACTGCACCTCATCCTGCCTCCTCGCCGGCCCCTCGCGAGACCACCGCCTGCACCGCGGTCACCGCCGCGACCTCGTAGACATCCTGCGCCGAGCACCCCCGGGACAGATCGTTCGCGGGCCGCCGCAACCCCTGGGTCAGGGGCCCGAGAGCCCGCGCGGAGGCCAGCCGCTGCACCAGTTTGTACCCTATGTTCCCGGCGTTCAAGTCCGGGAAGATCAGGACATTGGCGGCGCCGCCGAGCGGACTGCCGGGGGCCTTGGTCGCCGCCACCTCGGGGACGATGGCGGCATCCACCTGCAGCTCGCCGTCGACGGCCAGGTCGGGCGCGCGGCGCCGGACCTCCTCCACCGCCGCACGGACCCGGTCGACCTCCTCGTGGCGCGCGCTGCCGCGTGTGGAGTAGCTCAGCAGGGCAACCCGCGGCTCGCACTCGAGCAACGCGCGGGCCGATGCCGCCGACAGGATCGCGATCTCCGCCAGCTGCTCCACGCTCGGACGCTCCACCAGCCCACAGTCGGCGAAGATCAGTCCCCCTCGATGACCGAAGCGCTCGTCGGGGTGCACCATCAGAAAGAAGCTCGAGACGGTCTCGATCCCCGACCGCGGACGGATCACCCGCAGGGCGGCGTGCAGCGTCTCGGACGTCGTGTGACGGGCACCGGCCACCGAGCCGGCCACATCACCCTGTCGCACCAGCATTGCCGCGTGCACCAGCGGCTCGCACACGGCCCGGCGGGCCTCCTCCGCGGACGTGCCCCGGGCGCCGGCCAGCGCCTCATAGCAGCCGGCAAACTCGGCCAGACGCGGAGAGGCTTGCGGCTCGATCCCGGTCACGCCGCGGGGCAAGACGGCCGGCAGGTTGCCGACCAGCACCGGCTCGACCACCCGTTCATCGGCAAGCCGCGCCACGGCCGCCAGCACCCGGGGGTCGTCGGCCTCGGGGAAGGCGATGCGGAGGCGCGCTTGCCGGGCTCGCTCGACGATACTCGCGACCAGGTTCAGGACCGTCTCCCCTCGCCCGTCAGTTCCCGGGGTCGAACCGCCAGCGGTTTTATCATCGTGTCCCCGCCCCCGCAACGGCGGCGGGTCACGGCGGCGCAGGCGGAAACAGCGCCGGCCGCCGGCTGCGGGCGACGAGGAATCCCCACAGAGCGATCGATGGCCCGTACTCGAGCCAGGCAAACGCCGAGGGCCCCAGCAAGGCGCTGCGACCCATCGCCGCATCGACGTAGCTGAGGGCCACCGTCCCGCACAGCAGGATCCAGGGAGGCGACGGAATGAAACAGAGCAGAGGAAGCAGCCAGAGCAGGTACCACGGGTGAACGGTCGGCGCCAGCAGAAGACTCACGCCGATGAGCACGGCGGCATCCCGGAGAAAACCGGCCCCGGTCCGGTCGGGCCGGCGCGCCGCCAGGGTGATCGCGACGCCTGCCAGGAACAGACCGACGGTGAGACGGGCCGCGCCGGCAGGAGAGGCGATCGACTGCCCGAATGCCCGGGCCCCCGCGGCATCGAAGACTCGCACGACCAGAGCGGCCAGCGCTCCCGCGGCCGGGACCCGGTCGTAGAGATCGACGAGATGCGAGAAGAGGAGATCGTTGAACCGCCACCGCGACCCGTATTCCCCCAGGCCCCGGACCAGATTCCACCTGGCCCCGAGAAACGGCGCCACGAGGACCGCGGTCACGCCCGCCGCCGCCAGAACGGCTCGGCGGCCGCCCCGGCGCACCACCAGCGGCGCCAGGAGCAGCGGTCCCACCTTGGCCAGCACCGCGGCCGCCCAGGCCGCTCCGGCAAGCGCATGGCGGCGGCCGCCCAGGGCCAGCGCGCACAGGAGCACGAAGAGCACCCCGAGGGGTTCGACGTGTCCGGACGAGGCCACCTCGACGACCGGCAGCGGGCACCAGGCGTAGACGATCAACCGCCCGGCCGGGAGGCGCAGGCGTGCCAGCAGGCGCGCCAGCAGCAGCATCACCGCCACATCGCACAGGACCAGCAACAGGCGCATCGCGCCCGGGCTGCCGCCGAGCAGTCCCGAGAGGCCGAACAGTCCCTGGGCCACCGGCGGATAGATGGTCGGGATCTCCGGGTAGGAGATGTCGGAGAACCAGTCCGTGCGGTACGGGATCAGGGCGGCGTCCCCCGGCGGCAGGGCGAACGGGTTGAGTCCCTGGCGCAGGAGATGGCCATCCCAGGCGTAGCGCGCCACGTCGGCAGAGAGGTCGTAGGGGTGGCCGGCCAGGATGATGACGCGCATGGCGATGGCGGCCACCAGGATCAGTCGCGTCCAGCCGGGCCCGTGCGCGTCGCGCCAGACCGCGACGAACGCGGCAAAGATGGCGAACAGCAGGAAGTATCCGGCAAGAAACGGGAAAGGCTCGGCACGCCAGGCAGGAATCAACGCAAGCCCCAGGAATCCGAGCACGTAGATCGATGTTGTCACGTAGGCCGGAGGTCCGGGCGGATCCCGGTCTGCTAGAATGATCGGGGGAAGCGGATCACCACGATGTCGGCGTCGGGTCTCGATCTTTTCAGTCTCGGTATCTTTGCGCTCTACCTGGCGCTCCTGGGAGCCCTGTCCCTGTACGGGATCCATCGCTGGTTTCTCCTCTGGTTCGCGCGTCGCCCGATGGCCGGCCCGGACCGCTCACCCCGTGCCGGCGGCCCCGTTCCCTGGGTGACGGTCCAGCTTCCCGTGTTCAACGAACGCCTCGTGGTCGAGGGACTCATCGATGCCACCTGCGCCATCGACTGGCCCCGTGACCGCCTCGAGATCCAGGTCCTGGATGACAGCACCGACGACACCGCCGACCTGGTGGCCGAGCGTGTGCGCCAGGCCCGGGCACAGGGTTTTATCATTCATCATGTGCGCCGGGCCCGGCGCCACGGGTACAAGGCCGGCGCCCTGGCCGCGGGCCTGACCACCGCCCGTGGCGAGTTCATCGCCGTGTTCGACGCGGACTTCGTTCCCCCGCGCAACTTTCTGCAGGCCACCGTCTTCGAGTTCGACGACCCGCAGGTCGGCATGGTCCAGGCCCGCTGGGGCCACCTGAATCGCCGCCGGTCCTGGCTGACCCGCATCCAGGCCGTGTTTCTCGACGGGCATTTCCTCGTGGACCATGTGGCTCGCACGCGGAGCGGCTGTTTCTTCAACTTCAACGGCACCGCCGGCATCTGGCGGCGCCGGTGCATCGAGGACGCCGGCGGCTGGCAGGCGGACACCCTGACCGAGGACCTCGACCTCTCCTACCGAGCCCAGCTTCGCGGCTGGCGCTTCGTGTACCGGCCGGACGTCCTCGCCCCCGCCGAATTGCCCGCCCGCATGTCCTCCTTCCGATCCCAGCAGCATCGCTGGGCGAAGGGCTCGATCCAGACCGCCCGGAAGCTGCTGCCGCTGCTGATGAGCGGGTCGCTG
>JBHHZI010000169.1:0-6693 GCA_046757965.1 Acidobacteriota bacterium | reverse complement strand
ACGAGCCCACGGCGGAGGATGCCGCCCGCGCCGTCCGCGTGAAATACGAGGTCCTCGAGCACCTCGTCCGGGACGACGACCCCGCCGGGGCGGGCGATCACGCCCGGCCGATGGCCGAGCAGGTCAAGGGGAACCCGGACACGGCCTTCCGGGACAGCGAGGTCGTCTCCGAGGGGGAATACGGCACGGCGGTCATCACCCACTGCTGCCTCGAGTCGCACGGATCCGTGGCCGAGTGGGAAGACGATGAGAACCTGCTCGTTCACATCTCGACGCAGAACGTCTCAGGGATCGCGGGTCAGATGGCGGGCCCCCTGGGGATCCCGGCCGGCAACATCCGCGTCGAGCAACAGCACATCGGCGGAGGCTTCGGCAGCAAGTTCGGTCCCGACCGCTGGGGCATCACCGCGGCGCAGCTTTCCAGGAAGGCCGGGGGCAGACCGGTGAAGATCATGCTCGAGCGGGACGCCGAGCTGATGGTGGCGGGGGCACGCCCTTCGGCTTACGCCCGCGTGAAGGTCGCCGGCATGAAGGACGGCACGCTCACGGCATGGGACTCGGAGTCCTGGGGCACCAGCGGCATGGGCGGCGGGGGCCGCGTTCCCCTGCCCTACATCTTCAAGATCCCTCATCAGCGCACGCGCAACACCGCCATCGCCAACAACATCGGCGGAGCGCGCGCCTGGAGGGCGCCGGGGCATCCCCAGGCGTGTCTCATCACGATGGGCGCCCTCGAGGATCTCGCGGCCCGCATCGGCATGGACCCGCTCGAGTTCTTCCTGAAGAACATCCACCTGACGGGCCGACGGTCCGAGGTCTACCGCAAGGAGCTGGAGATCGCCGCCGACCTCATCAGCTGGCGAGACCACTGGCACCCACGCGGCAACACCACGCCGGGATCATTCAAGCGCGGACTCGGCCTCGCGATCCACACGTGGGGTGGACGCGGGCACGAGAGCAACTGCGACCTGACGATCCATCCCGACGGATCGGTGGAAGTCAAGCTGGGAACGCAGGATCTGGGAACCGGCACCCGGACGGCCATCGCCCAGGTCGTGGCGGACACGTTCGGGCTTACTCTCGGGGCGATCAAGGTGCTGATCGGCGACAACCGTTACCCCGCCTCCGGACCGTCGGGCGGTAGCACCACAATCGGCGGCGTCAGCTCGGCCTGCCGCCGCGGCGCGCAGGACGCCCTCGAGAAGCTCTTCGAGCTGGTCGCGCCGGAGCTGGCCGCTCAACCGGCCGACCTGGAAGCGGTGGACGGCAGGATCCGCGTGGCCTCCGACAGCCGGCGAAGCCTCGGCTGGGCGCAGACCTGCTCGCGGCTGCGGGGGATGCCGCTGACCATGCGGGGGACCAACCCCGGCACGGGGGATCTCATCAACAGCGGCGTGGGCGGCGTCCAGATGGCCGACGTCGAGGTGGATGTCGAGACCGGAGTCATCAGCGTCAAGAAGATGGTGGCCGTGCAGGACTGCGGGCTCATCATCAACAGGAAGCTGGCCGAAAGCCAGATCCACGGCGCCATGATCATGGGGATCACCTACTCCCTGTTCGAGGAGAAGATCATGGACCAGACGACCGGCCGGATGCTCAACCCCAACATGGAGTTTTACAGGCTGGCGGGACTGGCCGACGTCGGAGACCTCGTCGTCCACCTGATGACGGGGCCGGACCATGACGCCCGCGGCGTCATCGGGCTCGGCGAGCCGCCCGTCATCTCTCCGGGCGCCGCTATCTCCAACGCCGTGGCCAACGCCATCGGCGTTCGTGTCCCCCACCTGCCCATGACGCCCGACCGCGTCTTGCGGGCCCTGGAAAGGAGGCAGGCCTGAATGCGGTCCTTCGAGTACGTCAGCCCGACGACGCGCGAGCAGGCGGTCGCTCTGCTTTCCCCCACCAGAGGTGAGACGGCCGTCCTGGCCGGTGGGACGGATCTTCTGGCCATGATGAAAGACGACGTGATGGCTCCCGGGCGTGTGGTCAACCTCAAGGCGATCGACGGGCTCGGACATATCACGTTCAAGAGAGGAGCCGGGTTGAGGCTGGGAGCGCTCGTGACCATCCAGCAACTCATTGGCCATGACGGCGTGAGGCGGACCTTCCCGGCCCTGGTCACGGCGGCCGCGGGGATCAAGAGCCCGCAGATCCGGGCGATGGGGACGGTGGGAGGAGACCTGTGCCAGCGGCCGCGCTGCTGGTTCTTTCGCTCCGGACACGGGCTGCTGGCGCTCGCCGGCGATGGTCGTTCCCTCGTGGTCAGGGGCGACAACCGCTACCACGCCATTCTGGGCAATTCCGGCCCGGCGTACTTCGTCAACCCCTCCAGCCTGGCGCCCGCGCTGATCGCCCTGGGGGCCGAGGTCGTGATCTTCGGGCCCGCCGGGAGCCGCACGATCGCGGCGGAGAAGTTTCATACCACGCCGCGCTCGCCCCGTGAACAAGAAAACGTCCTCGCTCCCGACGAGATCGTCACACAGATCCGTGTCCCCGATCCCGAAGGTTCCCTCAACGCGGCATACGAAGTGCGTCCAAGAAAGGTCATCGACTGGCCCTTGGCGGCCGCTGCTGTCTCCCTCCGCGAGGAGGGAGGCATCGTCCGGTCGGCTCGCGTCGTGCTCGGGCACGTGGCCCCCGTGCCTTGGCGATCCCCTGAGGCCGAGATAACGCTGCTGGGCAGGACCGTCACCGAGCAGGTCGCCGAGGAGGCCGGTGCCGCGGCCGTGGCGCGGGCCAAAGCCCTGAGCGGCAACGGCTACAAGATCCGCCTCGCGCGCGTGGCGGTGAAGCGGACAATCCTGGCGACCCAGCGAGGAGGTGCGTGATGAGAAGCGAGGAAGAACGCTTCAACCCGAACCGGCCCGGCCTGTGCAGCTGTCTGTGCTGGAAGGGAATGTTCATTCGCGCAGAGGAGGATCCGACCGTCCCGCGATCGGACGCGGGATTGTTCTGGTGTCTTCAGACGCAGACCTGTATCGGCCCGGACGGTCGGCTCGCCGAACCGGGAAACTGCGCGTCGGCATCCAGAGCTTGCTACGGGACCGGCGACGTAGAATAATGGTGCCGGGCCGGCCGTGCGGCCCGCCACGGAGGTGACCATGCGCAAGTTCCCCTTGTACGCCCTCGCCGGTGTCTTTACTCTCTGCTACCCCATGACCGCGGAGGCGGCGCTCATGCAGGGCCAGTACGTCGAGACACGCAGTGCGGATGTCTACACCGGACCGTGCTTCGCCAACGGCGAGATGGGCCTGGCCGGGCGGGAGGCAATCCTCGCCTGGCGCGTCGATGAGGGCGGCCTCAACGGGGTCTCGCTCGCCGGGCTCAGCGTCGTCGGGATCGTCAGAGCGAACGCCACGCTGGGCGACCCGTTCGGACAGCCGTTTCCCGCCAAGGCGGTGATGATCGTGGACCAGCGGGCCGACCGGGCCCAGAAGGCCGCCCTGGTCGCGTTCGCCCGGCAGATGGCCGGCGGTTTGCTGGATAACGTCGTACAGACCGAGATGGCTCCGATCGACATCGTCGTGCGCCACGGTGAGAACGGGCACATCGCGAAAGCCATCGTGCAGGCGGGTGACCTGGCCCGGATCGAGACGCGCCCGATGGGTCCCGAGGATCATTACTGCGGGAACGAAGTCACCTACTACCCACCGCTTTCACCGACGTCCCAGGCGACGCCGGCTGTCGCGTTGACGGATCGATACAGCGGGCCCGGCCTGGGCGTCTCGTGGACCTCCCGCGATCGGCGCAGCGCCTTCGTCGGAACATTCTCCCTCGACTGATCGCCGATGACGATGCGACGGATCGCGTGGCCTCGAGCCGGCGCGGCACCCTCGTCGCCGCAAGGACGCTTCGCTTCGGCATGTCTCACAGCCATGGTGTGCGTCGTCGCTTCGGCCATGCTTTGTCCGGTCAGCGCAGCCGATTCAGGGAAAGTCGTGCCGATCGGAGCTTTCGAAGGACCGGCCTCCGATGCGATCAAGGCCGCTCTCGTGGCCGAAGGGTACAAGGTCATCCGGCCCGATGGGAGCGAAGTTTGCCGCGTCTGGCTGCGCCGGGAGATATCCGGCCTGGCCCAGGGCGTTCTCGTCGGCCTGATCTCGTTTCCGGAAGCCTGGAGCGACTTCCGATCGCAGCCGGTCGCGGCCGGCAGCTACACGTTGCGTTACGCCCGCATGCCCAGTGACGGGAACCATCTCGGCGCCTCGCCGACTCCCGATTTCCTGCTCCTCCTGTCTCTCGAGGACGACGCGGATCCCGCCACGATCCCCGATTTCGACAGGCTGGTCGCGCTGAGCAGCAAGGTCAGCGGCATGAACCACGTCGCCCCCCTGAACCTGGCCCGGGTCGGCCAGCAATCCGATTTCCCCGCGATCGGTTTCAATGAAGACGATCTCGAGGTCCTCTTCGCCCGGATCAAGACGCCCGACGCCGAGCTACGCCTGGCGCTGGTGATCGCCGGAGCGGCCGAGCAGTGAACCTGGGCGCGAACGCCGCCGCGCCGCGCCGGACGATGGGACAAGATGGTCACGGAAGGCGGCTGGTCACGTCGGCTGTTCGAGCTGCCGGAACCAGTCGAGGATGAGGTGGACCTGCGCGCGCGTGGCCTCCAGCTCGGGACTCTTGACCATCAGGAGACGCCCGTCGGGGGCGACATCGTAGTTGGGCCAGTCGATCGATCCCAGCAGCCCCTCGTAGATCCCCTTGAAGACGATGCGGGGCGGGCCCGAGCGAAACACCGGGTCGGTTTCGACGGAGACGACCATGAGGTTGTCTCCGTCGCGAAAGAACAGCTCGGTGCCGTCGCGTGACCAGAGCGGTTCGCGCCCGCCATCGGTCGACACCTGCCATTTGCCGCCGGGGTCGGGGTAGGCGGTGACGTAAACCTCGAAGCGCCCGCTCTCGTCCGACACGTAAACGAGATGCTCACCGTCGGGCGAGAATCGCGCTCCGCCCTCGCGCGCGGGAGTATTCAGGAACGGCCGGGCCCGCGCGTCCTCGGCGACGGGCAGGAGCCAGATGTCGCGCTTGGTCTCGGGATCGACCTGGGTGAACGCGATCATCGACCCATCGGGGGAGACCGACGATGGGATCGCGGGGAGGTCGCCCTCGGCCAGCAGCTCCTCACTCCCGCTGCCGTCGGAGAGCTTGCGGTAGATCTTGGTCCCGCTGGAATCGGCGAACACGAGCCACCTTCCCTCGGGACTCCAGACCGGCGCGACGCCATCCTCCGCCACCCGGCTGAACCCCACGTGGTCGGTCGGTGTCATCCAGATGCCCTGCATGTTCGCGCCGATTATCTGGATCGTCATGTGCTCGCCGTCGGGCGACAGCCGGGGCCATCGGTACACGGTGTTGCCGGCGGCGAACGGCTCGGTGACGCCGGACCGGTCGACCCAGACCAGCTGGACCTGATCGCCGATCAGGTCGCCGATCGAGTAGAGAAGGTTGCCACCCGGCGAGACGGCGAAGGCGGCCGCCCCGGTGTTGGTCTGCACCGCCACCTTCTGCACCATGGGGCGGGCGGATCCGGTCACCTCCAGCCTGCCGGTATCGAACGGCACCGCGAGCAGAGTCCCCGCCTGCACGAACAGAAGATGGCCCGTCGGGACGAACCGCACGTCGGTGCTGGCCTCCATGAGGAACTTGCGTTCGCCGGTTCGCAACGAGACCGCCCAGAGCTCGGCCTCGTTGACGTCGAAATCTCCCTCGTGGGCCGAGAAGATCACGGTTTCGCCGTCGGGCAGAAACTGCGGGAAACGGTGGCTCCATTCCCCCTTCGCCGCATCGAGCCGTGTGAGCTGCTGGGGTGTTCCGCCCGAGGCGGGAATGCGAAACAGAGGGACCGCCTGTCCGGGGGCGAAGACGATGGTATCGTCCGGGCCCCATGTCGCCCCGCGGAAGTCCACCAGGTCCAGCAAGTTCTGCGGCAAACCGCCGTGGACCGACACCTTCCGCAGTTTCCCGTCGGCGTGGAACCCGACCCATTGCCCGTCGGGCGCGAAGAACGGCCCTTCGGCCCCCTCGGTCCCCGGGACGGCGGTCACCTCCAGACGGCCCAGGTCCCGCAGGTAGAGCCGGCGCACACCATCGTTGACTCCGACGTAGGCCAGCAGGCGCCCGTCGGGCGAGAACGCCACGGGGCACAGGAAGCTGCCTGCGGCGAGGGGGGTTTCATCGGGAAGGACCATCCGGAGACTCGTCGGCGAGGACAACGGCTCGCTGGTCCGGCCCGTCGATGCCATCCACCCCACCATGGCGCCCGCCAGCGCCGCCGCCAGAAGGCCCGCCGCCGTGGCCGCGCGAGTCCATGAGCGGGATCGGCCGCCTGCCTCGGCCCGCGCCGCCTCGCTGCCGGCCTCCTCGTCCCTGCGTGCCTCCTGGATCTCGACCTCGGCATCGCCCAGGTCCCTCAGCCGCCGGTCGGGGTCCTTCTGCAGGCAGCGTGTCAACACCCGGCGGACGCCGGCCGGCAGCCCCTTCGGTAGCAGGGCCCAGTCCGGCTCGGCCTTGAGCACCTGCGCGATGATGTCGGAGATCGTCTCACCGGCGAACGCCCTGCGGCCGGTCAACATCTCGTACATCACGCAGCCGAACGACCAGATGTCGGTGCGCCTGTCGAGGGGCTGCCCGCGGGCCTGCTCGGGTGACATGTATGCCGCCGTGCCCAGGATCACCCCTGTCTTCGTGCCC
>JBHHZI010000168.1:0-6728 GCA_046757965.1 Acidobacteriota bacterium | reverse complement strand
GCCGGGCGCCTCCATCTCCGGCGATTCTCTCAGCCCCAGGAATCGTCGCGTTCCGGTCTGCTCGTGCAGGAGCCCGCTGAGCCGATCGGTGAACTCCTCGAGCACGGCACGTGTGCAGATGACCTGCAGACTGGGCCAGGACTCCATGGGGGTGCGCGGGCCGATCAGTGCAGGAGTTCCCGGACGCGCTCGAAGAAACCGGGACCGTCGGTGGCCGCCCCTTCCTCCTCCGCCAGCTGCTTGAAGAGCTCGCGGGCCTTCGGGGAGAGGTGCCGGGGGGTCTCGACCCGGATACGAACCATGAGATCACCACGCCCGCGACCATTGATGCGGGGCACTCCCTTGCCCTTCACCCGGATCCGGTGCCCGCCCTGGGTGCCGGCGGGAAGGTGAATCTCGATGTCGCCGTCGAGGGTCGGCAACGTCAGACCGGCGCCCAGGGCGGCCTGGGAGAAGCTCACCGGGACCTCACAGAACAGGTCGAGGCCGTCACGCTGGAAGAACTCGTGCTCCCGGACGTGCAGCACGACGTAGAGGTCGCCCGGCGAACCGCCTCGCGGGCCGGCCTCTCCTTCGCCGGAGAGGCGGACACGCGTGCCGCTGTCCACGCCCGCCGGCAGCCGGACGCTGAGCTTGCGCTCCCGGCGCACGATCCCGTGGCCCGAGCAGGCTGCGCACGGACGCGTGACGCGGGATCCGCGGCCATGGCAGGCCGGGCAGCCGCGGCTGACGGAGAAGAACCCCTGCGTGAAGCGCACCTGCCCCGCTCCCCGGCAGGTGGAGCAGGTCTCGATATCCTTCGCAGACGCCGCGCCCTGCCCCCCACAGGCCTCACACGTCTCCGTGCGCGGGACCCTGATGGTCGTCTCGAGGCCCCGGATGGCTTCCTCGAAATCAATCTCCATGTCAAAACGCAGATCGCTGCCATGCCGCGCCGCCGCGCGACCGGGCTGCCGTCCACCGAAGAAATCGGAGAACAGGCTGCCGAAGATGTCCCCGAAATCGGTGAAGGCGCCCGGATCGAAGCCGCCCGCCGCACCGGACACACCGGCATGTCCGTAGGCGTCGTAGCGCTTGCGCTGGGCCTCGTCGGACAGCACCTGGTAGGCTTCCGCGGCCTCCTTGAAGCGATCTTCCGCCGCGGTATCGCCGGGATTTCGATCCGGATGGTTCTCCACCGCCAGCTGCCGGTACCGCTTCTTGATCTCCTGCAGCGTGGCGCTGCGCGCCACCCCCAGAACCTCGTAATAGTCCCGCTTCGACACGACACTCCCGATGACCGCACACCCTCGCCCCACGCGAGGCTCGATTCACCGTGGAGAAATCCCTTTCCTCCCCGGCCCGTTCCAGCTGGTCGGGTCAGGCCTCGGCGGGTGTCGGTGGAGGCTTCGTGGATTCCTCCTCACCGTCCTTCGGTTTCGCCGGGACCGACTGGAACGTGTTCGGATCATAGAGCATGACCTCGGTCAAGATCTGGGAGACCTCCCCCAGCTTCTCGAGAACGTCCGTGGCCTCCGAGACCGAGTGTCCGGAGACCGCCCGCCGGGCGTTCGCCAGGACCTGGCGGACGTAGCCCTGCTTCTCCTTGTCGAGAAGTTCTCCGAACTCCGCGAACGCCTTGGCGTTGGTATCGAGGAGCCCCTCCAGCCGGGCGGTGATACGGGACATCTCGGCCTTCTTGCGGTCCTCCTCCTCGTACACCTTGGCGTCCGCGATGATCTCGGAGATCTCCCGCTCCGACAGGCCCGAGGACGGCGTCACGACGATCTTCTGCTCCTGTCCGGTGGCAAGATCCCGGGCGGACACATGCACGATGCCGTTGGAGTCGATGTCGAAGCTGACCTCCACCTGCGGCACCCCCTTGGGGGCCGGCGGCAGGCCCACGAGCTCGAATTTCCCCAGTGAACGGGTGTGGGCGGCCACCTCCCGCTCTCCCTGCAGGACATTGATCTCCACCTTCCCCTGGTTATCCACGACGGTGGTGAAGACCTTCTTCCGGCGGGTGGGGATCGTGGAGGACCGCTCGATGAGCTTGGTGAACATCCCTCCCCGCGTCTCGATGCCCAGGGACAGCGGCGTCACGTCGAGCAGCACCAGATCCTTGATGTCGCCCTGCAGGATTCCCGCCTGGACCGCCGCCCCGACACCCACGACCTCGTCCGGATTCTCGTTGGTGTTGGGATCCTTGCCGAAGATCGCTCGCACGGTCTCCATCACCAGCGGCATCTTGGTCTGTCCGCCGACGAGCAGGACATCATCGAGATCTTCCGGCTTCATCCCGGCCAGGGAGAGGGCCTCCCGGCAGGGCGCCTCGGTCCGCGCCACCAGGTCGCGCACCAGGTCCTCGAGCTTCTCCCGTGACAGCGACGCGCTCAGGTGCTTCGGGCCACTCTCGTCCGCCGAGATGAACGGGAGGTTGATCTCGGTGGCCGTTTCCACGGACAGCTCGCACTTCGCCTTCTCGGCCGCCTCCTTCAGACGCTGCATGGCCAGCCGGTCGCCGGCGAGGTCCACACCGGACTGGCGCCGAAACTCCTCCATGAGCCACTCCACGATGCGGTGGTCGAGATCCTCGCCGCCCAGGAACGTATCCCCACTCGTGGCCTTGACCTCGAAGACTCCCTCTCCGATGCGAAGGACGGAGATGTCGAAGGTCCCGCCGCCCAGGTCATAGACCGCGACGGTCCGGTTCGATTCCTCGTTCAAGCCGAACGCCAGCGCGGCGGAGGTCGGCTCGTTGATGATCCGGGCGACCTTCAGTCCCGCGATGCGGCCGGCGTCGCGTGTGGCCTGACGCTGACAATCATCGAAATACGCAGGCACGGTGATGATCGCCTCGTTGATCTCGACGCCCAGATGAAGCTGGGCCATCTCCTTGAGTCGTTTCAGGATGATGGCCGAGATCTCCGAGGGCGAGTACTCCTTCTCGCGGCTGCGGATCCTGACGTCGCCGTTCACCGCCTCGGTGATGACGTACGGCATCAGTTCCCGCGCCCGCTTGACCTCGGGAGAGTTGAACTTCCGGCCGATCAGACGTTTCACCGCGAAGACCGTGTTCTCCGGGTTGGTGACCGCCTGCCGCCTGGCAATCTGACCGACGAGCTGGTCCCCTTTCTCGGTGAACCCCACGACGGTCGGCACCGTTCTGCTGCCCTCCCGGCTCGGGATGACCGTCGGCCGGGCCCCCTCCACGACGGCCACACAGCAGTTCGTCGTACCGAGGTCGATTCCGATCATCCTTGCCATCGCGCATCTCCCGGGACGGTCCCGGTCTTCCGGGACACCGAACACACGTGTCGATCGTGGGCGAATATAGGTCCGCGAGATGGCGCCGGCAAAGCAGCTACGAACCCTTCGCCGACCGGCGAGGCCCGCCTCGACGGGTTTCGCCTGGTTAGGTCTTGGGCGCGACCGCGACGCGCACCCGGGCGGGTCTGAGCAGGCGGTCGCGGAACATATAACCGGGCTCCAGCTCGTCGGTGATGGTGTTGGGCTCCACATCGTCGGTCTCGGTGCGGGCCACCGCCTCATGCAGGTTCGGATCGAACAGCTCGCCCTCGGCCCGGATGGTCACCAGACCGGCCTTCTCGAGCACTCCGGTCAGTTGCTCGAAGATCATCCGGACGCCTTCCTTGTAGCCGTCCGGCGTCCCCTCGCTGTCCGCATCCAGAGCCCGTCGAAAATTATCCACCACCGGCAGAACATCCCGCAGCAGGTCCGCAGAGGCCCGGCGGATCAGATCGGACCGGTCCCGGTCCTGTCGCCTGCGGAAGTTCTCGAAATCGGCCCGCACCCGCAGGAGATCCTCCTCCAGGGCCTTCACCTGTTCCCTGAGCGCGGCGACATCGGTGCTCGCCTCCACAGGCGGCGTCTCATCCGCTTCCGGCCCGGTCACGCGGACCGGGTCCTCACCATCATCGGATTCGGTGGCCGAGGGCGGCGGCGCATCATCCGGCAGACCCTCGATCTCCAGGATCTCGGCATCATCACCTGGAACGGCTTCCGGGTCCGGTCTCCGAGGACGCATGTCATCCGCCATGGGACGCCCCTTTCGTGCTCGTCACACCGTTCCTCAGGGCCAGAGCGTCGGAAAGAAACGTCGATAACGAGTCGACGAGAGTGACCAGTCGATCGTAGGGCATCCGCCGGGGCCCGACGATACCCAGGGCCCCGACGGCGCGATCGCGATACCGGTACGGCGAGCTGATGACGGTGACCGCGGAGAACATCGGGTCGTGGCACTCCGAGCCGATCCGGATCTGTGTGCGGTCCTCGCCCAGGCAGGCGTTGAGAAGATGCACCAGGCGGTTCTTGTCCTCGAAGGCACGAAACAGGGCCCGCATGCCATCCACATCCGCGAAGCCCTCCTCTCCCACGACGTTGCTGGTTCCACCCACGATGACCTCGTCGTCATCGTCAGCCCGCTCGTCGAGATAGCTCCGGCAGAGCCGCAGTGCCTCGGACAGCAACCGGTCGTAGAGCGCCTTCTCTCGCCGCATCTGGTCGATCAGTTCCGCCCGGATCCGGGGAAGGGTCTTCCCGTGAAAATTCTGGTTCACCATGTTGCTGATGGTCACGAGTTCCGTGTCACTCAGCGGCACCGAGGAGGTGATGAGCTTGTGGTCCACGATGCCCGATTCAGACACGAAGACGGCCAGGATCCGACCGTCGGGAAGACGGTGAAAATCGAGCCGCCGGAGAATGGCGGACGTGAATCGCGGCGCGAGAACAACGCCGACCTGAAGGCTCAGATCCGCCAGCAGTTTCACGGTGCGCTGCAGGAGTTCCTCGACACGCGGATGCTCATCGGCGCCCGGGAGAGCGGACCGGATGGCCCGACTCTCCACCGCCGTCAGCGGCTTGCCGGACATCATGGAGTCGACGTAGTACCGGTAGCCGAGGTCGGTGGGGATTCTCCCGGCGGACGTGTGCGGCTGCAGGAGATACCCCATCTCCTCGAGTTCCGCCATCGTGTTGCGGATGGTGGCCGGCGACAGGCCATCGGCGCGTGCCTTCGACACCGTGCGACTCCCGACGGGAGTGCGGGCGACGACGTAGTTCACGATGACAGCACCAAGAACCTCGCGCTGTCGCGCATCGAGACGGTCGGTCACGGACGGGTTCCTCCGGGCTCTGGCACTCGTGCTCCCCGAGTGCCAATATAGCACCTGGAGGTTACCCATTCAAATAAATGGAGTTAGCTCGCATCGCCGAACCGCTGCCTGGATCGTCTCAGGCCTTCTGCGCCTGCCGGTCCCGCCGCGCGAGCAGCTCCGCCTGGATGAGTGCATCGAGGTCCCCGTCGAGCACGCGATCGACGTTGCCGATCTCGACCCCGGTCCGATGGTCCTTGACCATCCGGTAAGGCTGGAGGACATACGAGCGGATCTGGCTGCCGAACGCGATCTCCTTCTTCTCGGCCTCGACCGCCTGCCGCTTCTCATCGCGCAGCTGACGTTCCCGTTCGACCAGCCGCGACCGCAGGACCTTCATGGCGATGTCCTTGTTCTTGTGCTGGGAGCGCTCGTTCTGGCAGGACACGACGATGCCCGTGGGGAGATGGGTGATCCGCACGGCCGAATCGGTGACGTTGACGTGCTGTCCGCCGGCACCCGATGAGCGATAAGTGTCGATTCGCAGGTCCTTCTCCTCGATGTCCACGACGATGCTGTCGTCGACCTCGGGAACCACCGCCACCGAGGCGAACGAGGTATGGCGACGGGACGCCGCATCGAACGGCGAGATGCGTACGAGCCGATGAACGCCGCTCTCGACCTTCAGATAGCCGTAGGCCAGGGTGCCGTCGACCGAGAAGACCGCGCTCTTGATCCCCGCCTCTTCGCCGGCCTGCACATCGATCATCTGTGTGGTGAACGATCGTCGCTCGCACCATCGCAGGTACATGCGCAGGAGCATGGAGGCCCAGTCCATCGATTCGGTCCCACCGGCGCCTGCGTGCACCGTCACGATCGCGTTGGACGGATCGGTGTCGCCGGAGAGCAGCGTCTTCACCTCGAGGTCCGAGACCGTCGCCTCGATCCGATCGAGGGCGGTCTCGTAGTCCGCGGCGACGTCGGGATCCTCGGCAAGCAACTCGCGCAGCACATCACCGTCCTCGGCCTGGGAGGCCACCTCCCGGGCCGCCTCGATCTGGACGGTGAGTAACTGGCGCTGCCGGGTCAGCCGCCTGGCCCTGTCCCCATCGTCCCAGAAGCCCGGGCTCCCCATCTCGGCGTCCAGGGCCGCAAGCGCCTTCTCCTTGCCCGGCAGGTCAAAGGAACCTCCGGAGTTCGTCGACCCGCCGCGCGAGATCGTCATGTCGCGCGTGGAGTTCCTGAGCATCCATCCTGGGGCTCCCTGGCGGTGACATTCCTGACGAGCGGCACGACGCCGGTCAGGCGGTTGACGGACACCGGGGGCGCCGGAGACGGCCGGCGACCACGACAACCGCCAGGATCATAACACAGCCCCCCGGGACGAAATGGGGATGGCGGGCGGTCCAGGTCAGGTCGTGTCGCGGATGAATCACGCCACTCAGAAGGCCGGTCTCGAACAGTTCAGTTCGGGCCACGACCTCGCCATCCGGCGTGATGATTCCCGAGATTCCCGTGTTCGCGGCACGGACGAGCCATCGGCGCATCTCCGCGGCGCGCATCACTGCCATCGCGAAGTGCTGTGACGGCGCGGCCGAGCGGCCGAACCAGGCATCGTTGGTGATGGTTGCGAGA
>JBHHZI010000167.1:0-6737 GCA_046757965.1 Acidobacteriota bacterium | reverse complement strand
CCGCGACCTCCGGCTTGACAGGCCGGCGTGCTAACCAACTGCACCACGCCCCCGCAGGCAGGCATCGACAACTCTGGTGGGCGATACTGGATTCGAACCAGTGACTCCCTGCGTGTAAGGCAGGTGCTCTCCCGCTGAGCTAATCGCCCGGCTAGGTAGGCCGGGTACCCGTTCACGGAAAGGGTGGATTCTAGAAGCGGCCGCTGGGGGTGTCAAGCAGAGCGCGGCCCGGTCCCGCCCGGTTTTCCCGGCACCCGTCAGTGGCGGATCTTGTTGCGCAGCAGGAGGATCTCCAGGGCCAGGGCAAGCTTGGCGGCGGCGGCATGGAGCCGGTCCACCTCCAGCACCGGGCCCTTCTCGAGGCCGCCATCGGCGTAGAGTGCGCCGACGATGCGGCCCTTCAGGAGGATGGGAGCCACCACGGCCATCTGTCCGGCGGTGCCGCCGAGGCCGGCCAGCAGCTCGTTGTTGGCCGGCTGATCGGCGAGCACCCCCAGATACGGGGTGGTCTTGACGCGCAACGCGGCGAACACCGACGGGGTGTAGAGCGGCACGCTCAGGCGGGAGAAGCGCTGGAGGTCGACCCCGTCCCCGGCGGCGTACCAGCCGACCAGTCGTTGGTGCCGGTGGGTGAGAAGGGCGACACGGGGCGCGCCCATGGAACGGACCAGGTCGACGGCGGCCCGGCCCACCGCGTCGCGGTCGGTCGCGCCGGCCAGGATGGCCAGTGCCTCGGTGGCACCGGCCGGAAACGATGTGGTGTCCGCGGCCGTCATGGCGGCCGGCGGCGTCAGGCCGGCAGCGGAGGAGGCGGCTGTCGTCGGCGGGGAGGGCGGGGAGGTCGACTCACCCGGCGCGGGGGGGATGTCCTCTGCGACCACCGGCCCGGCGTCGGGGGTGGTGATCGAGGGCGCCGGGGCGGGCTGAGCCCTCGCCACCGGGGTCATGGGCGATGTGATGCGCGGGTCGGACAGGGGAGGGCGCTCTGCCTCGGAGGTGGTCCGCGGCGTCGGGCCGTCGGACGGACCGGCGCGGACCGTGGCCGGGGTTGGGCCGCCGGCATCGTCCAGGTCGCCCAGAACAGCGTTCTCCATGAACCGGGGTACGGTCACGTCGCTGTCCAGCGGCAGCCCGTCGAGGCCGATGTCCGGCGGCAGGCCGGTCGTATCGTCGGCGACGGTGGGGTCGACGGTCTCCGGCTCCACCGGAGTGAGAGCGTGCTGGTCGGGGATCGGTTTCACCGTCTCCCGGTGCGCCATGGGAACCCCGTAGTGTCGCTCCAGCAGGATATCGAGGCGCTCGTCGGGCGTGATGTGGGGCACCACGGTGAAGCCGAGACGGCGCGACATCTCGTCGAAGAATATCTCGTTGTCGCCGCGGCAGGTGACGACATGCAGTTCACCGTCTGCCAGCATGAACGGCACGACCTTGCGCCGCGTGGCGTCTTCCCGGCGCATGAAGCGGATCACCGCCAGGGGAATCCTGCGATTCTTCAGCTCCCGGTAGGCGATGTACGGGTACCCGGACCACTTCGAGAACAGTTCACCCGCGTGGGGTTCGGTCACGTATCCGAGGCGGACCATGTTGGACAGCACCGAGCCGCCGAAGAACTGCTGGGTCCGGTGGGCATCATTGATCTGATCGCCGCTGAACAGGCCGCTTGCCTCCAGAAACTCATCCAGGCTCTTGCGCACCACGTTCCTCCGGCCCGCGCCGGATGAACGTCAGCGCGGGCGCGAATCACCCCGACCCCGGCCACCGCCGGGCCGGCCTCCCCGGCGATGCCGGTCGCCGCCTCCGCCTTCACGACGGGGCGGTCGGCCCCCCGGAGCACCGGTTGGTCGGCCAGGGGCGTCCTCCGGAGGCTCGGTCAGAGCCTTGCGGGAGAGGCGAATCCGGCCCTGGCCATCCATCGAGATGACCTTGACCATCGTCTCCTCGCCCTCCTTGAGGACGTCCTCGACCTTGTCTATACGATAGTGCTCGATCTCGGAGATGTGTAGCAGACCCTCGACACTGGGCAGGATTTCCACGAACGCCCCGAAGCCGGTGATCCGGGTGATCTTGCCGGCATAGGTCTTGCCGATCTCGGCCTCGGCCGTCAGCTCGAGGATGATCTCCTTTGCCTTGAGTGCGTTAGCCTGATCCGCGGAGGCGATGTCGACGCGCCCGTCGTCGTTGACCTCGATCTTGCAACCGGTGCGCTCGACGATCGACCGGATCACCTTTCCACCGGTTCCGATGACGTCTCGGATCTTGTCCTTCGGAACCATGACACTCAGGATCCGGGGGGCGTACTCGGAGATGTCCGCCCGGGGCTGTTCGAGAGCCTCGGCCATCTTGTCGAGGATGAAGAACCGCCCGTCGCGGGCCTGCAGCAGCGCCGTCTGGAGGATCTCGGTGGTGACGCCGGTGATCTTGATGTCCATCTGCAGGGCGGTGATCCCGGTGCGGGTGCCGGTCACCTTGAAATCCATGTCGCCGTAATGATCCTCGGCGCCGGCGATGTCGGAGAGGATGGCGAACTCATCCCCGCTCTTGATGAGGCCCATGGCGATGCCGGCGACCGGTGATTTCATCGGTACGCCTCCATCCATCAGGGCCAGCGACGCCCCACACACCGTGGCCATCGAGGAGGAGCCGTTGGACTCCATGATGTCGGAGACCACGCGCAGGGTGTAGGGGAAGTCCTCCTCGGGGGGGACCATCGGCAGCACGGCGCGCTCGGCCAGGGCTCCGTGACCGATCTCCCGCCGTCCCGGTCCGCGCATGAAGCGCACCTCGCCCACGGAGAAGGGTGGAAAATTGTAGTGCAGCATGAACCGCTTCTCGTCGGCGCCCTGGATGTAGTCGAGGCGCTGGGCATCGGAAGCCGTCCCGAGTGTGGCCGTCACCAGGGCCTGGGTCTCTCCCCGGGTGAAGAGGGCGGAGCCGTGGGTCCGGGGGAGCACGCCGACCTCGCAGTCGATGGCCCGGATCTCGTCGAACTGCCGGCCATCGAGCCGGCGGCGCTCCTTGCGGATCGATTCGGAAAGAATCTCGCTCTGCAACTTCTTGAACACCTTGCCGGCCAGGGCGCGCCGTTCGTCCTCATCCTCTCCGAACGATTCCATCAGGTCCTTCTTCACGGTGTCGACGCGATCGTAGGACTTGATCTTGTCCTTGACGCGCATGGCGTCCCCGAGGGGGCCGGCCACGCGCTCGCGAACCAGCGCCACGAGATCGTCGGGAATGGCCGTGGTCTGCACCGGTCGCTTGGCCGGTTGCACCTCGTCGTGCATCTCCTGGATGAGCGCGCAGATCCTGCGGATGTTCTCGTGGCCCAGCTCGATGGCCTTCAGGACCTCGTCTTCCGAGACCTCCTGGGCGCCGGCCTCGACCATCACCACTGCCTCCGGGGTGCCGGCCACGAGGAGGTCCAGGCGGGAGTCCTGCAACTGCTCGAAGGTCGGGTTGACCTGATAGGCGCCGTCGATCAGGCCGACCCGGACCGCGGCCAGCGGCGTCGGGAAGGGAATGTCACTGCAATACAGCGACGCCCCCGCGCCGCAGACCGCCAGGACATCGCTGTCGTTCTGCTGATCGGTCGACAGCACCATGGCGATCACCTGGGTCTCGTTGGCGTAGCCATCGGGAAACAGCGGGCGCACCGGCCGGTCGATGAGCCGGCAGGTCAGGGTCTCCTTCTGGTTCGGTCGGCCCTCACGCTTGAAGAATCCGCCGGGAATCTTGCCGGCGGCATAGGTCCATTCCCGGTAGTCGACGGTCAACGGGAGGAAGCTGATCCCTTCGCGGGGTTCCTTCTGCGCGCAGGCGGTGGCCAGGACGACCGTGTCTCCGAAGCGGACCAGCGTGGCGCCGTCGGCCTGCTTGGCGATCCGTCCCATCTCGAAGCTGAGACTCTGGCCGCCGATGTCGATGCTCTTCTTGATCACTCCATTCTCCTTCAGGCGGCGGGGTCTTCCGGCACGCACACCACACCGGTCCGGTTCCAGCGAAGGCGCTGCAAGGGAAGGGGCGCGAGATGGACCCGGATCAAGGTCGAAAGATCAGATACGGTCGGGAACTGATGAGCAGATATGAGATGATACCTGTCGACCCTTGATCCAGCACATCGTGCGAGGCGATCCCCGCGGTGAACTCCGCGGACGGACCTGGGGGGCTACTTCCTCAGACCCAGCCTGGCGATGACCTGCTGATAGCGTGGCAGGTCGTTTTTCTTCACGTAGCCCAGCAAGCGGCGGCGACGGCCCACCATGCGCAGGAGACCCTGCCGCGAGTGGTGGTCCTTCTTGTGGGAGCGGAAGTGCTCCGTCAGATCCCGGATACGCCGTGTCAGCAGAGCGATCTGGACTTCCGGCGAGCCTGTATCGCTGTCGTGCAGACGATACGACTCGATGACTTCGGCCTTTTTTCCCGTTGCCAAGGCCACGTTCTCTCTTCCTCCTCTACCTTTTTTATCGTGATCCGGGGCATGGTACACCGTCAGGAGGAGGGTGTAAAGCCAGCCGGGTCGGCCGGTGGAGGGAAGAAGACCGTCCGGGGCCGGAAGGTGCCGGCCACCGTCTCCGGCCCGACCAGGGCGAGGAGCCGGCCGTCGGCGGAGCGCGCCTGCCAGAGCGGGCCGGGCGATGCCCCCGGAGCCGGCACCCCGGTGAACGGCCGGCCATGGGAAAGGTCGGACAGCGAGCCGGGGGGCACCTCCACCACCGGCAGGCCGAGAGGGATTCGATCCATCGGCACGAAGGCGTCGCCGAGCGGTCCGGGTCCGTCCGTCCGGCGGAGGCGGTCTGCCGCCAGGGCTCTCGCCACGGTGAAGACCCCACCCACGTCGGTGCGACGCAGGGTGGTCAGATGGGCGCCACAGCCCAGCGCGGCGCCCAGATCGTTCACCAGGGAGCGGATGTAGGTGCCGGCCGAGACGCGGCAGGTGAAGGTGAAACGCCCATCGCCGTCTGTGTCGATCTCGAAGCGATGAACGAGCACCTCGCGAGCCGGCGCGGCCACGGTCTCGCCGCGCCGGGCGCGCCGGTAGAGCCGCTCGCCGTCGACCTTGCAGGCGGAGAACGGCGGCGGAGACTGGAGGATCCGGCCGGTCAGATGACCCGCGGCCGCGGCCAGCTCGGACCGGCCGATTCCGGACACGTCAGCGGCCTCACCGAGCGGCCGACCGGTGGCATCGAACGTATCGGTGCTCCAGCCCAGTTGCCCGGACCCGGAGTAGGTCTTGTCATGGCCGCTGATGAAGCGGGCGAGCCGCGTGGCGCGGCCGAGGACCAGCACCAGCACGCCCGAGGCCAGCGGATCGAGGGTGCCGGTATGGCCGACTTTCCGGATCGAGAGCGCCCGTCGCGCCACGCTCACGATGTCATGGGAGGTCGGTCCGACCGGCTTGTCGACGATCAGGAGTCCGCCGGCTGCCCGGGTCGACCCGATGGGGGCCTCGGAGTCGGGCGGGACGGTCTCAGTCCGTTTCATCAGCCTCGGAGGCGGGACCGCGCGTCACCGCCCCGTCATCCAGCAGGCGTTCGATCCGCTCGGCCCGGTCGGCGGACGTGTCGATGTGAAACCGCAGTTCCGGCGTCCGTCTCAGGGCCAGGTTCCCTGCCAGGCCGCGGCGGAGAAACCCGCGACCTCGCTCGAACGCTGCCAGTGTCTCGGCAGCGTGGGACGGACCGGCCATGACCGACACGTAGACGTGGGCCACACGCAGGTCACGGCTCACCTCCACCGCCGTGACGGTGACGAACCCGACCCTGGGATCGCTCATCTCGTCGCGGATGAGGCGTGACAGCTCTGCACGGACTCTTGCGCCGATCTTGGCGCGTCTTGGATGCACCATGGTGATTCTCGCGTTCAGGACATGATCTCCTGATCCCAGTCTGTCACGCCGCCTGGCACCGCCCGGTCGATCCCGTCGCGAATCTTGTCGAACAGCGACACCAGCACCTCCTCGGAGTGACCCACCGCCACGAAACCGAGAGTGGCTGCCTGATGTCTGTCCTGATCCTCCACCTCGGCGACGGAGATGTTGTGCCGTGCCCGGGATCGGTCCTTGATGTGCCGGAGTATGGCTCTCTTCTCCTTGAGTGAGGAGACGCCATGAAGGCGAAGCCGGACGCGCACGATACCGACGAACATGGGCATGAGGCAGCCGGGATCAGACCGGCGTGCCGGCGATCACAGCTCCTTTGGCGCGACCTTCTCCATCCGGAACGTCTCGATGATGTCACCGATCTTCACGTCCCCGTATCGCTCGAGCCCGATGCCGCACTCGTAACCGGAGCGGACCTCCGCCACGTCTTCCTTGAAGCGGCGCAGGGAGGCCAGTCTTCCCTCGTAGGCGACGACCTGGTCACGGATGAGCCGGGCCTGCGCGGTGCGCAGGATCTTGCCGTCGGTGACGGAACAGCCCGCGACCACCCCGATCTTCGGTACCTTGAAGGTCTCCCGGACCTCGGCACGCCCCAGGTAGACCTCTTCCAGGGTGGGGTCGAGAAGCCCGAGCATGGCGCTCTTGATCTCGCCGGCGACCTTGTAGATCACCGTGTGCAGGCGGATGTCGACGTGCTCCTTCTTCGCCAGCGCCTCCGCACTGCGCTCGGGACGCACGTTGAAGCCGACGACGATGGCGTTGGACGCGGTGGCGAACAGGATGTCCGAGTCGTTGATGGCGCCGGTAGCGGTGTGAATGACCTTGACCTTGACCTTGTCGGTGGACAGGTCCTCGATGGTCT
>JBHHZI010000166.1:0-6798 GCA_046757965.1 Acidobacteriota bacterium | reverse complement strand
GGGCTCTATCCGAGGGTCCAGATGGACTGCAACTGGGCCGCCCCCTGGGTGGCGAGATTGAGGAACGGCTCCGGGTACAGGCCGATGACCAGTGTGAAGATCAGCGCCACGGCCAGCGTGCCCACCAGTGTTCCGGACAGCGGGGATTCCTCCTCGGCGGCGTCGCTGTCGGAGAAGTACATCGCCACGACGATGCGCAGGTAGTAATACACGGACACCGTGGTCATGAGCACCGCCAGCACCGCCAGCCAGCCGTAGTTTGCCCGCACGGCCGCGCCGAACAGGTACCACTTGCCGACGAATCCCGCGGTCGCCGGGATTCCTGCCAGCGACAGCATGAACACCAGCATGGCGAACGACAGGACCGGATGGCGCCGGGCCAGACCACGAAAATCCTCGACGCGGTCCCCGACCACATTATCCCGCTTCAGCGCCGCGATGACGCCGAAGGCCCCGACGGTGGTGAAGGTGTAGACCAGCATGTAGACGAGGATCGAGGCCGCTCCGAAGGTGAACAGAGCGGTGGCCGACCCGGCAAGCGGAGACGTGTCGGCGCCGGATGCGGTGCTGCCGATCGCCACGAGTCCCATCAGCACATAACCGGCATGGCCGATGGATGAGTAGGCGAGCATCCGCTTGACATTGTCCTGGAGCAGGGCCGCGATATTACCCACGACCATCGAACCGGCCGCCAGCACGATGACCAGCGGAACCCAGAGATGGGCGGTGGTCTCACTCCACAGGCCGGCGGAGAACACGCGCAGCAGGACCGCGAAACCGGCCGCCTTGCTCCCGGTCGAGATGAACGCGGTGATGCCGGTCGGCGCGCCCTCGTACACGTCCGGCGCCCACTGGTGAAACGGTACCGCCGCCACCTTGAAGGCCAGGCCCGCCACCATCAGCACCACCCCGAGCGAGAAGAGCATGCCCGCGGGCGCCCCCGAGTCGAGGTGCTGCCGGATGGCCGGCAGCCAGGTCGACCCCGTGGCTCCGTAGACCAGGGATATCCCGTACAGCAGAACGCCGGAACTGAAGGCTCCCAGCAGAAAGTACTTGAGGGCCGCCTCCGACGACTTGCGGTCTTCCTTGAGAAACCCGCACAGGACGTAAGACGACAGCGACATCAGTTCCAGGCCCAGCCAGATGACCAGCAGGTCCAGACCGGACGCCATGAACATCATGCCCAGCGTGGCCAGCAGGATCAGCGAGTAGTACTCACCGGCCTGGGCGCGGTCGGCATCCAGCAGGCGGACAGACATCCCCATGGCGAGGATCGCCGACAGCAGGAAGACGATGGCGAAGAACTGGGAGAAGCGATCCACGACGAAGGCACCGGTGAACGCCGTCACGGGCCCGCTGCCTGTGGAGCCGTTCCACGCCATGACCACCATGGCCAGCACCGTCGCGGCCATGGCGATGGCCAGGTGTCCGGCCACCCGGGTGCGCCGCCGGGTGACCAGATCCGGGACGAGGGCGACCAGGCCGAAGATGGCGAGCGCCACCTGCGGTGCCATGGCCGCCAGATCGGCGGGATTGAACGATACGGGCGTCACAATCCGGCCACTGCCGCGTCCGGCTCACCGGGCCCGCGGTCCACGGGCCGCACCGCCGGCGCCGGGACGGCGGCCGCATCGTCCGCCTGACCGGCGTCCGACCCGAGCGGGTGACCATCGAGAAGACGCGCCTCGGCCGGCCCGAAACGGCTCCCGGGGACCTCCGGCCGGTCCACGCCGGCCACTCGATACTCCGCCGGACGATGGGCATCCAGAACGGCCGTCAGGTTGGCCGTGGCAGGTTCGAGCATGGCAAAGAACGGTTTCGGATACAGACCGATCCAGAAGCAGAGGAGCAGGAGGGGCACCAGGTACGCCCATTCTCGTGCGTTGAGATCGGAGAGATTCTCGTTCGCCGGGTTGGTCACCTTGCCGAACATCGTGCGCTGGTAGAGCCACAGCATGTAGGCCGCCCCGAGCACGATGCCGGTCCCGCCGAGAACGGCGAAGATCTTGCCCCCCAGCATCGGGGCGATCTGGAAGGCGCCTGCCAAAATGGTGAATTCCCCGATGAAGCCGTTGAGAGACGGCATCCCGATGGACGACAGGGTGAACACCATGAACATCACCGCAAAGACGGGCATGACCTTCGAGAGCCCGCCATACTCGGAGATCATCCGGGTGTGGCGCCGTTCGTACACGATACCGACGATGAGAAACAGAGCGCCGGTGGAGAGACCGTGATTGATCATCTGGAGCAGGCCGCCGTTGAGACCGTTTTCATTGAACGCGAAGACACCCAGCATCACGAACCCGAGGTGGCTGACCGAGGAATATGCGACCAGCTTCTTCCAGTCCTTCTGGACCATGGCCACGAGAGCGCCGTAGATGATGCCGATGACACTCACCCACAGCAGGAAGCGGGCAAATTCCCACGCGACGCCGGGCATGAGCGGCAGGCTGAAGCGCACGAAACCATAGGTTCCCATCTTCAACAGAACGCCTGCCAGGATGACCGACCCGGCGGTCGGCGCCTCCGTGTGCGCGTCCGGGAGCCAGGTATGGAACGGGAACATGGGAACCTTGATGGCGAATCCGACGAAGAAAGCCAGGAACACCCACCAGCCGATGTTCAGCCACGCGGCGCTGGTGTCATTGGCCAGCGCCGCCGTCAGGAGACGAAGATCGAACGTGCGCTGGCCGACATAGAAATAGACAGCAAGGATGCCGAGCAGCATGAGCACCGAACCGGCCAGCGTGTACAGGAAGAACTTGATGGTGGCGTACAGTTTCCGCTGGCCGCCCCAGATGCCGATGAGAAAGTACATCGGCACCAGCATGACCTCCCAGAAGACATAGAACAGAAAGAAGTCCAGGGAGCAGAACACGCCCAGCATGCCGGTTTGCAGGACGAGGAGAAAGAAGTAGTACTCCTTCACCCGGTCCTTGATCGCCGCCCATGAACTGAGCACTGCGACCAGGCCGAGAAGCGTGGTCAGGAGCACCAGGAGGCCGGATATCCCGTCAATCCCGAATATGTAGCGAGCCCCGATGGACGGGATCCAGTCCATGTCCTCGACGAAATTGAACTGCCCCCAGCCCAGAAACCGGCCGGGCGCGTTGGCGGTACTGGCGAAGAACAGCGGCAGGGATACCAGAAAATCCACGCCAGCCACGATCGTCGCAAAATATGCGATTGCCTTCCCTCTCGTCTTCGGGAAGAAAACGATCAGCAGCGCACCCACCAGTGGGATGAACGTGATCGCGGACAGGATTCCGGAGAACAACATGTCGACTCCTTCGTGTCTCTTTCGACTATCCCGACAGCAGGATCAGGTAGAGACTGACCAGCAGAAAAACTCCGAAGACCATGAGAGCAGCGTAGGACTGGACGAGACCCGTCTGCGCCCGGCGCACGACGAGATGCAGGCCGCGGGTGAGCCCGGCCAGTGCATTGACGGCCAGATCGACGACGTAGCGGTCAAAAATGGATGACACGTGAGAGATGCCGATGGTGAGATGCCGGATGCCGTTGACCGCTCCGTCGATGACGTTGCGGTCCACCCATGCCGAGACCCGGCATAACCCATAGTATCCGGCCAGGACCGTGGCGGCGTAGATCTCATCCACGTAGAACTTGCCGGCCACGACCCGGTAGAGGGCACCCATGGCGGTCGCGAAGCGGGCAGGCAACGCCGGAATCTTCACGTAGAAGAGCCATGCGAGGAAGATGCCCGAGAAGGCCACGAGAACCGATGCCAGCATTAGCACGTACTCCAGACCACCGTTCTCGTGCTCGACCCCGGTCCGGGAGTGCTCCTCGACACCCGGTCCGTCCGCCTGAGAATCCGGACGGAATGACGCCGGCTGCACACCGGCGACGGCGGGACCGGTCGCAGCAGGGGCGCCGAGCGCATGACCCGCCTCGAACATCGCCCCGGCAGGCCCCTCCGGTGCCTCCACATGCCGGAAAGAGGGCGCGATGAACGCCTCGAATCGGTTGTTCCCACCCAGCGCGTGGGGGACCCCGACGTAACCACCCACCGCCGCGAGAACCGCCAGAACACAGAGCGGCGCCAGCATCACCCACGATGATTCGTGCAGATGGTGGGAGGTCTCCCCGTCCATGCGGCCCTCGCCGTAGAAGGTCATGAAGATGAGCCGGAACATGTAGAAGGCCGTCAACCCGGCGGCCAGCGTGCCCAGGATCCAGATCGCCGGGTGGCCGGTGAACCCCGGGCCCGCAGTGGCGCCGAAGGACCTCCAGAGGATCTCGTCCTTGGAGAAGAAGCCACTCAGGCCGGGCACGCCGGAGATCGCCAGCGTGGCCACGAGCATGACCCAGAAGGTCACCTTCATCTTCGCTCGCAAGCCACCCATCTTGCGCATGTCCTGCTCGCCGGACATGCCGTGGATGACCGAACCGGCCCCCAGGAAGAGGAGCGCCTTGAAGAACGCGTGCGTCATCAGATGGAATACACCCGCTCCGTACGCCCCCACACCCACGGCGACGAACATGTAACCGAGCTGGCTGACCGTCGAGTACGCCAGGACCTTCTTGATGTCATTCTGCGCCAGACCCATGAGTGCGGCGAACACGGCCGTCGAGACCCCCACGACGGCCACCGTGGCCATGGCGACCGGAGCGTGAATGTAGATGGCCGAGGTGCGACAGACCATGTACACGCCGGCCGTGACCATGGTGGCCGCATGGATGAGAGCCGATACGGGTGTGGGGCCCGCCATGGCGTCGGGAAGCCAGACATAGAGCGGGATCTGCGCCGACTTGCCCACCGCCCCGACGAACAGCAGCAGGCCGATGGCGGTGAAGACCCCGGGTCCGAGATCCGGCGCCTGGGCCATGACCCGCTCGGTCACCGTGGAGAAATCCAGGCTGCCGAAGGTCACCAGGATGAGGAGCATTCCCATGAGGAACCCGAAGTCCCCGATGCGATTGACGATGAACGCCTTGCGGCCGGCATCCGCGCATGTGAGGCCGCTCTTCAGGTCGAATGGGCGCTGATAGAAGAAGCCGATCAGCAGGTAGGAACAGAGCCCCACACCCTCCCAGCCGACGAACATGACCAGGAAGTTCGCCCCCAGCACCAGGGTCAGCATCATCGCCATGAACAGATTCAGATAGGTGAAGAACCGCGCGTAGTCCTGTTCGTGGGCCATGTAGCCGATGCTGTAGACGTGGATCAGGAAACCGACCCCGGTGACCACCAGGAGAAGAATCGACGCGAGGGGATCGATCTGGAAGCCCCAGGCCACGCGGAGGTCGAACGACCTCCCGGCGTCGGTGTGCGCTGTCCCGCCTGGAATCCACTCCCACAGCTCCACCTCGACCCGGCGCGTGTCGACATCGACCTGGATATGGGGCGGAGGATCCGCAGCCAGCCGGGCCAGAACGCCGGGCTCGTTCAGTTGCCACACCGCGCCCAGCGACACCACGAAGGCGGCCAGCACCGCGCCGCAGGCGGTCCATTCCACGGCGCGACGGGCAAGCCACCGCTTGCCGAACAGGCCGTTGAGGCAGAATCCGAGCAGGGGAAGCAGCGGAATGAGCCAGAGAGCACCAAGCACCGTTCTATCCCCTCATCAGGTCGATCTGATCGACATTGACGGTTTCCCGGCTGCGCATCAGGGCGATGACGATCGCCAGCCCGATGGCCGCCTCACCCGCCGCGACCGCGATGATGAACAGCGAGAAGATCTGCCCCGCGTAACTCGGTTCGCCGGTGGCTGTTGCGATGTGGTTGCTGAAGGCGACGAAATTGATGCTGGCCGCGTTGAGAATGAGCTCGATGGACATCATGACCACGATGGCATTGCGGCGCGTCAACACGCCGATCGTCCCGATCCCGAAGAGCAGGACACTCAGCGCCAGGTAGTGCACCTCCGTCACGTTCTGCATCCAGTGCATCGCCGGGCTCATGTCGCCCGCCGGCAGAGGACGATGACGCCGATGACGGCCACCGTCAGGACCACGGAGACCAGCTCGAACGCCAGCAAGTAATCCGTCAGCAGCACCATTCCGATGGCCTCCAGGTTGCCCCACGCCCCCCCGGCTGGCACCGCGATGCCGGGTAACCCGCCGCCGGCCATGGCCGTCTCCGGTGCGCCGCTGGACCGCGCGAAGACACTCGCCACGACACCGACCATCAGTGTCGTCAGCATCACCGCGGTCGCCACCTTCCGGGGCCGGACAAATCCCTCCACGCGCTCGATGTTGACAAGCATGATGACGAACAGGAACAGCACCATGATGCCGCCGGCATAGACAAGAACCTGGACCGCGGCGATGAACTCCGCTTTCTGCAGGATGAACAGCCCCGCCACGGCGAAGAACGTGAGGACCAGCCAGAGAGCCGAGTGAACCGCATTGCGCCGGCTGATCACCATCACCGCCGAGAACACGACAATGCCCGCGAAGATATAGAACAGCAGAGTCATCGAAACAGCCCTTTACTCCTTCCCCCGCCCATCACTTCTTGTAGAGGGTGATCTCCCGGCCCTCATGCAGGCCTCGTCGCTCGGTGACGAGGTCCTGCCGGTCAAAGCCGGCCAGCTCGAAATCGTGGCTCATGTAGATCGCGGTCAGCGGCTTGGTCGGGCAGGGATCCACGCACAGGCCGCACAGGCAGCACCGCTGGTAATCGATGGTGAAGTTCGCGAGGATACGCCCCTTGCCGACCGGCGATTTCTCCCACTCGATGTTGATGCAATCATCCGGACAGATCTGCTCGCACATCAGGCAGGCGATGCACAGTTCCTCGCCCGTGTCCGGGTGATACCGGAGACG
>JBHHZI010000165.1:0-6804 GCA_046757965.1 Acidobacteriota bacterium | reverse complement strand
GTGCTGGTCGGGCCGGCGATGTATCGGGGGTCAGCCGCGGTCGTCGCCGAAGACGTCGGCGGTGAAGGTCTCCACGACGAGCTTCGGGTCGGTGCCGTTGGCCCAGGCCAGCCAGGCGTCGGAGTCGAGGCCGGCCTTGCGGCAGGTCCAGGAGAGGAAGGTCTCGCGGTCCCAGCCGTTCTCCGCCGCCACCTGCGGCAGCAGCACGCCGTGGGCCCGTCCCCGGTGAACCATCAGTCCGTCGCGCCCGACCTCGATGGCGGCGGGGGAGTCGATGATCTGCGGGGGCGTGAGCACCGACACCTCGAGGGAGAGGCGGTCCACCTCGCCGGCGGTCACCGGCGGGAAGCGAGTATCGAAGGCGATGGCGGAGACGGCCAGGTCGGGGATCACACGGGACAGCGGGTCGTCGGGAACCATGCGGCCGACGCAGCCGCGCAGCTCACCATTGACACGCACGGTGACGAAGGCGCCGCGCGCCTCATCGAGCATGGGCGAGCCGTCGAGCTCCACCGCGCTCGGGCCGGACCGGCCAGCCGGGCTGCTGCCGGACACCGGCCCGGCACTGACCGCCTCGCTCCCGGCCGCCGTGCCGCCCAGGTCGAGATGCCGCAGGATGGCCTGGCGCGCGAGACGCAGGATGGCCTGCCGGCTGGCCGCATCGATTTCCATCACAGCCGCATCATACTCCCATGCCGGCATCGGGCTGCATGCGCGCCGGTGAGTCCCGGCACCGGCCGGCCGCGGGAAAAGACGCCGGCGGCCTGCCGCCGTGCGGTAACATGGCGGCTCCATGTCAGCCCGCCCGAAGCGCCGCACCCGGCGGCCGGCCGTCGTGGCCCGTTTCGCCAGCCGCATCGAGGGGCTGGCCCAGTCCGATATTCGCCGCATGTCCCGCGAGTGCGAGCGGGCCGGCGGCATCAACCTCGGCCAGGGCATCTGCGACCAGCCGGTGCCCGACATGATCAAGGACGCCGCCATCGAGGCGATCTCCGCCGACCAGAGCATCTACTCCAAGTTCGAAGGGGTCGACGAGCTGCGCCGCTGCATCGCGCGCAAGATGACCAGCTACAACAAGATTCCCTGCGATCCGGACTCGCAGGTGGTGGTCACCGTCGGCTCCACCGGCGGCTTCGTCACCGCCTTCATGGCGGCCGTGGAGCCCGGGGATGAGGTCATCCTGTTCTCGCCGTTCTACGGCTATCACCTCAACATCCTCAAGCTCTGCGGGGCGAGCGTGAAGTTCGTCACCATCCGCCCGCCGGACTGGAGCTACGACCCGGCCGAGCTGGCCGCGGCCTTCACCGACCGCACCAAGGCCATCGTCATCAACACACCGTCGAACCCCTGCGGCAAGGTGTTCACCCGCGACGAACTCTCCGAGATCGCCGCTCTGTGCCAGGCGCACGACGTTGTCGCGCTCACCGACGAGATCTACGAGTACATCCTCTACGACGGCCACGAGCATGTCAGCATCGGCTCGCTGCCCGGCATGGCCGACCGCACCATCACCCTGTCGGGCTTCTCCAAGACCTACAACATGACCGGCTGGCGTCTCGGCTATGCCGTCGGGCCGGCACCCTGGATGGAGAAGATCGGCATCCTCAACGACCTCATGTCGATCTGCGCGCCGACGCCGCTGCAGCATGCCCTGGTGGCCGCCTTCGACCTGCCGCCGTCGTATTACAACAAGATGCGCGCCGACTATGCCGGCAAGCTGCGCATGATCGAGGAGGCCTGCGAGCAGGCGGGTCTGACGCCGCTGAGGCCGCAGGGGGCGTACTACCTGCTGGTGGATGCCGCCGCCCTGGGCCAGGCCGACGACACCGCCGCGGCGCGCTACCTGCTCGACACCGCCGGCGTCGCCACGGTGCCCGGCAGCTCCTTCTACGCCAACCCGGCCGACGGCAACCACCAGGTGCGCATCTGCTTCGCCAAGCAGGAAGCCGACCTGGAGGAAGCCTGCCGGCGCCTGGCCCGCCTCGGCGCCGGCGCCGGCGCCTGAGCCGGGCTCATTCTCGAGCGTCCTCGAGCCACTGCAGGTCCACCAGGTCCTGCGGGCGGCCGCTGGCGCGCTTGTTCGCCGCCAGATCTTCGAGGCTGATCACCGGAACGGTGATGCCATCCAGCTCCAGGATCTGCCGATGGTCCCATGCCGCCGAGAAATCGAGGCCGGAAACGCTGGTGAGCAGGTCGATGCGAACCGGGTCAACTCCGAGTTGCACGACCGTGTCGGGAACGGTGAAATCGTCCCGGTCGACGTGCCCGGTCGGCGCACCGAAGGCCACGAGCGCCGCGACCACGCGGTCGGCGTTCTCCGGTGTGGCCCGGACCCACAGATCGAGGTCCTGCGTGGCGCGCACCAGGCCATGCGAGGCCAGCGCATAGGCCCCCACCAGGAGGTAGTCAGCGCCGGCGTCTGACAACGCGGACAGCATGTCGCGAAAGTCTTGGTTCAGCATCGGAACGGCTCTGGAACGCGAGGACCTGAACGGTTAGACCCCACACCAGGTGGATGCGCTCGGCCGGCGTGAGATGAGCGTGGGCGCGCATCGGATCCGGAGTATCCCGGAGAGACCGCTTCTCGACCGTCACCTGGCGTGTCACACCCGGATTATAGCAGCGGCGTCCGGCTCGCCTCGGCAGCCGCTCCGGCGCCTGCGCCGGGCGATCCCGTTCCACCGTGGTCCTGGCCTGGCCGGCGGGCGCCGCATGACTGGGCCATTTGACCCGTCCGGGGCACCGGGGGTGCGGCGCCCCCGCTCGCGTCGAAAGCGTCATTGACGGCCGGGGTCCGTCCTCGTAACAAGGTTCTTGACGGAGGGGCCGTTCAGAGTACAATCGACTCGTTCCACGAATCATCAATGCATGCCGCCGGATGAATGTGTGCTCACCCGGTGCATCCTGACCGGCCCTCTCCCCGGAGAGAGTCGATGACACAGCCCGGACCGATGTCCGTAGATTTCCACTTCTTCCGTCGTCCTCGCCCGACCAGGCGATGTTGTGCGCCATCGCTTCGCCATCGCCTCCTCGGCACCCTGCTGGTGGCCGCCGCGGTCCTCACGGCGCCGGCGGTCCCGGCAGGCGGCGGTTCCGGTACGGCCTCTCTCACCGGCAGCCTGACCCGCGCCGGCGAGCTGCCCGACGGCCTGCGCCTGCGCTGGCAGCGCCCGGCCCGCAAGCTGATCGCCCTCGAAGAACCCGGCCGCCCTCCCGTGCCGGTGGACACGGCCACGGTGGCGCTGCCGCCGGGCATGACCGCCACCCTCGACATCCTGGATGTGACCTACACGGTGCACCCCGGCGTCGACCGGGGACCGGTGCCGTTACGCGTCTCCGAGACCGGCTTTCCCGCCGATGAATGGAGCCGGGTGGCCGGCGCCGACGGCTCGGCCTGGCAGCCGGCGGGCACCGCGCCGCTGGACGCTGCCGCGGGCGACCTGTCGCCCTTCGCCCCGGCCGACCGCCGGGCCTGGCGCACACCGACCGCCACCGGGCGCCAGCCGGCGCGGACCCGGGGCGCGACGCGCCTGCGTGCGGTCTCCCCCTCGCCGGCTGCCGCCGGGCAGAGCGGCCTGTTCCCCGGTCAACTGGTGGAGTTCCGTCCCGAGGAGCAGGATCGCGGGGCGCGCTTCCTGCGCCTGCTGATCTATCCCGAGCAGTACCGCGCGGCGCGCCGCGAACTGACCGTCATCTCCAGCCTGGTGCTGGCCGTGCACTTCCACCCGGCCCGTGACGCATCATCCTCCGTGGCTTCGAGCGGCGGCGACGCCACCGTGGCGGTGTCGGCATCATCCGATCTGACCGGCAAGACGGCAGCGGCGAGCCCGTCGCTGATCTCCGCCGCCTCGTCATCCTTTGCCGCCGCGGCGGCCACCGGCACGCCGTTCCTCAAGATGACCCTGCCGGCGGATGGTCTGTACCGCGTCACCTACACCGACCTGACCGCCGCCGCCCTGGTGAGCGCCGGCTTCGACCTCTCCACGGTGGATGCCACGACGCTGCGCGTCCTCATCGGCGGTGTCGAGGTGCCCAGCCGGCAGGCCGGCAACGCCGATGCGATCTTCGAGCCCGGAGAGACGCTGCTGTTCTACGGTGAGCGGGCCACCTCGTCCTTCACCACCTTCCCGCACCGCTATGACAACGTCGCCTGGCTGGTCTTCGGAGGGGCGGCCCCGGTGCCGTTTGCCACCCGCGCCGGCACGCCCACCGGCACCGCCGCCACCAGCTTCGTGGCCACCGGCCTGGAAGAGCAGAACGATATTCTCACCTCCACTGCTACCGATATCGACGGCGACGACTATCACTGGGCCGTGCTGGGCGCAGGCCTCGGCTTCGCAGACGCCGACTTCGACATCCCGTTCAACACGCCCCAGGCGGTCGACACGGCCGGCCAGGCACAACTGAGAGTGCAGCTCTTCGGGCGGCGCTTCACCGACCCCAACGGCGTGGTGATCAGCGACGGCCCGCACCACACCGAGATCTACTGGAACGGCGTGCTGAAGGACGACGATTCCTGGGGCGCCCTGGTTCCGAAGACGCTGGACATCACGCTGCCCGATGCCGACGTGCTGGCCGGCGTCAACACGCTGAAGGTGCGCCTGCGCAACGACACCATCGAGAACACCATCTACGTCAACAAGGCTCGCCTGACCTATCATCGCAGCTTCGTGGCCACCGGCAATCGCCTGGACTTCACGGCGACCGGCCCGGCCACCTACACGGTCAGCGGCTTCACCACCAGCGATATCGCCCTCTTCGACGTCACCGCCCCGGCCGCGGTGGTGGAGATCACCGGCGGCACCATCGCCCCCGACGGCTCGGGAGGCTTCCAGGTCAGCTTCGATGAGACCGCCACAGGCAGCCACACCTACCTGGCCCAGACCGGTGCTAGCGAGCTGTCGCCCTCGGCCATCGTCACCGATGTGGCGTCCGACCTGATGAACCCCGCCAACGGGGCGGACTGGATCGCCATCGCGCCGGCCGCCTTCCAGGCCGCCCTGGCGCCCCTGGCCAGCCACCGCGCCGCCCAGGGGTTGCGCACCATGGTGGTCGACCCGGTGGACATCTACGACGAGTTCAACAACGGGGTCCTCTCGCCCCAGGCCATCCAGGACTTCATCGCGCACGCGTACGCGAGCTGGACCGCGCCGCCGCCGGCCTACGTGCTGCTGGTGGGAGACGGCAACCAGGACCACTTCGACTACCTCGCCGCGGGCAACAACTGGGTGCCGGTGATGTATCAGTCGATCACCGGCAAGTTCGGGCCGCGCATGACCGGTACCGACCACGCCTTCGGCACCGTGGCCGGCACCGACGAGCTGCAGGACCTGGCCGTGGGGCGCTTCCCCGGCCGCACCGCCGCGGCCATCACCTACATGGTGAACAAGGTCATCAAATACGAGACGTCGCCGCCGGTGACCATGCTCAACCGGGGCGTGCTGCTGGTGTCCGACGTCGTGGACCTCGGCGACCCGAACAATCCGGTGGACTATCCCGGCGCCGCGGATGCCCGCTGCGCCGAGCTGGGGGCGGCAACCCCGTCGCCGGCCTGCCTCAAGACCTACCGGTCGACGTTCGTGGACAACGCCACCATGAAGGCGGCCGTCACCACCGAGACCAACACCGGCGCCCTCGTCCTCAACTATCACGGCTCGTCCAACCCCCGGCGCTGGGGGTTCGGCATCTTCTATGACCAGGCGGAGATCGGCACACTCACCAACGCAACGAAGCTGCCGTTCGTCATCTCCCACGGCACCCAGAACGCCCTCTTTGCCGCGCCCAACGGACCGCCGCCTGAGGGCGAGGCCTCCATGATGGAGGCCTACATCCGCCAGGCGGCCGACGGAGCCCTCGCTGCCGCCGGGCCGGCCGGAGGCGCCATCCATGACCACATGAACGCCTTCGCCGCCAAGCTGTTCGACGAGATCTTCGTCAAGCACAACGTCGTCGTCGGCGAGGCCTACCGCGTCGCCAAGAACCGCGCCATCACCGAGGCCGCCGTGCCGGCCGACTCCATGCGCCTCCTCAACTTCCTCGGTGACCCCGCCACCGCCCTGGCCCTGGACATCGGCGGCGGCTGCCTGGTGGGCGACCCCGACGGCGACGGCGACGGCACCTGCGATGCCGCCGACAACTGCGTGGCCACCGCCAACGCCGACCAGGCCGATGCCGATGGCGATGGCGTGGGGGACGCATGTGACAACTGTGCAGCGTTCATGAATGCAGGGCAAACGGACACAGACGGCGACGGTGTGGGAGATGCGTGCGCGTTGAGCGTGAACTTTCAGCCGGACACTGTTGCGACTCCAGCCGGATATGCCAAGGACAGCGGTGGGCTGTTCGACGCAGGCATCGGCTACGGGTGGGATGGCCCGCTGTTCCCACGGGAGCGCACCGGTTGCGACACGGACCCTACGCTGACGACATTTCTGGTGAGGAGTGAGCAGCGGACGTGGGAATCGTCGGTCGCGAATGGTGTGTACGACGTGACCGTATCGTTGAAGGACTGTTTGCAGGAGCGGTTACATCAGACAGTTGTCGTGGAGGGCACAACACTTATCGACGACCGAGACGTGCCGGCAAGGACGCTGTGGGAGCAGTCGGGGGAGGTAAGGGTCACTGACGGACGATTGTCTGTGTCGATCGGTGGCACAGGTGAAGTGGCTCTAATCGATCGTGTGACGTATCGCCGGGTTGTACCTGCCAGTACGTGCCCTGGCACAGACGCGGATGGCGATGGCGTAGGTGACGCATGTGACAACTGTGCAGCGTTCATGAATGCAGGGCAAACGGACACAGACG
>JBHHZI010000164.1:0-6836 GCA_046757965.1 Acidobacteriota bacterium | reverse complement strand
GGCCACCGCCACCCGGCTGGGGTCACCGGCGTCGGCGGCAACGGCGGGTCCATTGACCGGACAGCCCGGCACCTTCCAGCCGTCGGCATGGATGGGGACGGGGGCGGACCAGCCGTCCGGTGTGGCCCGGATGATGGAGATGTCCCGGATCTCGGCGGCCGAGCGATCCCGGTAGGCGACGAGCGGGCCGGCCGCCGTCATCACGGCGGCGGTCTGGCAGCAATCACAGACCCGATCATCGAGAAGCCGGCGGTCCGAGATCAGCGTTCCGACCATGGCCGTGCGCAGGCTCATGGCGCCACGCTCCTGTGTGCCGTCGCCCGGGTCGCGGCTCCCGTGCTGGGCCGCAGCGGTGACCGCCGGGGCGGGGTCGTCTTTCTCGCGCCTGCTCCCGGGAACGGTCTGGCGGCCGTCGAGCCAGAACACGCGAACCCCGTCACCCTCCGGCACCGCCGACACGAAGCCGTGTTCCGATGCGGTCCCGTCGGCGTGGAGCGGCCCGAGAGGTTTCCACGAGGCGCCCTGATCGGTCGAGCGCGCGAGCTGGACATCGTAGCTGTAGGTCCCCTTGTCGGAGCGTTGCAACCAGTGGGCGAGCAACGTGCCGGCCGCTGTCCGGGTGACCGACGGAAAGTCCGCCCAGTTGACGAACAGGTCCGCTCCGGTGACGACCGTGGACGGGGGGCTCCAAAGCCGGCGGCCGCCGGTGGTCTCCAGGCGGCTGTAGAGCACGACCGGCGTCTTCCGGGTGTCGCCGGCAGGTTCCAGCCAGGTCATCTCGAGAGGAGTGCGGCCACCGGTCAGAGCCGGGGCCAGCGAGGCGGCACCGATCGGGGGCGGAGGCGGTTCCGGCAAGGGCGAGTCGCCGGCCAGACACGCCGAGAGGAGCCATGCGGCGCCCACCACGAGCCGCTGCAGAACGCGGGGTCGGTGTCCACTGCCCCGGTGTGTCGGCCCGCCCGGCGTCATGGTCGGGTCTGCAACGCGGACGGGACGCGGCGCGGATCGTCCGTCGTGGTGGCCAGACGGTACGGGGTGAGGGGAAGGGGCTGCAGATCGTCACGGTCCTCCCGGATTCGCCAGCCGCGGTCCATGGTCACGTCGGCAAAGCGCTGCACCTGTCCCGAGGCCGGCCAGACGATCTCGACGGAGCGGATGCGGTCCGCGTCTCCCAGACCGATCTCGGCGCGCAGGGGCGAGGCGCCGAAGCTGCCTCCCGTGCCCACGAGGCGATGCACGTGGCGGGCGGTCCCGTTCTCGTCGATGGTCACGTCGATCCGCGCGCCGATGGCGGAGCGGTTCGAGGTCACGCCGGTGAGGCGCAGCGTGATCCAGTGATGCCCGTGCCCGGGATTGACGAACAGTGCGTTCTGGTACACGTCGCCGCTATAGGCGCCGCCCATCACCGCGTGGATGTCCTGGTCGCCGTCGTTGTCGATGTCACCGAAGGAGATGCCGTGCCCTTTCTGGATGTGACCGAAACCTCCGGAGGTGGTGACCTCGGTGAAGGCCCGGCCGGCGTCGTTGCGGAACATCCGGTTCGGATAGATGGCGCGCAGGTCGGGTTCCCCGGTGCCGAGGTAGAAATCGAGCCAGCCATCGTTGTCGAGGTCGCCGAAGTTGCAGCCCATGGTGAAGGCCACGCGGTCGACCCCGAGCGATGGGGCGGTGTTCGTGAACGTGGAGTCGCCGTTGTTGCGGTAAACGTGCAGGCGTTCGGCCTGCGTGGGTAACCCCAGGTAATCCGCCACGACGTCGGTGGCGCTGCCGTTTCTGGACGCGAGCCCGTAGCCGGAGACGAACAGGTCGAGCCAGCCATCGTTGTCGTAGTCGAAGAACCAGCCGGGAAACGAGTGGACCGGCTCCGCGACGCCGGCCCGATCCGTGATGTCGCTGAAGTGCCAGCGGCCGGCGGTATCCGGTCCGTCGTTGTGGAACAGAAGATTCGGCTGGGTCATGCGAGAGAGAAAGAGGTCGGGCCGCCCGTCGTTGTCGATGTCGCCCCACAGCACGGCCTTGACGATGCCGCGGGCGTCGACACCGGTGGATGGCGCCACATCGGTGAAGGTGCCGTCCTGGTTGTTGTGGAAGAGCTGGCAGGGATGGACATCCTCCTCGCCCTCGCCGCTGTTGACGAACAGGTTCGGCGCCGCGCCGGCATCGATGGTCTCGTTGCCGACGAACAGATCGATCCAGCCGTCGCCGTCGAAATCACCCCAGGCCGCCGTCTGTGTCGGATGGAAGTCCAGCAGGCCGGCGGCCTCGGTGACGTCCTCGAAGATGGCGTCGCCGTTGTTGCGGATCAGGGAGTTCGGGATCCGGCCGCCGCGGCCGAGGTAGGCCCCGCGGAGAAGCAGGATGTCGGTGTCGCCATCGTTGTCGTAGTCGGCGTCGACCATGTTCAGGCCGCCGGTGAGTCCGAGGAGTCCCGCGTCGGCGGTGCGGTCGTCGAAGGTGCCGTCGCCGTTGGCGTGGAGGAAGTGCATCTGATCGCGTAGGCCCCAGGACGAGACCATCAGATCGAGCCACCCGTCGCCGTCGAGATCCTCCATGACACTGCCGCCCAGCAGCGTCAGGAGGCCGACACCTGCCGGCCCGGCGCCATCCTCGAAGCGGCCGACGTCGTGCGACGAGGCAAACACCGCCGGGGGGATACGCCACTGCGGCGGCACCTGGTCGGGGTACTCCCCGAGGGTCATGAAGGCGATGTTGAGGAGCCAGATGCTGGTCAGATCCCGAGGCTCGTCGCGCAGCGCGGCGAGGTACTCCCGGATCGCGGTTCTCGAACCCTGTTGATCGACATGGACACCGTTGCCGTCGATCGGGATCAGACAGGACCGGGAGCCATGCTGCTTCAGGCAGTTCTCCTGCTCTCCGAGCCGTAGCCAGGTGAGGGCCCGCAGCTTGCGCAGTCCCGCGAGCATTCGCACATTAGCGGGGGAGGACGGCGCAAGCGAGGCGGTCAACTGCTCATAGATGGCCAGGGCGTCGCGCGTCTGGCCATTCTGGATCAGATCGCGCGCCAGGCGCATCTCGAAGCTGAAGCGCTCGCGGGGGTCCTCCGGCATGGTCTGCGCCTGCAGCATCCGGACGCGCTCCGCGCTGGCATAAAAGTTGGTCGCGGGGTCGACCGCATCGGCCAGATCCGCCAGCCGTTGTGCCATGCGGGCGGTTCCCGGCGCCACCTTTGACGAGGAGGGGGTGTTGACCCGGGGCCCGCTGGACGCGGTGGCCGGGCGGTCCGGAACATCTCCGCTGCCGCACGCCAGGGTGAAGGCCGCGATGATCAGCAGCCAGGAATGACGAGTTCGCCGCACCGTCGATCGGCCCCCCGAGCCCGGATCGGGTCCGGTCCGTCCACCGGACCGTGCCGTCGATCCTGCCGGCACCTGAGCGGTATTGTAGCGCTCCGCGGACTCGTGGGCGGGCAGTCCCGGCGGGCACTCCCACGGCTCGCCGGGGGCGGGGTCATTCTTTCTTGGTTGCCGTCTGTTTGCGTGCCGCCTCGATGGTGTCGACCAGGTCCGCCGGGCCGATCGGGCCGACCAGGCGGCCTCGCTCCATACCTGCCGCGTCCAGCACCAGCAGCGTCGGCATGCCCACGACCCCGTAAGCGCGTGCCGCCTCGGGATGGGCATCGGTGTCCACTCTCACCAGCGTGACGCCGGCCAGCGCGGCCTGGACCTCCGGGGCCGGCAGGACCCGCTTCTCGATCACCTTGCAGGGAGCGCACCACTCCGCGAAGAAGTCCACGAGCACCAGGCCGCCATCCGCCCGGGCGCGGGTGAGAGCGGCCGCCACCGGCTCGGGTGGGTTCGCCGGGTGCCCGGTGGTCACCGGACCCGGCACGGCCGGCGGTCCGTCGCCCACCCTGAGCCGGTCACCGCCTGGCCCGGGGACAGTTTCTTTGGAGTGTGTGGCCCTGTCGGGAGGTGTCGCGCTGCGGGCCGTTCGCGCGTCAGCAGTCGGGCACGGGGCGTCCTCGAAGCGGGCCGTGAAGCCCAGTTCCTCGATGGCGGCGATCACTGCATGGCGATCGAGGCGGGCCGGGTCACAGGAGAGGATGAACGCATCCCGCTCCAGATCCATCTCGACACTGTCGATTCCGGCCAGCCCATCCAGGGCTGCGAGGACCCCGGAGGGTCAGCCGAATCAGGTGGCGCCACTGCGGCTCTTCTTCATGCCACCCACGATCACCACCTCGGTGGCTGTATCGAGCTGCGCCTTCCCGGCTGGGTGGTGGGTGCCGGCCGGCCGGCCGGATGCCACCGCGGCGTGCGCCGGCATCGCGGCAGTGGCGATGAGCAGCGGCAGGAGGGCCTGGCCCAGTCTCATCGTGTGCTCCTTGCCGTCCCGCGTCGTTCTCCGTCCCGGCCCGGGCCGCGAACGGCGGGCGTCTCGGAATCTCGGGTCATTTCATCTCCACGAGGAGGGAACGGATGGCCTGGCCGATACGGCCGGCATCGCCGAGGCTACGCTCGTCGACGCCGAGCTGATGGCTCCACTCCGCCGGCTGCGGAAGGGTGTCGCCCCAGACGGCGTCAGGGCCGTAGACAAAGTAGATATCCCAGGCCAGGTCCCGGCCCCTGGGCAGTTCGATGGCGCGGCCGTAGGCCAGACCGAGGTCCTGTCTCTCATCCCAGTAGAAGGTCGTCTGCGAATAGGGGACCAGGCCGTGCGCCTTGACCGCCTCGTGGTATCGGTCCTCAGCACCGGCGTCCAGACCACATGCACCGCCAGGTTGTCATCGTCGATCCTGGAGAGGATGTTCTCCGACACCACACGGGCGCCGCGCTGGCAGCCCGGTCACGTCGGGGAGAGGATCATCAGCAGACGGACCTTGCCCTGGTCGGCATTGAACGCATCACGCAGCCTGCGATCGCCGTCGATCTCGGCCAGTACGGCGGCACGCGTCCATCGTGAGTCGCTCGCCGGGACTCCCGCGGCGTCATGCGGTTCAGGGATCGTCGGGGCGGATGACATGGCATTGCCCTCCGAGGGGCCAGGGGTGGCTCCCGTCGCGGGGATCGGTGTGGCCACGGCGAGGGCGGCCAGCACCGACACGAAGATCGCCCAGGTCTGTCGCGGCACAGCGGCTCCTTATTGTCGATGCGATTCGTCCGGGATGGGCGAAGGCGTGAGAGAACATAGACCCTCGACCACGGTGCAGGGTCAAGGCCGTATCGGTGCGGTCGGGGTCCCGGAAGCCTCGGTGGTGTCCCGTCGATGTCTCTCGTGACGGCGGGCAGGGAAGTCTCAAGACCGGCGCAGTCTCTTTCGGGTCCGCGAGTGGGCCGGTCCTGCGCCGCCGGGTGCGGCCAGCCGGTCGATCACCTCACAGCGGCCATCAGCCTCGGCCTGCCGGCAGATCTCGAGGTAACTCTCCAGGACGCGCTTGACGTGTCTCATCTGGCGCATGTTCTCGGTGATGCTGGCCAGCCGATGCTCGATGAGATGTTGGACCTCGCGGCACGGCGCGACGACCCCGTCTCGGTATCCGAGGAGGATCTTGATGTCCGACAGGGTCAGCCCGGCGGACTGGGCGGCGCGAATGAAGCGCAGGCGGTCAACCTCGTCCTCGTCGTAGAGACGGTAGTTCGAGGCCGTCCGGCGTGGCTCGCGCAGCAGGCCCTGGCGCTCGTAGTAGCGCACGGTGGTGGTCGGCACACCGACCTGTGCGGCCATTTCTCCGATGGTGTACCCGGCCATGGTGTGGTGCGAGTGTAGCAGAGGGCTTGTGGGCGGTCAGCCTGCGCCGGCTGGCTCGCTCAACGGGCCAGGAGTTGCTCCACGGGAGGGGTTCCATCTCGAGGCGTATCTGCCGATGACGAGCGTCGTCTCATGATCCGGGTCTGTCTGGTGGAGGACCAGACGCTCGTTCGCGAGGGCATCAAGAGCCTCCGGCCCCGGCGCCTGCGGTCGGGTCTGCGGCTGGTTTGACCTTGAACCATGGTCGAGGGTCTATGTTGAGCCTCGTGAGCGTCGAGGAGTGCTGAGCATGTCGACCGGAAACACCGGAGCGGGGGCGGCCATCACCGGGGCGGTGTCGGCGGCGCTGCTGTCGGCGGCCTGCTGTCTGGGCCCGCTGGTGCTGGCCTTCCTGGGCATCGGCGGGGCCGGCGCTGCGCTGGCGCTGGCGCCGTACCGGCCCTGGTTTCTCGCGGCCACGGTGCTGTTCCTCGGTGTCGGTTTCTACCGGATGTACCGGGGGAATCGGACGGAGTGTGGAGAGGGCGAATCCTGCACCATGCCGAGGGCCCGGCGGTACGGCCGGGTGCTGCTGTGGGTCGCCACGGTGATCGTGATCCTGGTTGCCACCTTTCCCGAGTACTCGATCTATCTGTTCTGAAGGAGACCTCCCATGAGATTGACGCGAACGTTCAAGAGGAAGGCAGTGGTGGTTCTGGCGGTGGTCCTGCTCATCGGTGTGACGAGCACGTCTGCCCTGGCGGAGGAGGCGCACACCCAGCAGGCGACCTTCGCGGTGGACGGCATGACCTGTGGCGGCTGTGTCGGGGCGGTGAAGATCCAGCTCAAGCGCACTCCCGGCGTCATCGAGTATGACGTCAGCCTGGACAGGGAAGAGGCGGTCGTCACCTACGACCCGGAGGTGACGGACACCGATACCATCGCGGCAGCCATCGCCAAGGCCGGCTTCGACGCGACCTTGAAATAAGCCCGGCCATCGGAGAACGGCACGGCGCGCCGACGGGCGCATCAACCGCGTGCCGTGCTCTTCGGCCGGGGTGGACCCGGCGGCCAGCCCGCGGATCGCCGCGAAGTGGGGAACGATGCCGTCAAAGCCGGGAACCGACACAGGTGCGCCGCCGCCTCGA
>JBHHZI010000163.1:0-6870 GCA_046757965.1 Acidobacteriota bacterium | reverse complement strand
GGGGCTTCTGGCGGGACAGACGAAAGCTGGTCACTCATGCCTCCGTGGTGCGACAAGGCGGCCCGGAAACGGACGGAAAATCGCATGGCACTGTAGTGCAGGCCCCAGAGGCTGTCAAAACGGGCCCGTCCATGGTGGTGCACAGATTGTTGTTACGCGAGGAGACGGGGATGGGCGCTGAAGGGCCGTGCAACGGTGGCGGGCCCGACCTGCGTCTTTTCGGTATGCGAAGACCCCGCGAGGGCGGGTATCGGGCCCAGAGCGGCGGTGAGCCCGTCCCGCCGGTCGAGTCTCTCCCAGATGCCGCCGGCGCGGTTGCGGTCGTGGAGAATGCGTTGCGCCACCACTCGATCTCCCGGATCCACCGACGGCCTCACCGTCTGCGTCGACCCGCAACAATCTCCACACCACCATGGATCCGTCTCAACACGGGATGATCGATCGAGTTGAGATTCTTCTCCGGAACCGCTGAATAGACGCTGGATCAACCGGTTGCCAGGATCCGCGGTCTCAGATCGAGTCGATCCCCGATCGAGGCGAGGGCCGGCACTCGTCGCCTCCTCGGGCTGTAACCCACTTTGTAGCAACAGCTTGGGGGGACGTCTGACGGTCTGCGCGGATGGCATGTGTCTTGCTCAGATTCCTCGCGTGAAACTCTCGGTTCGGCGGCTGGAAGCGGGATCCTTGGTCCGAGACCCTCCGTCCGCGCCCTCCTGAATCGAGTCTCGTGAACTCGTTCCGGAGCATCGGAGCACCGGGGCATGGTGCGGTCCTCGAAGAGAGGGCCGCACCATTTTTTTATCCCGGCCTCTCGTCCCGTCGAGGAGAGGCGAGGAGGGCCCGCACGTGGTCCCGCAGCTCGTCGAGCGAGCCGGCGTTGTCGACCACGTGATCCGCGAGGGCGACCGTGGCATCGATCCGTTGCTCGCTGACCACACCGGAGTTCTCCCGCCGCTCGAAGAGCTGGAACTCCTCGAGGGTCTGCAGGTCGCCCGCCCGCCCGCGGGACTGGATACGGGCGAACCTCAGGGCATCCGGGGCCACCACGGCGACGAGCATGAAGCCGCCGAGGGCGCGCAGGGCGGCCACCTCGGCCGGGTTGCGCACGGAGTCGACGACCGCCGGCGGCACCAGGGAGGACGCCAGTCGATCGACCAGCACTGCCGGCCCACCGGTGGCCCGGAGGTCGTTGCCGAGCTGGACGAGGTTGGCCCTGCTGGAGTCCAGACCGCACCGCCTGGCCTCGGCACGGACCTCATCGGACAGCGAATGGTACGTGTAGCCGTTCTCGACCAGGAAGCGTGCGACCTCGCCCTTGCCCGCTGCATTCGGCCCGGTCAGGCCGACCCGCGGCGGGCCATCGAAAGCCGGGCGGGTCAGGAGCCCGATCCGTCCGGACTCGAGTCCGATCCGTCCGCGGCCGGCCGCCCGGCCGGGACGGCGCTGTCAGGCGTCGACGGCGGGATGTATCCTGCCGGCAGCCTGACCGGAGGCAGGATGTTCGGCGCCTTCTTCCCCTCGGCGGCGGCGGCCCTGTCCAGTTCCTTCTGCTTGCGCTTGAGTGCCTCGAACCTGTCGGCGGCGTCGATGTAACGCCTGGGCACTTTCAGGTGCCGCAGCGGCTCGTAGAACACATGACCGGCGCCGGCCTTGGTGGGATCGATGTCCGGTGAGGTCGACCGCGGGAGATACTTCCGGGCCTCGGGACTCCCGGACGCCGGCACGCTCGGCACACTGCCGCCCACCGGCCCGTTGACCCGCGCCATCGGCAGACCCGACGACGTGATGGGCATGGGGCCGTTGGCGGCACGTCCGGTCCGGTCGCGGCGACCGTTTCCTCCCCTCGTGACGGCGTCGTCGTCCACCTCGACCCGCGCCACGGACGAGGCGCGCACCCCCATCTCCGAGGGTTTCTCCTCCGGGTCGTCGCGGACGGAGACAGTGAGATACGCCCAGTCGCCCTCCACGCGATATGCGGCGACGCGGAGCGCCCGGCCGTTGGTGAAATACACGATCGACGGCACGGCCTCCTGGTCGGCCGCACGGATCGGCTCACTCACCGCCATCCCGGCCGCGAGGACCAGACCTCCGAGGACGTACGGCCCCCACCGGCGAGCGGCGGACCCGGGAAGAGTCCCTGAACAGCGAGTGAACATGATGATCACTGATTATACCACCGCTTCAGCGTCTCGGCCGCCGGTTTCCCCCGGGGTGTGTAGCCCCGCCCGCCGTCGTCCTCGTCCCACCAGATGTAAAAATAGGTCCCCGCCAGACCGGGCACCCGGCTCCAGGCCTCGATGAAGGCCCGGTAGGCCCGGTCCTGCTCGGCAGGGTCGGGAGCCCCTTCCCCGAGGTAGTCCCACGGAGCGCGCGTGGTGCCGTGCCGGCTCTGGTAACCCACCTCGGTGACCACCAGGGGGCGGCGCACCCGCTGCTGCCAGGCCTCGACCCGTGGCAGGATGACGTCCCAGGCGGCGACCAGCGCTGCGACATCCGTCCCGTTCTTGCCCACCTCGTGGTAGGCGTTCATGCCCACGAAGTCGGTGAGCGAGGCGAAGCCGAGCTGTTCCAGGTGGTCCCAGTTCGCCGAGTACGTGACCCGGCCGCCGAACACCTCGCGGACCCGGCCGATCAGTTCCGCCCAGCGGTCGGTGAACCGTTCCGTCGAGCACAGTTCCGAACCGACCGAGAACATCTCCACGTTCTGGCGGGCCGCCCACGCGGCCTCGTCCACGATGAACGCGTCGTAGTTCTCCCACCATCGGTCCCAGTCCGCCGGCTCCAGGCTGCCTCGCCACTCCTCTCCCGACAGGTGCTGGATGAAGAGGATGGGCAGCAGAAGCACCCGCATGCCGAGACGGTGTGCTTCGTCCACGGCCTGCTCCAGGCTTTCCCGGGAAGGAGTGACCCACGGGTCGGTGTCCGTCAGCTCTGTCGAGTGGATCGTGTCCATGGCCCGCGGGATCACGATCTCGATGCTGTCGACACCGAGCGCTTCCAGAGCTTCGAGATTGGCGCGGTGGAACCGCCTCCCGGAGCGGCCGAAGATCCCGTAGACCATGCCTCTCTGGAACGGCATCCCGTCGATGGCCTGCGGCAGCAGGGGAGCGGGTCCCGCGGCCTCCGGATCCTGTCCCATGCCGGTCGGATCGGTGGCCCCACATCCGTTCAGCGCGACCAGCACGAGCAGCAGACCGGCCGCCTCCCACGAGATTTCACGCACGGTCGGAGGGCAACGCACCGGCGGCCAGCAACCCCTGTTCGACGCCGTGGAACTCGAGGACTTCTCCACCGGCCTGCCGCAGGGCCCGCGCCAGCGGCTCGCGCCGGCCGGCGGCGGCCCAATAAACCGAGCAGCCACCGCCGCCGGCGCCGCAGACCTTCGCCGAGAGGGCGCCGGCGTGCGCGGCCGCGTCGAACAGGCGCTCGGTGGCGGGGGTGAGGAGATCGGGGGACAGCTGCCGGCGGGCCTCCATCTCCTTCGCCATGGCGCGTCCTGCACCGTCGAGATCGCCTGCGGCGAGGGCGGCCGCCAGTTCACCGGCCGCCTGCCCGACCGCCGCCAGCGCGGACCTCGCGGTGGGGTCGCCCCGCAGAAACCGTTGCACCATGTCCAGGTTGAAGGTGCCGGACGAGCGGCTGGCGCCCTCGTAGACCAGGACGAGTCGTTCAGCGAGGCGAGCTGCGGGAATCGGCAGTCGCCGGACGCGCACCGCACCCGGCCCGAACGACAGCTCCAGCACGCCGCCGAAGAGAGCCGGGTAGTAGTCCTGCACCCCCGTTGGCACGCCCAGGACCTGGGCCTCGAGGTCCGCGAGCAGCCGGGCGAGATCCCCGGCCTCGTCGGGGCCGGGCGGGTGGCCGGCGTCCCGCCGCAGCGCCACGGCGATGGCGACGGCGAGCGCCGAGGAGCCCCCCAGGCCCGAGCCGGCAGGAACCGTCGCGGCGGTGCGGAGACTCACACCGCCGGCCGGTCTCAGGTGCCGGACCAGCCGCGCCAGGAGAGCGAGGGGACCGTCCATCTCCAGGGCGTCCGGTGTGTCGGCCCGTGTCCGGCGGTGCAGATCCTCCGACTCCAGGCTCACCGCCGTCGTGTCGCCCGTTGTATGCACGTGGGCCGTGGCCACGAGGTCGATGGCCAGGTTGACGGTCACCGGATTGTCGAGGTACAGGTACAGCGGCCAGATGTCCAGGGTGCCGCCGGCCAGGTCGATGCGCGTCGCGGCCTTCACCGTCACCGGCATCGGCACGACCACGCCTCGTGTCGGTGGCCCGGCGGCCGGGTTCAGGCTGCGGCGATACGCCGCTACGATGGTCCGGGCCTCATCGAGAGCTGCGGCGGGAACATGCACGCGGACCTCGCCCAGCCCGTCGACGGTGAGGGGCAACACGGCGTGGGGCACTTCCGACGAGACCGAGCACTGGATGCCGTGGTGCTCCAGGAGCTGGCGCACCATCTCGGCTTCCGTGTCGGACCATGTGGTCAGCAGAAGAGCAGGCGGGTCGGTGTTGGTCACGCCGGGATCGTATCAACTTCCCGCCGCCGTCCCGCTCGCCAGGCCGCGTCAGTTCGGCTCGAGGGCGAGCCGCCGCTTCAGCTCGGTGACCGGGAACAGGTGCATGGCACGGCGTGGAAAGATCTCGACCTCGAGGTCCGGGTCGAGAGGCTGGAGGATCACCTCGCCGTTGCGTGGCATCAGGCGCCCCAGCCGGAACGCGATGCCGCGCAGGTTCAGGACGATACTGCCGCGCACGGCGGTGGAGGCAGGCTCGATGAGCAGCAGGTCGCCCTGGCGAATCCCCGCCAGGCTCAGACGGTCCGGAAACTCCGCCTCGAAGAAGAACGCGGTCGCATCCCGTGTCCGCGCGTACTCGAACCGGCTGGACATCTTGCGAGGAAAATCGAGGTCATCGAGGTCGGTCCAGGAGGCACACAGCTCGGTCGTCATCACCGGGACCGCGACCATGTCCAGGTCGGGGGCGGCGGCGGGCGCCGCGGGAGCCAGGAACTCCTTCTTGAAGCCGGGGACCTCCTCCATCAGCTTGAGGTTCAGCAGGTGCCGGTAGTCGACCTTGAGAAGCCGGGACATGTCCTGGATCTTCGCGAACGGGATCGATGCCAGGCCGCGCTCGATGTTGGAGATGTACTGACTGGTGTTGTAGCCGAGCGAACGGGCCACGCTGCTCTGGCTGAGCCCCAGCTCGGTGCGACGCACCTTGATGAACTTCCCGATGATCCGGCTCACACGATCCCCCGACGATCCCCCCGGCGGCGGGGGGGTTCTCGGCAACACGAATGTGGTTCCCGTGTGAGCGGTTGTCAAACAAACCGGTTCATGGGTGCCACCGGGCCGTGGCAGACGGGTGAGCGGGGCGGGGATCACTGCAACCAGATGCGGACCTTCATCTCCTCGGTCTCGGCCTCGAAGAGCGTGCCGCTGTGCTGCTCGCGAATGGCCTGAAAGATCTCCCGGATGTCGACACCTTCCTTCGCCATCTCCTCGTGCACCGAGTCGGGCAGGGCGCGTATCACGGCCTCCGCCAGGGCCACCGGCATGTTCACGCGCAACTGCGGCTTGCCGGTGGTCTTGTCGAACACCTCCACCGAGATCAGCTCGGCGAGCGAGCCGTCATCGCCACCGGAGGGCCCGCTGGCGCAGGGCGCCGACCTCGGGTCGATCTTCATCATGGCGAGACAGACCCGATCGCGGATATCGCTGTCGAGGTCGCCTGCATAGGCCGACTTCAATCGCGGCAGTGCCAGGGCCCGGAGGCGAGGGGCCGGCAGCGCCGCGACGTCGAGGGCCGCCACGAGACCGGTGTCGCCGTCCTGTTCCATGCCGTCGAGCAGGACGTCGAGGTATTTCTGACGATGCTCGCTGCTGTAGAGCGAGGTCGCCAGCCGGTACAGGTCGGTGCGCGCCCGGCTGCAGGTCAGTCGAGTCGTGTCCGAGCAGAACGAGGCCAGGAACCGGTCGTAGGCGACGAATGCCTCGGTATCGCGACCCTGACGATCCAGCGCCTGGGCGAGGAGCCGGCTGGCCGGTTCCCGGTGCTCACAGTCGGGGCCCAGGTCGATGAGCCGGCGCGCCAGGTGTTCCACCTGAACCCAGTCGCCGTCGAAGGTGACCAGTTTCAGCTCGCGCATCAGGTCGCGGCAACTGTCCGCGGGCGCGGCGAGCAGGTGGGCGCCTGGCGCCAGCGCCATGATCGACACGACCAGCGCGGACCACGGGCCCGGTCTCCTGCGGTCACGCACGGGCACCGCCGGACGCCAGTTCGTTGCTGATCATCTCGATGCGCATCAGGAGCTGGCGTTGCCGGACGACGTCGTCGATCGCTTGCACTCGCTGCGGCGGCGTGCACGGCTGCAGCCCGGCGATATCGACCAGGAGATCCTCGATCTCGTCGGCCAGCCGCATGGCGCGGGCCACCTCCACGTCCTGGAGGTCCTGCTCGAGAAACTGCTTGCGCCGCAGCAGTCGCGTCGACAGGGCCTGTTCGAGACTGATGTCGACCTGGTCCTTGCCACATCGCATCGCCAGGTCGCTCAGCCCGACGAGCAGCGTGCCGCTGTCCGCCAGGTAGCGGGCTGCGTGGGAGCGGGCCATCTCGACCCGGGTGCGGTCGAGCAGCGCCTCGGCCTCCGGCCCGGCATCGGCGGGGGTGGCATCCGCCACGCCTGCCGGCGGAGTGCGCCCGGCGATGGGAGGCGCACTCGTCCCCGGCGGCCGGAGGGACAGCCACGCCAGACCGAAGGCGGCGATCAGCGAGGCGGCCACCGGCAGGAGCAGCCGGGCGGTCCGGCGCCAGGCCCGCCGTCCGCCAGGCGCGGCCAATGCTTCATGCTGTTCATCGCGCCCACCGGCC
>JBHHZI010000162.1:0-6888 GCA_046757965.1 Acidobacteriota bacterium | reverse complement strand
GGCGCAGCGGGTCGTCGAGCTCGAACGTCGAGAAGGATGCCGGTCCGTCGACCATCAGGATGATCCGCCCCGCATCGGCAAGCGACGTGTCCACACCGACCAGGGCCCTTGCCGGCGAGCGGGCATCCAGGCCGGCCTGCTGGGCGAACTCCGTGAGGTCGACACGCTGGTAGCCCGGCAGGCGGTTCTCCGCGGCCGCATGGATCACGGCGGACCGGGACAAGGTCGGCGCTGCCGTCTCCGCAGGCGTCTCGATATGTGCCGCCGGCTGCGCGGCCGGAATCTGTGTCCGGCGCTCTTGCGTGGAGGCAACCGCGGGATCGATCCGGACGGGAATGACACCGCCCACGAACCGGACCACGATGTCATCACCGTCAGCATCGATCGAGTGACTCACCTTCGGCGCGAGAGTGAACCTGAACTGCGTCACCGGGGCGCCGTCCGTGGACGTATCGGTCACGGCGTCGAACTGAATCACCTGCAATGACCCGTCCGTTACCGGGACTTTCAGGGACGATGCGTCGCAATCGCGCACCTCGATGACCAGCTTGTTCGGTTCCGGCTGATAGACGAGATAGTTCAGCGGAAAATCGCCGTGAAGAACGACTTCCGTCAACTCGCCGTCAGTGTTGACGCTGGCCTGACTGACGGTGATGACATCCGGGATACTGGTCGTGAGTCCCTTGGTGGCAAGGACTGGACCCGACACGGCCAGCACGAGCGCCAGGACCAGAGCCAGCCTTGGAGCTGTGCGCTTGGTCATCGTCCTTCCTCCATCGCAGAATAGAGCGTCTTGATCACATCTCGATACGGCTTGATCTCCCGCGGGTCGTCCACCTTCTGCCGGAACACGACCTGTCCGGCCGCGCGGTCGATATCCACGATCTTTCCGTCGAAGAGCTTGTCCCCGCGCCGCATGAAGTACCCCCGGTTGTCCGTGCCGTTCAGGAACGCGATGGAACCGGACGGACTGTTGACGATGCCAATGAGATCGATCTCGCCGATGAGCATGCCGGCGATGCCGGGCGGCCGCACCTCCTCACCGGCGATCTTGACCCGTTCCACCAGCGAACGGAACGGGTCCCGCCGGCCCGCCGGATCGTAGGTCCAGTGGGTGCCGGTCAGCACCGCCTCGCCTTCCTGACGGATCCGCTCGATGGTTCCCGATTCCGGCTCGGGCACGGCACCGAAGTCCGACGGCCGGTCCGTCCCGGGGTGGACGGCGCCGGCGGCAGGCACCGACTTGCCGGCGCGGGTGGCTGCAGGCATCGCAACACAGAGAGCGGCCAGAATCAGGAACGACCGCAACATGAGCGTTTTCCCTCGCATCACCTGCCCCCCTGATCGTTGTAGATGAACGTCGTTGCGGTGAAGGACGACTTGATGGTCTTGATCGGATCCGGCCTTCCCAGCTTGCTCAGGGACACACCGTTGACATTGATGATCCGGGAGTACTTGCTGATCCGATCGAAGAACAGGCCCAGGTCGTGGTACGAGCCCTCGATGTTCATCCCGACCGGATACTCGTAGTAGAACTCCTTCTTCACGAGAGCCGCCGGTGCCCAGACCTTCAGGTCGAGATTGGCCTGGTCGGCCAGATTCTTGACCCACCGCAGCAGGTCACCGGCCTCCGGCTCGGTCGGCAGGATCAGGAGCAGGTTGTCCAGCTTGGCCTGCAGAGCGCCGATCTCGCGCTCGAACTCCGGCAGCTTCGCCTCGATGGCCTGCCCCTGGCGAATCTCCCGCTCGAGATCGGCCAGCTGCGTCTGCTTCTTGGCGATATCCTCGTTGATGGACGTGAAGTTCGGCCACACCTTGTACCCCACGAAGATGATCGCGGCAGCGAACATCACGGCCACGAGAATCTGTCCCCACAGTGGAAGGTTCTTCAGATTCATGACCGCCCTCCCTGTGACACCGGCGTGGAGGCCGATGCAACCGCGGTCGAGTCCCCGGTGGTTTTCCCGTCATCCGGTTCATGCGGGTTGACGAACTTGCACGTCATGGAGAACGACACGCCGGATCCCGCGACCTGGGTCGTGCCCAGGACCACATCCACGAACGAATTCGAGTCCCGGAGATTGTTGTAGAGGTTCGACACCGCGTTGTAATTCGTCGCCTTGCCGGAAAGACTCACGGCCCCTCCCTGCTGATTCATGTTCTCCAGCCAGAGGAATTCGGGAAGATTGCGGCTGACCTGGTCGAGAAGATGGACGGGAACCGACTGATTCTTCTTGAGCTGTGTGATGAGGTCGACCTTCCGCTTCAGGAGTTCTCGCTGCGCCTTGAACTCCTCCCCCTTCTTGAGAATGTCCTTCAGGCGCTCCCGTTCGATGTTCGCGTTCGCGATCTTGTTCCCCAGATCGCCCAGTGTGGAATTGAGGGCGAAGTACTTGTAGCCGCAGAAGAAGATCGCCAGGACGATGACAGCGGCCATGACCACGTTGGCCATGGTCTCGTTGCCGGAGTCGAACGAGATCAGAGGCTTGCGGACCTTCTGAGCCCTGGCCTCCGCGATGAGATTGATTCGGATCATTTGTCACCCACCTTGCGGGTCGCCAGGCCGACGGCCACGGCGGCCGAGGAGGCAAGTTCCTGGAGACTCTCCTGCGGGATGTGGCGTCCGTCAGGCGTCACGGAGCGGAACGGATCCAGGTGCTCGACGTCGCAATCGAATCTCTCGGTCAGCGCCCCGGGCAAGGACTCCAGCCGCGTGCCCCCGCCGGACAAAACGACCCGGTCGAGCTGCTCATCACTGTTGGACGACAGATAGAAATCCACCGTCTTCTGGATCTCCGACACCACCTCCTGCGTCACCGACGAGAGAATGGGCTCGGTCTGTTCCGCCGAGATCTCCGCGACCTTCCCCATCTTGGCGTCCTCGGCCTCCTCGAAGCTCACACCCAGTTCCCGCTGGAGCGCCTCGGTGTACTGGTTGCCGCCGACGGACAGGTCTCGCCAGAACTGGGGATTCCCGCTGTTGAGAATGGCCACGTTGGTCACGGCCGCACCCATGTTGATCAGCGCCACGGTCTCGTCCGGCACCTGTTCATAGTTGATCTCGAAGATATTCTGGACAGCGAACACATCCACATCGACGACGACCGGGATGCGGCCTGCCTGGCTGATGACGCTCGTGTAGTCGTTGATCTTGTCCTTCTTGACCGCCACGAGAAGCACGTCCATCTGGTCCTTCTGCTCCTCGACGTCACCGAGAATCTGGTAGTCGATGTTGACGTCTTCCACATCGAACGGGATGTACTGTTCCGCCTCCCAGTGGATCGACTCGGCGAGCTCCTCTTCGGTCATCGATGGAATCGAGACCCGCTTGACGATCACCGAATGCCCCGAGAGAGACACCGCCACCTCGTTGTGCCGGATACCGCCGGCGGCGCAGACCCGGTTGATCGCCTCGACGACCGGTCCGGAATCCATGATCGACCCCTCGACGATGACCTCCGAGGGAAGCGGCTCGACGGCGAAATGGGTCAGCGCGTATCCGCGACCCCGGCCACGTGCCTTGAGGACCGCCGCCTTGACACTGCTCGTCCCGATGTCCAGCCCGACGATCGGCTTGCTTCGTGAGAAGAACACGTCAATCACCCCTACATGCGGCCGCCGGACAGGGCGGAGACTTCACCACGTCGGTGTCCCCTAAGCCGTTCGGAATCAGAGACTTCTATATTCCCCGTCCAGATCACCAATATGCAATCCGCGGGTTGAATATAGGTTCGCGAGATCGAGTTTCAAGGCCGCCCGCCGCCGGCGGCGGGAGCCACCCGCCTGGCCGCGGATCTCGACCGTGTGCTACCATGCGGCGTCATTCGTTGCCGATCCGGCGGCACCGGTCGAGACCCTGGCGCCGGGAAGATTTCAGGAAGGAACGGGCATGTCCGCGGTTTGTCAGGTGTGCGGCAAGGGGCCGCAGTTCGGCCACAACGTCAGTCACGCTCACAACGTGACGCAGAAGATCTTCCACCCGAACCTGCAGCGCATCCGCGTGCAGTGGAAGGGCAATTCCAAGCGCATGCGGGTCTGCACGCGTTGCATCCGGTCCGGGCGGGTCGAGAAGGTGGTCCGCTAGCGCCCGTCGCAGACGGCAATGGCGTCCATCTCGACGAGCACGCCCTTCGGCAGGCCTTTCACGGCCACCGTCGCCCGGGCAGGCGGATCGCCCTCGAAGAACCGGGCGTACACATCGTTGCAGGCGGCGAAATCAGCCATGTCCGCCAGGTAGATGGTGGTCTTCACCACCTGGCCCAGCGACGAACCACCGGCCGTCAGCACCGCGGCCAGATTGCGCAGCACCCGGGCCGCCTGGTGGGAGATGTCGCCCTCGATGATGGCGCCACTCTCCGGGTCCAGGGCGATCTGACCCGAGCAGAAGAGCAGCTCGCCGGCGCGAACCGCCTGGGAGTAGGGCCCGATGGCCCGGGGAGCATCCGGTGTCTGAACGATCTCGCGTGTCACGATGAGTCCTCCGTGTGCGGGGGCAGCCCCGCCCCCCAGGATACACCGGCCGGCCGGAACTCCTCCCGGGGTGACGGGCGGTCAGCCGACGTGGCGCTCGGCGTCGTGAATCCCCTCGATGGTCTTGAGACGCTTCAGCACCCGCCGGAGATGGCTGGTGTCCGAGACCTCGAGGACGACCACGATGGTACCCCGCTTGTCCGCGCTGACCCTCGCATCGACATGGCTGATGTTGCTGCCCTCCTCCGAGATGGCGTGGGTGATGCGGGCCAGGACCCCCTTCTTGTCGTCGGTCCGGACCATGATGCGCACGGGATGGGTCTCCTTGCCGGCCTTCCTCGCCCAGGCCACCTCGATCCGGCGCTCGCTGTCGTACATCAGGTTCTGGACGTTGGTGCAGGCCACCGCGTGCACGGAGATTCCCCTCCCGCGTGTGATGTAGCCCACGATCTCCTCGCCGGGAATCGGACCACAGCAACGGGCGAGGGAGATCATCAGGTCCCCGACCCCCTTCACGGTGATCTGGGGCCCTCCCACACCGAGAGCGCGTCGAACCACCCGTGTCAGCGTCGAATCGGCCTTCGCCCTCGGCAGCAGGTCGGGATCGACGCGGCCGATCAGTGCGGCCGGGCTGGTCTTCCCGTAGCCGACGCCGGCCAGAAAGTCGTCGTAGCTGTCGTGCCCGAGCGCCTGGAGGGCCTGCTTGAGCGCATGCCCCCGATGCCGCTTCGGGTTGAAGCGATACTTGCGAAACTCCCGCTCTGCGATGTCCTTGCCGAGCTGGATTGACTTCCGGCGCTCCTCGACGCTCAACCATTGCCGGATCTTCGAGCGTGCCTTCGACGTCCGCACGGCCTTCAACCAGTCCCGGCTCGGGTGCTGGTTGGGAGACGTCTGGATCTCCACGATGTCGCCGTTTCTCAGCTGGGTTCTCAGCGGGACGTGGCGCCCGTTGACACGCGCGCCGACCGCCTGCCGGCCCACATCCGTATGAATCGAGTAGGCGAAGTCGATGGCCGACGCGCCGGCGGGGAAATTCCTCACATCGCCCTTGGGTGTGAACGCATACACCTCATCAGGGAAGAGATTCATCCGGGCGACACTCAGGAACTCCCGCGGGTCCTTCACCTCGGTGAGCAGATCCATGTACTGGCGTAGCCACTGGACCGTCGACACCTCCTCGCTGGGCGCACCGGCGGCGCCTTCCTTGTAGGACCAGTGCGCCGCGATGCCCTCCTCGGCGATGCGATGCATCTCGCCGGTCCGGATCTGGACCTCGAAGGGCTGGCCCTTTTCCGAGATGACCGACGTGTGCAGCGACTGGTATCCATTGGGTTTCGGCATGGCGATGAAGTCGCGGAAGCGGCCTGGCACAGGCCGCCAGATGGAGTGGATGGCACCGAGAGCGCCGTAGCAATCCTTCACGCTCGGCACGATCAGCCGGAAGGCCACGTAGTCATACACCTGCTCCACCCGGATCTTCTGCCGCCGCAACTTGGCGTGGATGCTGGCCGCGCTCTTGATCCGGCCGGTGATCTGGGGCTCGATGCCGTTGTCCCGGACCGCGTCGTCGATACGCTGCGTGATCTCCTCGATGAACCCCTCGGAGACCTTGCGCTTCAACGCAAGCTGCCGGATCAGAGATGCGTACCCTTCCGGGTCCAGGTGCTGCAGGCAGAGGTCCTCGAGCTCGACCTTGATCTTGCCGATGCCGAGCCTGTGGGCGATGGGAGCGTAGATCTCGCGGGTCTCCGCGGCGATGCGATGCCGCTTGTGCTCGGGAAGAAAGTTCAGCGTGCGCATGTTATGCAGCCGATCCGCCAGCTTGACCATGATGACGCGGATGTCGTCCACCATGGCCAGGAACATCTTGCGCAGGTTCTCCGCCTCCTGCTCCGCCTGGCTGCGAAACTTCAGCTTGCCGAGCTTGGTGACACCCGCCACCATGTGCGCGATATCGGGGCCGAAATACTCCTCGATGGACTCGACGGTGGTCAGTGTGTCCTCGACCACGTCGTGAAGAAGACCGACCGCGATGCACGGGATGTCCAGCCGGAGTTCCGCCAGGATGGCAGCCACCGCCAGCGGGTGAACCAGATATGGCTCGCCGGACTGACGCACCTGGCCCCGGTGCTCGCGCGCGGTGAACAGGTAGGCCCGGCGCAGGAGGTCGAAGTCGGCGCCGGGATTGTACGCCTCCACCCGCTCCTGGATGTCTTCATATCGAATTCGCACGGATCGCACCGGCCCCTTGGGACGGATTATAACGTTGCGTCCTTGGCAGGCCAATCAACCGGGCCTGGCTCCGGCCCGGATCGGGCGCGGGTCGGGCAGTTCGGTCCCCCCGACCGCGCCGGCCGGCCCCCTCAGGAGGCGACGGACCGCCGGTCTGATTTCTGGCCGCGTCGGGATGCGGAC
>JBHHZI010000161.1:0-6926 GCA_046757965.1 Acidobacteriota bacterium | reverse complement strand
CGGCTCGATACCGTGCTGGCGGGGCGTCCCGCGATCGCGGTGTTCGGGTCGGGAGAGCCGACGCCGGGCGATCCGGCCTACGCCGCCGCCCGCGAGGCCGGGGAGCGTCTCGCCAAGGCGGGCGTGGCCGTGGTCACCGGCGGTTATGGCGGCGTCATGGAGGCCGCCAGCCGCGGCGCCCGCGAGGCGGGAGGACTGGCCATCGGGGTCACCGTGGAGGCGTTCGGTGACCGCGCGCGGCCCAATCGCTGGCTCACCAGCGAGATCCCGACGCCGGACCTGTTCGTCAGGACGCGGACGCTGATCGCGGCGACAGCCGGGGCGCTCGTCATGTCCGGCAAGGCGGGAACGCTCGCCGAGGTATCCTTCCTGTGGGCCTTGCATCGGGCCCGCCTGGTGGGAGACCATCTCGTCGTTCTCGTCGGCGAGGCATGGCAGCCCGCGTTCCGGGCGCTGTGTGATGCCGGCATCGTGGCCGGGCGGCCGATGGAGTACACGCGCCTCGTCGGCGACGTGCAGGCGGGTGTGGCACTGTTGCTGGAGAAGATGGAATGAATCCACCCAAGGGTTTCTTTCGCGAGAACTTCGAGACCATCGTCGTCTGCGTCATCTTCGTCCTGTTCGCGCGCACCTACGTCTTTCAGCAGTCGAAGATCCCGACCGGTTCGATGGAGGACACGCTGCTGGTCGGCGACTACATCCTGGTCAACCGTTTCCAGTACGCGCCGACGCTGTTCGGCTGGGAGAAGCACGTGCTCCCCCGGCGGGAGATCCACCGGGGCGACGTCGTGGTCTTCAAGTACCCCGACCAGGTGGAGGTGGACTACATCAAGCGCGTGATCGGTCTGCCCGGTGAGATGGTCGAGGTCCGCGGCCACCAGGTCCGCATCAACGGGGTTCCCCTCGACGAACCGTACACGGTCTTCAAGGGCGGCTCGGCCGGTGATTTCGGACCCGCCCGGGTCCCCGAGGGGCATTACTATGTCTCGGGAGACAACCGGGACCGCAGCGCCGACTCGCGACAGTGGGGCTGGGTGCCCGAGGAGAATCTGCAAGGGCGGGCCATCCTGGTCTGGTGGTCGTATCGCGAGACGCCAGGGGATTATCTGCACACACGGTTCCTCGACCGGGTTCGCTCCATCGCCTCCAAGGTCGTCAACGTGTTCGGAAAGACACGCTGGCATCGTTTCTTCACGTTGATTCACTGAGCGCCGCGCGGCGCGAACGGGAACAAGCCCATGGATCTCCACGAACTCGAACACAAGACGGTCGTCGAACTTCGCGAGATGGCGGCCGCCTATGACGACGTGACCGGCGTCTCCGGCATGAAGAAGCAACAGCTTCTGGACCTGCTCTGTGACCGGCTGGGGATCGATCGCCACGTCCATGCGGCGAAGGGGATCGGCCGCGCCGCCGTCAAGGCACGCCTCCGCGTGCTGCGCGGCAAGCGCGACGCCGCTCTCGTCGCTCACGATCTGGTCGCCCTCGCCCAGGTGCGGCGTGAGATCAAGTCGAACAAACGCACCCTTCGCCGCCTCATCGCCCGGTCGATCCAGGCCCAGGCTGCCGTCAAGCCGGCTGCTGGTTAGTCCGGCGGGCCAGGACGGCCGGCCGGCGTTCTCCGGCTCAGGCCACCGACGCCAGCCGGCTGTCGACGGCGTCGATCCAGCCGCCGCCGGCCAGGAGATCCCCGTCGTAGAAGACAGCAGCCTGTCCGGGTGCGGCCGCCTCGACGGGACGCCGGAAGATGACCGCCGCCCGCCTGCCGGCCAGCGGCTCCACCCTGGCGGGCACCGGACGGTGCCGGTGACGAATCTGGACCAGACGGTCCACCGGCCGGCCCGGTCGGGGATGCGACACCCAGTTCACCGAGGCCACCTCCAGGCGAACGCATTGGGTCTCGGTGCGTTCGCCGACCGTCACCCGACCGCTGGCCGCGTCGATGTGCAGGACGTAGAGGCGCCGGCCGGTCGCCACACCGAGCCCGTGACGCTGACCGACGGTGAAGCCGGTCAGCCCCGCATGGCGACCCAGCACGCGTCCGTTCACGTCGACGATCTCCCCGCCCGCCTCGGTCTGGTGTCCCCCGCGGACGGACTCGCGCCGGATGAAGCGTCGATAGTCCCCCTCCGGGACGAAGCAGAGGTCCTGGCTCTCGGCTTTGTCTGCGTTGGGCAACCCACACCGGCGGGCCACCTCCCGGACCTCGGCCTTGCTGAGGTGCCCGACAGGGAAGGCCACCTGCTCCAGGACGGCCTGCGAGAGGCCGAAGAGAAAATACGTCTGGTCCTTGCCGGCATCGACGGCACGCCGCAGCAGCCGGCGGCCACTCTTCGGGTCGCGTTCCAGCCGTGCGTAGTGGCCCGTGGCCAGACGGTCCGCGCCCATGCCCCGCGCGCGCCGGAGCAACCCATCGAACTTCACCACGTGATTGCACGTCGCGCACGGTATCGGCGTGCGACCGGCACGGTAGCTGAGGATGAAGTCGTCGACGATGCGACGGCGAAACAGGTCTTCCATGTCGATGACGAAGAACGGAATGCCCAGCCTACCGGCTGCGCGACGGGCCACCTCCACGTCGTCACCACCACAGCACCGGCCGGCGCCGGCACCATGCCGAGGCAGTTCCGCCCGGCCGTTCGATGTCTCCTGCGGCGTGAACAGCCGCATGGTGAGACCGAACGGCTGCCGGCCGGCCTCCATCAGCAAGGCGGCGGCCGCCGAGGAATCCACCCCACCGGACAGGGCCACCGCCACCCGCCCGGTCATTCGACCAGCATCCCGTCGGGCTGGAAGGTCCGCAACCGCTTCACGGCGCCGATGGTGAGCCTGGCGGCGGCCTCGATCTCGTCCAGCCGGGTCCGGGGGCCGAGACTGAAGCGCACCATCTCCCGGGCCTGGTCCGCTGGATAGCCCATCGACCGCAGCGACGCCGAGGCCCGGTTCGAGCCCGTGGCACAGGCTGCGCCGGTCGACACCGACACTCCAGCCAGGTCCAGTGCGGCGACGAGATCCTCGCCCACGACTCCTGCCAGACGGACGGCGCTGGTGTTGGGCAGGCGTGGGGCCCGGTGCCCGATCACCTCGATGTCGGGCAACTCCTCGAGCAGGCGGCTCTCGAGATGGTCCCGGAGTTCCCGCATGCGCGTCATCGCGGCATCGAGCCGGCGCGAGGCCGACGAGGCGGCCGCTCCCATGGCCGCGATCAGGGCCAGCGGCGGCGTCCCGGCCCGACGGCGACGCCCGCCCTCGCCGTCCGCGAGCAGCGGGACCAGCAGGCAACGCGGCGACACGATGACCGCTCCCGCCCCGGCCAGGCCCCCGAACTTGTGCGACGAGAGGACGCCGACGACATGCGCTCCCTCGGGGACGATCTGCCGGCATCTTCCAGGCGCCTGGACCGCATCGACCACCAGCGGCGTCCCGGTGTCCTTCAGGGCCGCTGCCACCTCGTTCACCGGCTGCAGGACACCGGTCTCGTTGTGGGCTGCCAGCAGGACCGCCACCGCGGTGGCCTGATCGCAGGCTGCCAGGAAACGGCCGGCGTCCACCCGTCCGTCGCGAGCCGGCGGGACGACGGTCAGCTCGAATCCCTCGCGCTGCAGCGCCGCGACCGCGCCCCCCGTCGCCGCGTGCTCCAGGCCCGACACGACCAGGCGCGATCGCCTCGGGGCCCGGCGAGCCCGTGCCAGCCCCATCACCGCCATGTGGACTCCCTCCGCGCCCCCGGAGGTGAAGACCACCGCATCGGCTGGCACATCGACCATGCCGGCCACCTCGTCGCGCGCCCGCTCCATCGCCGCACGGGCCGCACGGCCCTCGTGATGAGCGCTGTGAGGATTCCCCCAGCCGCCCTGCTCGGCGACCCCACGACAGGCCGCCACCGCCGCCGCCAGCGGAGGCGCCGCGGCGTTGTGATCCAGGTAGATGCGGCTCATGGCAGGGACCGTACCATCGGCCTCACCGGAGAATCAACGTTGCCGCGCGGCCGAGGCGCCAAACCCGCGTGCCACCGCGGTTTGACTTGCTCGCACACGCGGCGCTAGTGTCCTGCTCTTCCGCCGGAGACTCGCCCCTCGTGAACCTCAAGAAGACCGTTAACCTGCCTCGCGCGGCCCTGCCCATGAAGGCCAACCTGTCCACCAGCGAGCCGCGGTGGATCGAGTTCTGGCACGAGATCGATCTGTACGGCAAGCTGCGCGCCGCCCGGGCCGGAAAACCGATGTTCGTGCTCCACGACGGTCCCCCGTACGCCAACGGGGATATTCATCTGGGTCAGGCGCTGAACAAGATCCTCAAGGACATCGTCGTGAAGGCGGCATCGATGAGCGGCCACGACGCGCCGTTCGTCCCCGGATGGGACTGCCACGGACTCCCCATCGAGCACCGGGTCGATCGCGAGCTGGGCGGGACGAAGGAGTCCCTGTCCCCGCTCGAGGTCCGCCGGCGCTGCGAGCAGTACGCGCGCAAGTACATCGATCTGCAGCGGGAACAGTTCCGCCGCCTGGGAGTGCTCTGGGACTGGCGGACGGACGCCGCCGAGGAGGAGGCCGGTGCCGTGTCGCGTCGCGCGATCTACCGCACCCTCGACACCGATTACGAGGCCGCCATCGTTCGCGACCTCGGCAGGTTCTTCGCCGCCGGTGCGGTCTACCACGGCAAGAAACCGGTTCACTGGTGCCCCACCTGCCGGACGGCACTGGCGGAAGCCGAGGTGGAATACGCCGACCGGACAGACCCCTCGGTCACCGTGGCTTTTCCGCTGAAGGGGGCCGGCGGTCGGATCGGAGCCCTGGAGGGCCGCGAGGTCGCCGCCGTCATCTGGACGACCACCCCATGGACATTGCCCGCCAATCGCGCCCTGTGCTTCCACCCCGATTTCGTCTACGTGGCGGTCGAGGTCGGCGGGCGGGTGTTCATCGTGGCCCGTGAACTCCTGGCGGCGACCGCGTCCGCCTGTGGCTGGGGGAGACCGGTCGAGATCGCCTCCTTCACCGGACGCGACCTGGTGGGTGAGGGGGATGCCTGGAGTGGAACGTCGGCGCCGCAGGTCGAGGCCGAGCCCCCGTACCGGGAGATGACCGGTGGGCCGGCGAGTCTGCTCGTTCTCGGAGATCACGTCACCGCCGAGCAGGGCACCGGTATCGTGCACACCGCCCCCGGCCACGGTGCGGATGATTTCCACGTCGGGTCGCGCTACGGCATCGATCCCTGGGTGCCCGTGGACGACGATGGTCGATTCATCAAGGAGATGGTCCCGGCATGGGGCGGCGAGAGCGTCTTCGCGGCCAACGCCTCCATCGTCGCCGACCTCGACGCCCGGGGACTGCTGCTCGAGGCGACGGACCACGTGCACGACTACCCGCATTGCTGGCGCTGTCGAGAGCCCATCGTCTTCCGGGCCACGCCCCAGTGGTTCATCTCCATGGACCACTCGGACCTCAGAGGCCGGGCCTTGAGCGCCATTCACGCGGCCCGCTGGCATCCGGAATCCGGCGAGGAGCGCATCGCCGGCATGGTCGAGAACCGTCCGGACTGGTGCATCTCACGCCAGCGCACCTGGGGCGTGCCGATCCCGGTGCTCTTCTGCACACGCTGCTCGGAAGGTGATGAGACGGTGTTCGTCTCGGAACAGGCACTGTTCGACCATGTGGCCGACCTGTTCGCGCGCGAGGGTTCCGACGCATGGTTCGGTCGGCCGGACGCCGACGGCAACCCCGTCGAGTACGCCGACGAGGCGGAGGCCCGGGACCGGCTCCTGCCCGGGGGCATCGGGTGTCCCCGCTGCAACCGCCGCGATGACCTGGCGCGTCGCTTCGAGATCGTCGATGTCTGGTTCGAGTCCGGGTCGAGCCACAGTTCGGTGCTGGCCCGTCCCGGCATGCGCTGGCCCGCCGACCTCTATCTCGAGGGCCATGACCAGTACCGGGGCTGGTTCCACTCCTCGCTGCTGGTCGCCGTGCAGGGTCACGATGGGGCTCCCCCTTACCGGGCGGTTCTCACCCACGGGTTCACCCTCGACGAGAACGGCCGCAAGATGAGCAAATCGCTGGGCAACACGGTCGATCCGATGGATCTGGTGGCCTCGCGCGGCGCCGACATCCTGCGCCTGTGGGTGTCACGCGTGAACTTCGTGGAGGACATGAAGGCGTCGGACGAGACGTTCGTCCGGCATGCCGACGCCTATCGCAAGATTCGCAACACGTTTCGCTACATTCTCGGCAATCTCGACGGATTCGATCCCGCCACCGATGCCGTGGACGTCGACGAGATGGAAGAGATCGACCGGTACGCCCTGGCCCGCTTCGGGGAGGTGCGCGAGAGGATGCTCGCCGGCTACCATGAGAACCAGTTGCACCAGGTGTCTCACACGCTGCACCTGTTCTGCGCCGTCACGCTGTCGGCCTTCTATCTCGATGTTCTCAAGGATCGCCTCTACACGTTCCCACCGGCCAGCCGGGCCCGGCGTTCCGGGCAGACCGTCCTGTGGACCCTCGGCACGGGACTGTGCCGGCTGATGGCCCCGATCCTCGCCTTCACGGCGGAGGAGATCTGGCAGGCCCTCCGCCGGACAGCTCCGGCGGAGGAATCGGTTCACCTGGCCCTGTTCCCCCCGGCGCCCCCGTCCACCGCCGTCGACGAGAGCCGCTGGCGAGCGATCCTCGGCCTTCGCGAGGAGGTGACCCAGGTCCTCGAGACCGCCCGCCGCGACCACCTCATCCGCGGTTCCCTCGACGCCCGGATCACCCTCTGCCGGACCGACGAACTGCCCGGTCTTGCCGCCGTCTGCGGCCGCAACTGGCCCGACTTTCTCGCCGCCGTCGAGGATGACCTGCCGTCTCTGCTCATCGTTTCCGCCGTCCGGGTGACCGATTCCCCGTCGAGTGCGGCGGCTCGCATCACCACCGGCGATCTGGCGGGACTCA
>JBHHZI010000160.1:0-6945 GCA_046757965.1 Acidobacteriota bacterium | reverse complement strand
TACCCGGTGCGCACCAGGACGCCCAGGGCTCCCACCCGGTGGGCCATCTCCACATCCGTGATCTTGTCGCCGATGACGATGCTGCGCGTCAGATCGATATCGAGGTCGCGCGCGGCCCGCGTCAGCATGCCGGGTCGGGGTTTACGGCAGCCACAATCCATCCGGTAGGGTGGTTCGCCGGCGGTCGGATGGTGCGGGCAGTAGTAAATGGCGTCGAGGGCGGTGGACTCGGCTGCCAGTAATCGCTTCAGCCTGTCGTGCGTCGGTTGCACCAGAGTCTCGGGAAAATACCCGCGGGCGACGCCCGCCTGGTTGGTGACCAGGACACACAGGTACCCGAGCTGGCGAAACCGGGCGATGGCGCCTGCTGCCCCGGGGAGCAGCTCGAGACGCGAGGGGTGGTTGACGTATCCGACCTCACGACAGATCGTGCCGTCGCGGTCAAGAAACACCGCCGGCTTCATCCCACCCGCCGCGTTGGTGTCGCATCCCCGTCTCGATGTGGTGAAGAACCCGGCGGCGCGGCGCGATCGGCCGACGTCTCGGGTCGGCTCCGCCACCGATTGTGCATCCACAACCACAGATCAGGATGCTCTCTCACGCGCTCCTCGATGATCTTCGTGACGCGGGTGGTCAGGTCCCGGACATCCCGGGTCCGATCTCCCGTGCTTGTGAACTCCACGCGAGGAGAATAGACTACACGGTGTCCGCCCGCCTCGGGGTATCCGAACACCGGGATCACGGGGGCTCCGGTCTTCAGCGCCAGGAGCGCCAGGGCCGGTGTGGTCGACGCGGGGTGTCCGAAGAAATCGACGTACACGCCCTTTCCTGCCCCGACATTCTGATCGATCACCAGGCCCACCGTGCGGCCGTCGCGCAGGCTGCGCAGCATGGGGCGCACGGCGTCGTGCTTGTCGATGCTCCGGTTGCCGTTCATCTGCCGGACCCTCTCGAGACGACTGGCGAGCTTGCGGTTGTCGGGCGGTCTGCCGACGACATCCATGGGGATTCCCCGGGCGCCCTGGGCAAGTGCCACGACCTCCCAGTTGCCGAAATGGCCGGTGAAGACGATGGCCCCCTTGCCACGATTCACGGCGCGTTGCAGGTGCTCCCAGCCCTCGTGGCGGACGTGGCGTTCCAGACCGTCGGCGACCATGTCGGGAAGCAGCAGGGTCTCGACCAGGACCTCCCCGAAGTGGCGAAAGACACGCCGTCCGACCTGCCGCCGCTCGGCGCGGTTCAGCGTGTCAGCCAGGGCAAGCTGGAGATTGGCCAGGGCGAGCCTCCGGCGCGACCGTGCCAGGATGAACAGCGCGTCGCCGAGGCGGCGGCCGATGGCCAGGGCATGGGCGCGGCTGAGGTGGCGGGTGCCGGCCTGGATCAGATCGAGAACCTGAGGGACGGCAGTCATGCTGTGCAGGCTCCGGCCACGGCGACAGGCGGCAGACTAGCAGATCTCACCGACGAGAGAGGAACGGGCATCATGGTCTCGGGCAGCCTGTGAGGATCGATTCGACAAGTCGCTCAAGTCCGTCGACACGGGCCTCGATGTCCAGGATCCGCAGCCGGGGATCGGTCGCCACCGCTGCCGGCAGACGCACGCCGTCCTTGGCCGAGGTGAGCACGAGGGTGGCGCCCGCCTGCACGCCGGAGGCCACGATCGATTGCACCTCGTCCGCCGTGAACGGGTGGTGGTCGGGGAACGCATCGAAGCGGACCAGCCGGACCCCCAGGTCTTCGAGGGTCTTGCGGAAGGCGTCCGGCTGAGCAAGGCCGGCGAACGCGGCCACCGGTCGGTCCGTCAGGTCCGACAGGGGTTGCCCGCTGTCGCTGGACGGCTCCTGTGGCCGGCGGAGCCGGCAAGGGACATGCCGCGACCGGTAGATGGGCAGGCCGGGACACCGGGCGGCGATCTCCGCCGCGCGGTGCGCAAACAGGCCGTCATCGTCCGCCCGGGTGACCACGGCCGCGTGGGCGCGGCGCAGAGCTTCCGGCCCCTCGCGCAGCGGACCGGCCGGGAGCACCCGCGTGCGCTCCAGCGGTGTGGCGGCGTCGAGCGTCACCAGGTCCATCTCCCGTCGCAGCCTCCGGTGCTGGAACCCATCATCCAGGACGATCAGATCGGCGCCAAAGAGGTCGACGGCAACGCGGGCACACTCGCCGCGATCCCGTCCGGTGATGATCGGCACGCCGGGCAGGAGGCGAGCCAGCATCGCGGGCTCGTCGCCGCATTCCGCGGGGGACACGGGGACAGTGTGGGGGGCACCGGTCGATACCACCAGCGCCGGAGCGCCAGGGCGGCGGGCGTTCCGGCCGCCGTAGCCGCGGCTGACCACGGCCGGTCGGCGTCCCCCGGCCTCGATGCGAGTGCACAGCAGCGCCACCAGAGGTGTCTTGCCCGTTCCACCCGCGCTGAGATTGCCGACCGACAGGACCGGCACGCCCGCACCCGAGCTCGTGAGCCAGCCGCGATCGTAGAGATCATTGCGCCAGATCGTCGCCTGCCGGTAGAGCAGCGACAGCGGGGCCAGGAATCGTTGCGGGCGCCACGTCATATGCGAGGTGTGGGTGCTCACGTGGCGGTGGCCCGCAGGAGCGGCTCGAGGATGGAGACCACTCGCCCTGTGGCTCCCCGGTGGGCCTCCACGGTGCGGCGTGCAGCGGTGCCGCGACGGGAACTCTCGGCCGGGTCCGACAGCAGGCGGGAGAGATGACGCACCGCGTCCCGTTCACCCCTGGCGATCACGGCACCACCGGTCCTGGCGAGAACGTTCATGGTGTGACGTACGTTGGCCAGATGAGGTCCGGACACCGTCGCGGTCCCGGCCGCAGCCGCCTCCAGCGGGTTGTGCCCGCCCACCGGCACCAGCGTGCCTCCCAGAAAGGCCACGTCCGCGTGAGCGTAGAGGCTGGCGAGTTCGCCATGACCGTCCAGAAGAATGACGTAGACCGGCTTGTCGGGTCGGACCGCCGGGTTGGCCGGCAGCGCGGTCCGCGCCGCCCAGGGACGACCGGACGTCTCGAGCAGGCGGGCCACCTCGCCGAACCGGTCGGCGTGGCGGGGAGCCAGGATCACGGTGACGGGCGCCTTGCCGGCGTGCGCCGCCGCCTCGGCGGCGGCCAGGGCGATGTTCTCCTCGCCGGCGTGGGTGGAGCCGGCGATGAGAACCCGCCGGTCGGTCATCCAGCGAGCCAGCCGCGCCGGCAGGGCGATCGGCGAAGGGGGAGGGCGGTCGAACTTGAGATCTCCGGCGGCGTGCACGCGCTCGGCTGGCACGCCAAGGGCGACGAACCGTTCCGCGTCCTGCTGGGTGCGGGCGCAGACCAGTCGGATGGAGTTGAGGAGCGGCCGGAAGAGGCGGTGCAACCGGCGGTAGCGGGGCCAGGACCGATCGGAGATGCGGCCATTGACCAGCACGATCGGTACGTTCGCCCGCCGCAGACCGTCGTAGAGGTTCGGCCAGATCTCGGTCTCGATGGCGACGAACAGGTTGGGCCGCACCGCCGCGATGGCCCGCTTCATGACCAGCGGCAGATCCACGGGAAAGGTGAATGCATCGGCGGCGTGGACACCTGCCCGCAACAGCCGCCGCGCCGCTGGTGTCGTGACCGACAGTCGCAGAGCCCGTTCCGGCTCCCGGTGTTGCAGGGCGTTCGCCAGTACCCGGGCGACCTGGAGTTCGCCCACGGAGGCTGCCTGGATCCAGATGACCTCGCCCGTGCGATGTTCGATCAATCCGAACCGCTCGCGCACCTCCCGCCAGCGACGAGGGTGGCGGGCGATGACGGCCAGGGCGTAGAACGGGACTCCTGCCACGGCCGCCCAGGTCATCGTTTGATAGAGCAGAAACACTGATATTCCAGTAGTTTACAGCCCACATTCTAGGCCGCGTGATGTCCACCTGTCAACGCGCCGGCTGTGGCCTACGGCGTGCCCGGGACCTATGTTTGCGCCGTCCGCCCCGGGGCCACCTCCGGCACCCGGCGGGAGAAGATGCCATGACACCCAAGCCGTCGGTCCTGTCCACCCTCTCCCCGCAACACTACATCGTGTGTGTGCACTCCCGCGCGGATGGCATCGACGACATGCGCGCCGACCTGGAGGAGATGGTCCCGGCCGACTATGCCGTGGTGACCCTGCCGTCGGCGACGGAGGGCCTCGAGGTGATTCACACTCTCGAGCGCCAGGGCAAGAGTGTCGACATCGTCATCACGGACATGGGAACGCCGGATCTGCCCGGCGACCGTTTCCTCGAGATCGTGAACGAGCGGTTTCCGCGCTGCCGGAAGGTGCTCCTGACCGGCACCGAGGAACTCGATGCGGCCGTCTACACGATCAACAACGCCGGCCTTGATCGGTTCCTGACCGAGCCGTACGGTCGGGAGGATCTCCGACTGACCATCATGTCGCTGATCCGTCTGTCCCGCCTGCGGGCCGACAACGAGGACCTCCTGAGCGTTCTGAGGGGACGCAACCGGCAGCTCGAGGAGATGCTCGAGGCGCTCAGGCAGGCCCACGATGACGTCGAGACGTCCTATCTGCAGACGATGCAGGCGCTGGCCACGGCACTGGAGGCCAAGGACCGCTACACCGCGGGACATTCCAGCCGCGTGAGCCGCTTCGCCTATCTCCTCGCCCGCCGCATGGGTCTGGACCGAGAGGTCTGCGAGGACATCCGCAACGCGGCGCTCATGCACGACATCGGCAAGATCGGTGTGCCGGAGGCCGTGCTGCTCAAACCGAGCCGTCTCAGCGCGTCGGAGGTCTGCCTGATACAGGCCCACCCGGTCATCGGGGCTCAGATCCTCGAGCCCGTGAAGCCGTTGCGCCGCTACATCTGCTCGGTGAAGCACCACCACGAGCGGTGGGACGGCAAGGGGTATCCCGACGGCCTCAAGGGCAACGAGATCCCCATCGAGGCCCGGATCACGTTGATCGCGGACACCTTCGACGCCATCACGTCCGACCGTCCGTACCGTTCGGCCAAGCCCCTCGAACTCGCGGTGGATCAGTTCACGCGGTTCGCCGGCACACAGTTCGACACCGAGTGCGTGCAGGTGTTCCTGGGCATTCTCGCCGAGGAACCCCTCGGCCTGACCAGCAAACCCGGCGTCATCGATCCGCCGCTGCCGGCGCCGTCGCGTCGTCCCTGACGGCCCATCGACACGTACCGGGAAAAAAGCGCATCATATCATCAGGTTGCGTGTTTCCTGCCCTTGCTCGCTGGAGATCCGGACCCTAGATTCGACGGGTGAGAAGGTGAAGCGGACGATCCGGTACAACGAGACGGTACTCGACCACTTTCACAATCCGCGGCACGTGGGCGTCGTCGAGGCGCCAGACGCGGAAGCGTGGGTATCGAACCCGGCGTGCGGGGACACCGTCCGGCTGACCCTTCGTATCACGGATGGGGTGATCCGGGAGGCTCGCTTCAAGGCGCTGGGTTGTGTGGCGGCGATTGCCGCGGCCAGCCGCCTGACAGAGATCCTCCACGGTCTGACCATCATCGAGGCGGCCGGTCTGCGTGACGCGGCGCTGGCGGAGTCGCTTGGCGGGTTGCCAGAGGAGAAGGTCCGGTGTTCCGTGCTTGCCGAGAAGGCCGTTGCCGAGGCGCTGGCGGACCACCAGGCGCGCGCCGGCGAGATGAACCAGGACGGCAACGGATCCTGACCGGTGGCTGTTCCCCCGGGGACGGGCCGTGACCGAACTGGATCCCCTCGAATCCCTTCCCCATCTCGGCCCGGACCTTCTGGCGCTGGTGCCGATACGCGGTCGGCGTCCGAGGCAGTACAAGGTCGCCTGGGTTCTTGCTGCGATCTTCCTGCTGCTGGGGACGCTGCCGGTGATCACGCTGTCCTCGAAGCTGATCGAGCGCAACAGGGAGGCGCTCAAGACACAGCAGCAGGTCAATCAGCTCGGGCTGGCGTCGTCGCTGGCCAACCATCTCGATTCCTACGTCGAGGGCCAGCGCCAGATCCTCGACGTCGTCTCCGAGGCGCTCTCGGAGCGCGCCGACATCGCCGACAGGCGATCGCTGCGCGTGGATCTGGCGCGTCGTCGGACACTCTCCCGGTTCATCACCGACGGCATCCTGATGCTCCGCTACACGCATCGGGACGGCGACTGGGTGACCGCCGTTCACGAGGGATTCGAGGTCAAGGACAACGTCGAGGCCTTGCTCGCCGACAGTTTTGCCCGCGAGATGAACACCGGGCGGTCGGGAGCGGTCGACATCGGGGAGCCGTTCTACAGCGAAGAGGCCGGCGGACCTGCGGTCCTGATGTCGGTCCCGGTGTTGCGCGATGGGCGCCGCGTCGGCGTTCTCTCGGCGCTGTCGAACATGAGTTCGGTATGGCGGGAAGCCGAGCGGTCGTCGGGCGGCTATACCCTGTTCGCGCTGACCCCGGCAGGTGACCTGTTCACGGCGCCATCGGCGCCTGGCATCCTGGGGACGGCGGACCATCGTGATCTCGACATCGTCAACGAGTTCATCGCCAGTGGCGGCAACCGGGTGATGCCGTTCACGGCTCCCGACGCCAGCGGTCGGCAGTCGACCCTGCTTGGCGCTTACTTCACGACCCGGCATGGCTGGGGCGTGTTCGTCCAGGCCGACGAGAACCTGGCGTACTCGTTCGTGGAGATCATGAAATCCGACACGCGGTTCTACACGGTCGTGACGGCGCGCGGCGCCGTGGTGCTGGGTTTTCTGTTCGCCGGGTGGATCGGTCGGCCGATCCGCTGGCTCGCGGACTCGTCGGTGGCCTTTGCCGAGGGGGACTTCACGGCGCGGGTCCTCGTCCGGTCGCGCAACGAGATCGGGGAACTCGCGGACACGTTCAACGCCATGGCCGAGACGCTGCAGCAGTACATCTCCCGGCTGAAGAAAGCTGCCGTGGAGAACAGCGAACTGTTCCTCGGGTCGATCAAGGCCCTCGCGGCGGCCA